>NZ_JBEORY010000012.1:0-167584 GCF_040302665.1 Kitasatospora sp. NPDC097691 | reverse complement strand
TCCACCGTCCAGATGCACACCGGCTTCTCGACGGCCGCGACCCTCCACCTCGTGCCGCGCTTCGACGCGGAGGAGGTGGTGCGGCTGATGGACACCGAGGAGATCACCTTCTTCGCCGGCGTCCCGACCATGTGGTGGGCCCTGCTGGGGGCCCTCACCGACACCGTCGACGTGGACCGGATCGCCCGCAACCTGCGGATCGGTGTCTCCGGCGGCGCCCCGCTGCCGGTGGAGCTCCTCGGCCGGGTCGAGGAGCGGCTCCACATCCGGATCCTGGAGGGCTACGGCCTCTCCGAGACCTCACCGGTGGTCACCTTCTCCGACCCCGGGCGCGAGCCGCGCCCCGGCTCCATCGGCGTGCCGATCTGGGGCGTGGAGATCAAGCTGATCGACGCGGACTGGGCGGAGGTCACCGAGCCCGGTGCCGTCGGCGAGATCGTGGTCAAGGGCCACGGCGTCATGAAGGGCTACTTCAACCGGCCCGAGGCGACCGCCGCGGCGATCAGGGACGGCTGGTTCCGCACCGGCGACCTGGCCCGCAGGGACGAGGACGGCTTCTACTACATCGTCGACCGGGCCAAGGACATGATCATCCGGGGCGGCTTCAACGTGTACCCCCGCGAGGTCGAGGAGGTGCTGATGACGCACCCCGCGATCAGCCTGGCCGCGGTCGTCGGCGTGCCGCACGAGAGCCACGGCGAGGAGGTCAAGGCGTTCGTCATCCTCGAGCCCGGCGCCTCGGCCACCCCGGACGAACTGGTCGCCTGGAGCAGGGAACAGATGGCGGGCCACAAGTACCCGCGCATCGTGGAGGTCGTCGACAGCCTGCCGATGACCGCCACCGGCAAGATCCTCAAGCGCGAACTCAGCTGACCGGCAGGCAGGTTGACGGGCAGGAGGGCAGGCGGTCGGCCAGTCGGGCGGTCGGGCGCGGCGCCTACGCGGGGAAGCTGTCGATGAACGCCTCCCGGCCGCCGGCCAGGTCGAGGGGCGCCAGCTCCGCGTCGTAGTCGATCCACCACACCACCGGTACCGCGGGCGCCAGTTCGTGCAGTGCGGTGTAGATGACGGTGAGCGGCGCGGAGTGCGGCTCCCGGTCCTCGAAGGAGAAGGCGCCGTGCCGCAGGTTGTACGCCAGCTCCGCCCAGCGGCCGGGCTCGACCTCGGCGTGGATCTCCAGGAAGTTCTCGAAGGCGCCGCTCACCGTGGCGTCCGGCCAGTGGCGGCGGACGCAGTCCTTCAGCTGCTCGCCGGTGAAGGTCCACGGACCGGTCTGTTCCTGGTCGGCGCTGACGTAGAAGGTGGCTCCCACGGGGTGTTCTCGCTTCTCTCTCGGGGGCTGCGGGTCACTGTCACGGTAACGGGCACGGTCACGGTAACCGGCACGGTCACGGTACGACGCGGACGTTCCCGGTGACGCCCTTGGCGGTCATCAGGGCCTGGAAGTAGGAGCTGGCCTTGGCGTCGTTGGTGATGAGCTCCAGGTGGTTGACCTTGTTGCGGGGGTCGTTCAGCGCCGAGGCGTACTTGTCCAGCTTCTTCGCCTCGCCGTCCATGGTGTTCTCGTACGCGAACTCGAAGACGCCGTCGGCGTTGTTCAGCCGGAACGGGGACTTGCAGCTCTTCTGCTGGCCGATGTACTTGGCGTCGATCGCGGCGCCGTCCTCGGGGCGGACGCCGTCGGCGTCCATGCCCAGCTCGCGGCCGGTCTCCGGGTCGGTCACCGAGGTGTAGAGCCGGTACTCGGTCGATCCGGCGACCCGGACCTGGTAGGCCCGGCGCGCGTCGATCTTGGGGTCGCCCTTGGCGGAGGGGCCCAGGGCGGGGAAGGTCCGGCCGTCCTGCTGCATCTGCGTCATCCAGGCCCGGACGGCGGCCTGGTCCTGCGGCGACAGCAGCGGGAACGGGCTGTTCGGATCGCGGGGCAGCGGCGGCATCCCGGGGGTGACGGTGAACGGCGGCTTGGGCGCGGGGGCCGCGGCGGCGTCGGTCGCCCCGGCCAGCACGACGGCGGTGGTCGCCGCGGCGGTCAGCCCCGCGCCGACGGGGATCAGGCTCGCAGCGGCGGTGTCGACCACGGCCGCCGCCTCGGCCAGGACCGCGAGTTCCGCGCTGCCCTCGACCGCCGCGGTCATGGCAAGCGCCGCGGTGCCGGCTTCGGCGGCGATCGCGGCCTCGCCGCCGGCGGCCGCCACGTCGGACGCGCCGAGGGTGACGACGGTCAGCAGGAGGCCCGCCCCGGCGACGAGCCCGGCGGCGATCGCGAGGTCCTCCAGCGTGTCGCGCAGGTCCTCGATGTGCTGCGCGTACGACTCGCAGGCCTGGCCGAGCTTGTACGCCGCGTTGGTGAGGCTGTTCAGCAGCGGGCCCTCGGTGGCACAGCCGTCGTGCACCTTCGCCCAGTTCTGCGCGAAGGAGGTGACGGCGCCGGAGGTGCTGGAGGCGGTGACGCGCAGGACCCGCTTGTCGCCCTCGGCGCCGAGCTTGGAGACGAGCTCCGCGAAGCCCTTCCAGTCGCTCGCGGCCTGCCGGAGCTTGCCCGGATCGCCCTGCGGCCAGAACTTCTTGAGCAGGTCGTGGACGGCGCCGCTGTCGTTGTGCCCGACCGCGGAGCGGAGCTTGGCCTTGGCGACCTCCTCGTCGCACTCCGGGGCGCTCGACGCGGGGAGCTTCTGCGGGGCCATCATCGAGGCCGCGATGTCGGCGTCGGTCTTGAGGTAGTTGATCGCCATCGTGTACAGGCCGTTGGAGGTCTGGCCGAGCTGGCCGACCACCTGGGCCGTCGCGTCGACGAGCTTCTGCGCGGCCGGATCGTAGGCGGCGGCGAACTTGGTGCCGGCCTCGTCGTCGCCCGCCATGCCCGCCGTGGCGTCCATGGCGAACACCAGGCTCCGGTAGATCCGGGCGGCGGCGTTCTGCAGATCGGTGAACCCGGCGGACGACAGCAGCATGTCGGCCGGTTTGACGTGAAAGTCCGTCATGGCGTGCTCCCCCGATATTTCCGGACATTCACGGTAGCAAGCAATGCCGACCGTGGCTGCCCTCGGGGCGGACGGGAGCGGAGGCGGAAATGCGGATGTGGAAACGGAGGCGGCGGCGAAGACGGGAGCGCCGCCCGGCTCGGCCGACCCTGGGGCCGGGCGAGCCGGGCGGCGCGCCGCACAACAGTCGCGGGGCTGCGGCAGCGGTCAGCGCAGTCCGGCGAAGAGGTCGTTCTCGGGGACGGCCGCGCCGGTGGTGTCGCGGACCCGGACGAAGGTCTCCACGCCCCACAGGTCGTTGAAGCGCTCCTTGCCCATCCGCAGGAAGAAGATGTTCTCGCCCTGGCTGGCGTGCGCGGCGAGGGCGTCGAACTTCTGGTCGGCGAACTGGGTGGTGTCCACCCAGGTGCTGATCTCCTCGTCGGGGAGGCCGATCTCGGGCATCTCGCCGGCCTCGGTCTGCTCCGGCTCGTCGAAGTCCGCGCCGAACTCGCGCATGACCTCCCCGAACTTCCGCACCATCGAGTGCGGTGCGGTCGTCCAGTAGACCTTGGGCGTCATGCCGGTGAGTTCCAGCGCCGCCATCGTGATGCGGTGCGCCTGGATGTGGTCGGGGTGGCCGTAGAACCCGTTCTCGTCGTAGGTGACGACCACGTCGGGCTGGTACCGGCGCATCAGTTCGGCGAGCCGGGCGGCGCCGTCCTCGACCGGTGTCCGCCAGAAGGAGCCGGGCGCGTCATTGGTCGGCCAGCCCATCATCCCGGAGTCGGCGAAGTCCAGCAGCTCCAGGTGACTGACCTTCAGGACCTCACAGCTCGCCTCCAGTTCCTCGCGGCGCATCGCGGCGACGGCCGCCGGGTCGTGCCCGGGGTCGCCCGGCTTGACACCCCCGGGCCCGTCACCGCAACCGCCGTCGGTACACGTGACGAGGACCGTGCGGATGCCCTCCGCCGCGTACCGCGCGAGGACACCCCCCGTCCCGCTGGCCTCGTCGTCGGGGTGGGCGTGCACCGCCATCAGCGTCAACGGCCGGTCAACCATGAAAACCATCCTCCGGTCTGAAAGTGCTCGGTTCGAGTCTGCGGTACGGCGGCACGCAGCTGCCCGCATTATCGGTGCCGCCGGTGACAACCCCAAGGAATCGCTTGGGTATTCCAATGAATCCCGAGGATTGACTCGGAGTGCGGGCGGATTCGATCATCACTGCAGGGCCTGGCGGCAACCGGCTCGACCCCCGCGGCGGTGCGAACGCACGGCGGGGTCGCGCGGTGCCGACCCACGACGTGCCGAGAGGAAACCACCGTGTCCGTTCCGTCCGAGGAGCACCGCACCACCCCCGCCGAGCAGACCGACGCCGACCACCGCCGGACGGTGGCGGTGCTCGGCCCCGGGGGAGTCGGCGGCCTGCTGGCCGCCCTGCTGTCCCGCGCCGGTCACCGCGTGATCTGCCTGGCGGGTGAGCCGACCGTACGCGTCCTGCGCCGGGACGGCATCCGCGTCCGCAGCCCCCAGTACGGGGAGTTCACCGCACGGGTCGAGGCGCGCACCGACCTGCGCGAACCCGTCGACCTCTGCCTGGTGACGGTCAAGCAGACCGCCCTGACCCCGGCGGCCGAGCGGATCGCCCCCGAGGCGGTCGCCGACGGCGTGGTCGTGCCGCTGCTCAACGGGGTCGAGCACGCGGCCGAGCTGCGCCGGCGGTTCGGCGCGGAGCGGGTCGTCCCGGGGGTGGTGCGGGTCGAGTCGACCCGGGTCGCCCCCGGCGCCGTCGAGCACGGCAGCCCGTTCACCGAGATCGACCTGGCGGGCCCGGCCGAGCGGCTCGCGGACCTCGCCGGAATGCTCCGGGCCGCCGGCGTCCGGACCCGCGTGATCGAGGACGAGCCCACCGTGCTCTGGGGCAAGCTCGCCTTCCTGGCACCGTTCGCGCTGCTCACCACCCGCCACGGGCTGCCGATCGGCCCGATCAGGACCGGGCACCGGGCCGAGCTGACGGTCCTGGTCGCCGAGGCCGCCGCCGTCGGCCGGGCCTGCGGCGCAGTCGTCGACCCGGACCGCACCCTGGCGCTGTACGACGCCTTCCCGGCGGAGGCGAGGTCCTCGATGCAGCGGGACGCGGAGGCGGGCCGCGCGCTGGAGCTGGACGCGATCGGCGGTGCGCTGCTGCGGGCCGCCGACCGGCAGGGCGTCCCGGTGCCGCTCGCCGCCCGTCTGGTGGCGGAGCTGGCGGCGGGGGCCGCGACGCGCTCCTGAGCGGGGCGGCCGGGCGCCAGCTCGGTTGCCCGTAGCCCGCTCGGCCGGTCAGTCGGTCGGGTCCGGCGGGAAGGGCACCGGGTAGGCCTCGGCGAAGTCCGCGGAGCGGGAGACCTCGCGCCACGTGGTGTCGTCCGCGAGCAGCCGCCGGTCCATGGCGATGGAGCCCTCGGCCGCGTTGACCCCGAGGGGCAGGTGGTGGGGGATGTCGCGCCGCTTGGCCATCCGGACGAGGATCTCGGCGGCGCGGACGGGGTCGCCGGCGGCGCTCGCCCCGTCGCCGCCCTGCCGCAGCCGTCGGTGGACGGCGCCGACCGTCTCGGCGTAGGCCTCCGGGATGTCGTGGACGACCATCGAGGAGCCGGCCCAGTCGGTGCGGAAGCCGCTGGGTTCGACGACCAGCACCTGCACGCCGAACGGCGCGGTCTCGGCCCGCAGCACGCGGCTGAACCCGTCGATGGCGAACTTCGCCGCCTGGTAGGAGGCGATGCCGGGGGAGCCGCCGACCCTCCCGCCCACGGAGGAGAACTGGATGACCAGCCCGCCCTTCTGTTCGCGCAGCAGCGGGAGGGCCGCCTTGGTGACGTTGTAGACGCCCCAGAAGTTCGTCTCGAACTGGGCGCGGAAGTCGGCGTCCTCGGTGGTCTCGATCGGCGAGACGTTGGCGTAGCCGGCGTTGTTCACCAGCACGTCGATCCGGCCGAAGTGCGCGTGCGCCTCGGCGAGGGCCGCGCGGGCGGCCTCCGGGTCGGTGACGTCGAGCGGGATCGGTCGCACCCGGTCGCCGAACTCCTCGACGAGGTCCGCGAGTTGCTCGGGGCGGCGGGCGGTCGCGGCCACCCTGTCGCCGGCTTCGAGGGCGGCGCGGACGAGGGTGCGGCCGAAGCCGCGGGAGCTGCCGGTGATGAACCACGTCTGTTCCACGGTCTGTTCCATGCCCTTAGTAAAACACCGTTGCGGTAATAGCGCAACGCTGTTGCGGTAATACGGCAACGGTGTTGCTCTACGATGGCCGGGTGGAAGCAGCAGCAGCGGAGTTCCGGCGGGCGCGCTCGCCCGAGGCCAAGCGGCAGCGCGAGGCCTCGATCCTGGAGGCGGCCCGGGCGCTCGGCCGCGAGCGCGGCATCAGGGACGTCTCCCTGACCGACATCGCCGCCGCGGTGGGGATGCACAAGTCGGCGCTGCTGCGGTACTTCGAGACGCGCGAGGAGATCTTCCTGCGGCTGACCGCGGAGGGCTGGCGGGAGTGGTCGGACGCGCTGTCCGCCCTGCTGCGGGAGGCCGCGGACCCGGGCCCGGCGGCCGTGGCGCGGGCGTTCGCTCGCACGCTGGCGGCCCGCGGGCTGTTCTGCGACCTCCTCGCGCACGCGCCGCTCAACCTCGAACGCCACGTCTCGCTCGACGCTGTGCGCGACTTCAAGCTCGCCACGCTCGCCGCCCGCGAGCCGATCACCCAGGCCGTCCGGGGGCAGCTGCCCGCCCTGGGCGACGAGGGCGTCATCGACCTGATCGCCACCGCGGTCTCGCTCGCCGGGGCGATGTGGCAGATCGCGAACCCGGGCGCGGAGGTCGCGGCCCTCTACCGCAGCGACCCGCGCCTCGCCCACGCCGTCGTCGAGGTCGAACCCCGGCTGACCCGCATCCTGACCGCGACGATCACCGGGCTGGTCGCGGGGGCGGGTTCCGCGCAGGACTGACCGGCCCTCACGACCCTGCCGGGAGCCGACCACCGCTGGTCAGCACGGCACCTCTCGCGGATCCCGCGGGCCCGGCCGGACGGCCCGTGGAGCCGATCCTCACGATCGCTGGAGCCCGCTCGCCAGGGCTCCGGCGATGCGGTTCCCTGAATGCGGGCCGGAGAGCGCCACCGGGAGAAACCCCGCGGACCCGACCCCGTACCACCGCACTTCCAGCGGGCCCAGCCCCGCGTGAACAGCCTTCCAGGACTTTCCAGGACAGCGGATCAAGGGAGAACGCGCGTGAAGATCAGCCGGAAGCTCGTCGTCAGCGCCGTCGCCGGCGGCATCCTCGCCGGGACCGTCGCGCTCGCCGCGCCGGCCAGCGCCGAGGTCAAGCCGATCGACTGTGGTGCCGCCCAGGGCCGTGGGGTGACCGTCTACTCCGGTGGCCCGAACAACTACCACGCCGTGCGCTGCTTCGGCTTCACCGGCAGCGGCTCCCAGACGCTCAGCGTCTGGATGACCGGCACCTCCGCCGTGGGCTCGGGCGTGAACACGGGTTACACCAACTACTACACCAGCGGCGGCCGTGACACCGGTGCGCGCTTCAACCCGTGGAGCATCACGCCCTACATCGACATGAACTCGACCACGTACTCGGTCAACATCTGGTCCTAGTCTCCACCGCGGCGGGCGCCGGGTACGACCCCGGCGCCCGCCGCCGCTCCCAGGGACGGTTCGGAATGAACGCAATGCGCGGTACCACCCGACGTGCGGCCGGGCTGTTGGCCCTGGCGGTGTCGGTCTCGGTGTCGGCGGCGGCCGTCGCGGGGTGCGGGCCGGCCTCCGGCGGCGGCGCGGCGGCGGTGCCCGCCATCGGCCCCGTCACGACCGTCACGGCGGTGGAACAGATCGTCCGGCCCATCGACCGCTACCTGGTGACCCCGCAACAGGTCACCACCCTGCAGTCCGCCGCGAACGTCCTGAACGAGAGGTGCATGCGGGAGTTCGGACTGCCGCCCGTGGCCTCCGACCTCATCGGGTTCGACGAGCAGGCCCTGCGGTACGACCGCACGCACGCACCGCTGTACGGCTTCTTCGACCCGGAGCGGGCCGCCGTGAGCGGATACGACCGGGTCCCCGCGCAGTCCGGACCGGCTGCGTCCGCGCCCGCGGCCGCTCCGCCGTCGCCGTCGCCGGAGACGATGGCGGTGGAGCACGGGGTGGACCCGACCGGGAAGGCGGTGCCCGCGTACGCCGGCAGGACCGTTCCGGCCGGCGGCTGCAAGGGGGAGAGCACGCGGGGCGCCGGTGGCGCACTCCCGCTGCCGGACCCGCAGGCCCTGCCGGACCACGGCCCCGGGGTCCCCGTCGGTGATCCGCGCGTCCGCGCCGCCTTCGCCGCGTGGAGCGCGTGCATGCAGACCAAGGGCTACCGCTACCCGACGCCGCAGGACGTCCTCGCCGACACCGGACTGCTGCCGAAGACGGCCGAGGTGAACGGCGTGGTGTCCGTCGAGCACTCGGCGCGGGAGCTGAAGCAGGCCTCCGACGACGTGGCGTGCAAGCTGTCGACCAACCTGGTCGGCATCACGCTGGCCGTGCAGTCCGCCTACGACACGCGGTACGTCGAGAGCCACGGCCCGGCGCTGGCCGCCTACCGGCAGCGGATCGAGGACCGGGTCCGGGCGGCGGAGCGGATCCTCCAGGAGCAGGGCACGGCCTGATACCTCCTCGACAGCGGGCGGCCCCGGTCCCTGCGGATCGGGGCCGACCGCTCGGCGCGTGGCGGGCAGCCCGTTCAGCGCGCGTCGAGCAGCCCGGCCACCAGGGCGCGGAGCCCGTCCGGGTAGGTGTCCTCGGCGGTGATCGGCTCCCAGCGGTCCGCGACCTGCGCCAGTCGGGGCAGCTCCGCCGGGTCGAGCCCGGCGAAGACCTGCTCGCGGTAGGTCGGGCGGTCGTCCGCGGTGCGGCGACGGGCCGCCGTCGCCCGGACCACGATCTCGCCGGCGGTGTAGTACCAGATCGCCCGGTAGCCCTGCACGGCCCGGTCGAGCGGGAGTCCGCAGTCGACCAGGCCGTCGACGATCTGCTCGACGAACCACAGGGCGTGGGTGGACATCAGGTCGTCGGCCGTCAGCACCTCCACGATCCAGGGGCAGGCGGCGAGCGCCCCGTGGATCGCGGACGCCGCGGCGACGACCCGCTCACGCGGCTCGGCCGGCAGCCCGGTGGGCCGCAGGGTGCGGGCGGCGTGGTCGTCCAGCAGCAGGACGAGCAGCTCCTCCTTGTCGCGGACGTGGTGGTAGAGCGCCATCGGCGTGCTGCCGACCTCGGCGGCCAGGCGACGCATCGTCAGTTTCCCGACGCCCTCCTCGGTCACGATCCGGCGGGCCGCGTCGACGACCTCCTCGCGGGAGATGCGGGGCGGGCGGCCGGTGGCCTTGCGCGGTGCGGCGGGCTGCTGCGTCATGCCCTCCATCATCCCCTGGCGCTCGACAGCGGCGACCGGCCGGGGTAGTTTCCTTACATGTACAAAAACTCGTTACGCCCCGGCCGGGTGCTGGCGGCGGTGACCGTCGCGCAGTTCGTCTTCGCCCTGGACATGTCGGTGGTCAACGTCGCCCTGCCCGCGATCCGCACCGCCCTTGGATTCGCACCGCTCGACCTCTCCTGGGTCGTGCACGTCTACGCACTCACCTTCGGCGGACTCCTGCTGCTCGGCGGCCGCGCGTGCGACCTCTACGGCCGGCGGCGCCTGCTCGTCACCGGCCTGGCCGTCTTCGGACTCTGCTCCCTCGCAGGCGGACTCGCCCAGGAACCCTGGCAGTTGGTCGCCGCCCGCGCCGGACAGGGCGTCGGCGCTGCGGCCGCCGCCCCCGCCGCGCTCGCGATGCTCACCACCACCTTCACCGAGGGCCCCCGCCGGGTCCGCGCACTCGGCGTGTGGAGCGCGGCGAACGCGGCGGGCGGCGCCCTCGGCGTCCTCGCGGGCGGACTGCTCACCGAGTACGCGAGCTGGCGCTGGGTCATGCTCGTCAACCTGCCCGTCGTGGCGGCGGCCCTCGCGCTGCTCCCCGCGGCCGGGCCCGCCGAGGAGCGGCCCGCCCGGCGGGAACGGCAAGCCGCGCGGGAGCGGCCGGACGTGCTCGGCGCCGTCCTCGCGACCGGGGGAGTGGGCCTGCTGGTGTTCGGCGTCGTCCGGACCGAGGCCCGGGGGTGGACCGCGCCGGCCACCGTTGGCACGCTCGCCGCCGCGGCCGTGCTGCTGGCCGCCTTCGTCGTCACCGAAACCCGGGCGCCCGCACCGCTGTTGCGCCTCGGCCTGCTGCGCAGCCGCTGGGTCGCCGGGGCCAACCTGCTGGTGTTCCTGGCCGCCGCGGGGCAGTTCGCCGCCTTCTACTTCGTCTCCCTCTACCTGCAGCAGGTGCTGGGCCTGGGCGCCGCCGCCACCGGCGCCGCGTTCCTGCCCTTCTCGGCGGGGCTGGTCGCGGGCACCGTCGTCGCCACGCGCGTCACGGCGGCCCGCGGCCCGCGTGCCGCGCTCGTACCCGGCGCCGTCCTGGCCGCCGCGGGCCTGGCCTGGTTCGCCGGCATCAGGCCCGACGGCGGGTTCCTCACCGACGTCCTCGGTCCGTCCCTCGTGACCAGCATCGGCACCGGGCTGGTGCTCGCACCGGTCGCCGCCGCCGCGACCACCGGCATCGCCCCGCACGAGGCCGGCCGGGCCGCCGGGCTGCTCAACAGCTCGCGCCAACTCGGCGGCTGCGTCGGGCTGGCCGCCCTGGCCACCGTCGCCGCCCACCGCACCGGAACCTCCACCGACCCCGTCGCACTCGACGACGGCTACGCCCTGGGGCTGGCCGCTAGCGCCGTCCTCTTCGCCCTCGCGGCGGTCGTGGCGACCGTCGTGCTGCCCCGCCGCCGGCCGGACACCCCCGGCCCCCGACCCGCCACCCCGGCGGAGAAGCAACCGGAAGGAACCCCCGCATGACCACGACCCCGACCGCCGCGGTCGACCTGTTCGCCTCGGCCCTGCACATCCACCCCGACGGAAGCGTCCGGGCCGCCGGACGCCGGATGACCGGCGGCGACCCCGGCGCCTGGCAGATCGCCACCTTCCACGTCGAGACCGACGCCGACGTCCACGCCGACCACTGGGAGATGCACCCCGAGGCCGAGGAGGCGGTCTGCTGCCTGACCGGCGGCGTCCGCGTACACTTCCGCCCCACCGCGCCCGGGGACGCCGAGGAGACGGTACGGCTGACGGCCGGCCGCGCGGTCGTCGTCCCGCGCGGCCGCTGGCACCGCCTGGAGCTCGACGCCCCCAGCGACCTGATGTCGATCACCCTGCGCACCGGCACCCGCCTCGAACGGCGCAGCGACTCCCGCTGAACCCGGGACCGCCGGCCACACGGCCGCGGCTCCCCGGACGGCGCCGGGCCCGTGGTACCGCGGTACTACGGGCCCGCCGATGATCGGCCCCCGGTACCACGGTCCGGGCCGTCCCCGCCCCCTAGCGTGGAAGACCAGGGCGGTCGGGACGGCCCGGCCCCGGAGCACAGGGATGACCGATGATCGAGGCGCACCAGCTGACCAAGCGGTACGGCGAGAAGACGGCCGTGGACCGGCTGGACTTCACGGTCCGGCCGGGTACGGTGACCGGCTTCCTCGGGCCCAACGGGGCGGGCAAGTCCACCACCATGCGGATGATCGTCGGACTCGACGCCCCCACCGGCGGGACGGTCCGCGTCAACGGCCGCCGCTACGCCGAGCACGCGGCGCCCCTGCAGGAGGTCGGCGCGCTGCTGGAGGCCAAGTCGATCCACCCCGGACGCTCCGCCTTCAACCATCTGATGGCCCAGGCCCACACCCACGGCATCCCGCGCCGCCGGGTCGAGGAGGTCATCGAGATGACCGGGCTGCAGTCGGTGGCCCGCAAGCGCGCCGGGGCGTTCTCGCTCGGCATGGGCCAGCGGCTCGGCATCGCCTCGGCCCTGCTCGGCGACCCGGCCACCGTGATGCTGGACGAACCCGTCAACGGCCTCGACCCCGAGGGCGTCCTGTGGATCCGCAACCTCCTCACCGGGCTCGCCGCCGAGGGACGCACCGTCTTCGTGTCCTCGCACCTGATGAGCGAGATGGCCCTCGTCGCCGACCACCTGATCGTCGTCGGACGGGGCCGGCTGCTGGCCGACACCACCGTGCAGGACCTGGTCCGCGAGGCCGGCGGCGACGTGGTCAAGGTCGCCAGCGCCGACCCGGCCGGGCTGCGCACCGCGCTCGCCGGACCGGGAGTCGAGATCACCGGCCGGGCCGGTTCGGAGGAACTCCTCGTCAGCGGCCGCACGGCCCGCGAGATCGGCCTCGCCGCCGCCGAGCGCGGCATCGCGCTGTTCGAGCTCACCCCCCGGACGGTCTCCCTGGAGGAGGCGTTCATGGAGCTGACCCGCGACGCCGTCGAGTACCACGGCACCACCACCGCCACTGCTGCCACCACCGGCGGCACCGAGACCTCCAGGAGTGTGGCATGAGTACTGTCGCACCGAGCCCCTCGTCGTCCGCGTCCGCCGACCTCCGGCCCGCCGCCCGTCCCGCGTACAAGGTGACGGCGCTGCGCGTGCTGCGCTCCGAGTGGGCCAAGCTGTGGTCGCTGCGCTCCACCTGGATCACCCTCGGCCTGGCCCTGCTGTTCCTGGTCGCCTTCGGCCTGATCGCCGCGTCCCAGTTCAAGTCGCGGATCAGCGACGGCCGCCCGATGGACCGGGACTTCGCCGCCGCGAGCACGCTCAGCCTGTCGCTGTTCGGCACCAACTTCTCCCAGCTGGCACTCGGCGTCCTCGGCGTGCTGGTCGCCGCCGGCGAGTACTCGACCGGCATGATCCGCTCCACGCTCGCCGCCGTGCCGCGCCGCCTGCCGGTGCTGTGGTCCAAGGCCGCCGTGTTCGGGGTGATCGCGCTGCTGCTCGGCACCGTCGGCGCGTTCACCGCCTTCGTCGTCGACAGCCGGATCCTCGCGAGCACCCGTGCCGCGATGACCCTCTCCGACGCCGGGGTCGTGCGCGGCCTGCTCGGGGCCGGGCTCTACCTCGCGCTGGTCGGCGTGATCGGCGTCGCACTCGGCGCGCTGCTGCGCTCGGTGGCCGGCGGCATCGCCGTCCTGGTGGCCACCCTGATGCTGATCCCCGGCCTCACCGCGCTGCTGCCCAGCTCCTGGCAGGACCACATCGGCCCCTACCTGCCCAGCCACGCCGGCCAGGCGATGTTCGCCCTCCAGCACGACGCCGCCACGCTCTCGCCGACGGCCGGACTGGTCGTCTTCCTCGGCTGGACGGTGCTCGCCCTGGCGGGAGCCGCCGTGCGCCTGGTGCGCACCGACGCCTGACACACCCGCGGGGCCCGCGGCACCCGCGAGGCCTGAGAGACTCGGAGGGCGGCGCCGGCGAGGACCGGCGCCGCCTTCCACCATTCTTCGACGATTCCCTACCCGATCTCGAAGCGCGCGCAGACCACGGAGGTGCCACCGGTGAACGACCACGTCACCTCCACCGGCCCGTTCACCGGAGCCGAGGTCCTGTCCGGCCCGGTGTTCGCCCGCCTGGCCCGGATCGGCCAGCGGGTGCGCCAGGCCGACCGCGACCACCCGTGGGTGCTCGACGCCGCCGTGGTCGTCGCCGTCTTCGTCGTCTTCTGCCTGCCCGACCTGTTCCCCTGGCACGGTGACGGCGGCCCGCGCGAGCACCGGATCGTCCTCGCCCGGCCGCCGCTGCCCGCGATGCCGGCGCTGCAGGCTGGCCTCGTCGTCCCGCTGCTGTGGCGCCGCCGGCGGCCCACCGCGGCCTTCGTCGCGATCATGGCGGTGTTCGTCCTGCAGTGGTCGCTGGGCGTCGCCCTGCGCGCCGACGCCGCCCTGCTGGTCGCCCTCTACAGCCTGGCCCTGCAGGGCCGGCTGCGGCACCTGGCCTGGTCCTGCGGGGCCATGGTCGGCGCCATCGCCCTGGTCGCGGTGGCCGTCTCCGGCGGCGGGCTCCCCGTCGGGGACGCCCTGTTCTTCCTGTTCAGCGCCGCGACGGCGGCCGTCGCCCTCGGCATCGCGGTCCGCATCCGGCGCGCCCAGCTCGCCGGACTGCGCGAACGCGCGGCCCGCCTGGAGGTCGAACGCGACCAGCGCAGCCGGCTCGCCGCCGCCACCGAGCGCGCCCGGGTGGCCCGCGAGATGCACGACATCATCGGCCACAACCTGTCCGTCATCGTCACCCTCGCCGACGGCGGCGCCTACGCGGCCCAGGCCGCCCCCGAACGCGGCCGGGAGGCCCTGCTGCTGATCGGCGACACCAGCCGCCAGGCCCTCGGCGAACTGCGCCGGATGCTCGGCGTCCTACGGGACCAGGGCGAGGAGACCGCCGAGTTCACCCCGCAACCCGGCATCTCCGACCTCGACGGACTGTGCGCCCGCATCCGCGCGGCCGGCCCCCAGGTGGTCTACACGGCGGCCGGCGACCTCGGCCACCTCGACCGGGGCATGCAGCTGATGGCCTACCGCATCGTCCAGGAGTCGCTCACCAACGCCCTCAAGCACGCCGGACCCGACACCCTGGCCCACGTCACCCTGACCGCCGGCACCGACCGGCTGCGGGTCCGCGTCCAGGACAGCGGCCCGCCCCCCGGCGTGCGCACCCCCGGGCACCCCGGCGGCGAGGGCCACGGCCTCGCCGGCATCCGCGAACGCGCGGCGCTGTACGGCGGCAGCGTCACCGCGGGACCGGGCCCCGGTGCAGGATGGACCGTGGAGGCCGTACTCGACCTCACCCCCGACCCGACAGGCGGCCCGACGTGACCACCGTCCTCATCGTGGACGACCAGCCACTCCAGCGCTACGGCTTCCGCATGCTGCTGGAGAGCCAGCCCGACACCGAGGTGGTCGGCGAGGCCGCCCACGGCGCCGAGGCCGTCCGGCTGACCGCCGACCTGCGGCCCGACGTCGTGCTGATGGACATCCGGATGCCCGGCATGGACGGGATCGACGCCACCCGCCGGATCGTCGCCACCGGCGGCCGCTCCCGCATCCTCGTGCTGACCACCTTCGACCTCGACGAGTACGCCCACGCCGCGCTGCGCGCCGGCGCCAGCGGCTTCCTGCTCAAGGACGCCCGCCCCGAGGACCTGCTCTCCGGCATCCGCTCCGTCGCCGTGGGCGACGCCGTCGTCGCCCCCGCCATCACCCGCCGCCTGCTCGACACCTACGCGCACCACCTCCCGGTCCGCCCGCCCGGCGCGCCGCCCGCCGCCGACCCGCGGCTGGAGGCCCTGACCGAGCGCGAACGGGAGATCCTCGTCGCCATCGCCCAGGGCTGGACCAACGGCGAGATCGCCACCCGCCTCGTCCTCGCGGAGTCGACCGTCAAGACGCACGTCAGCCGGGTCCTGGCGAAGATCGGCGCCCGGGACCGGGTCCAGGCGGTGATCTTCGCGTACGACCGCGGGCTGACCCGGCCGCAGCCCCCGGTCTGAGCCCGCGCGGGCGCGCGCGTCGGTCAGGCGGGGGGTGGTCCGGCGGGCTCGTGGGTGTCCCGCGGCGGGGCGGTGGGCTGCAGCGGGCGCAGGACCACGGCTCCGAGGGCGAGCCATCCGGCGGCGAGGAGCCAGCCGCCGAGGACGTCCAGGGGCCAGTGCACCCCGAGGTAGATCCGGCTGAGGCCGACGGCGGCGGTGAACACGGCGGCCCACGCGACCGCAGCCCCGGCCGCCGCCGGGTGGGCCCGGGCGACGGCCAGGGCGAGCAGGCCGGAGCTGACGGCGGCCGTGAAGGAGTGGCCGGAGGGGAAGGAGAAACCGGACGCCTCCGTCGCCCACTCCGTCTGCGGCGGCCGGGGCCGTCCGCAGGCGTGCATCACGCCCAGCCGCAGGAACTGGCCCGCGATCAGCCACAGCACCGGCGCCGCCAGCTGCACGGCAGCCCGCCGGGCGGACCGCGGCGCGGGCGTGGCGCGGAGGTTGACGGCCCCGGCGGCCAGGGCGAGGAGGTAGGGCACCACGGCGCTGCCGAGCCGGGTGAGCGCGACGGCCACACTCCGGGCGGCCGCCGGGCGGTGGTCGGCGGCCCAGTCGACGGCCGCCCGTTCGAAGGGGAACGGCGCCCAGGCGCGGGTGGCCAGCAGCACGGCGAGGGCGGTGAACAGCACGCCGGCGACGGCCGCGACGAGGAGCCACCGTCGCCCGGCGCGGGCCTCCGGCTCGGCGGGCCGGGGCGGGCGCGCGGTCCTCGGCGATCGGTTCATCGGGCACGACGCCTTTCCTCGGGGCCGGGAGCCTGTCGCAGCCGCCGACCGGGCGGCGGCGCCGTCCCCATGGTCGCGTCGTGCACCGCCCTGCCGGGCGCAGCCACGCCACGGCCGCCGCGACGCCGACGGCGCCGGACGGCTCGTACCGCCGGCTACTCAGCCGGCCGGCGCGATGCCCGCGTGTCGTAGCGCGGAGCGCGCCGCGTGGATACCGCACCGGCCGTGGACGCCGGCGCCGGGTGGGGTGGCGGCGGAGCAGAGGTGGATGCCGGGGATGCCGGTGGCGTACGGGTCGAGGGCGGCGCGCGGACGCAGGACGGTCTGTCGGGCGGTGTTGGCGCCCGAGGAGATGTCGCCGCCGACGAGGTTGGCGTTGTGGTGCGGCAGGCGGAGGGTGGGGACGGTGGTGGTCGCCAGCACCCGCTCGCGGAACCCGGGCGCGAACCGTTCGAACTGGGCGAGGATCGCCGCGGAGGCGTCCCCGTCGTAGCCGTGCGGCACGTGGGCGTAGGCGTACACGGGGTGGACGTCGCCGCGGGAGCGGCCGGGGTCGGCGAGGTACTGCTGCGCCACCAGGACGAAGGGGCGTTCGGGCAGCCGGCCGCGGTCGGTCTCCCGTTCGGCGTGGGCGATCTCCTCCAGGGAGCCCCCGAGGTGGAGGGTGCCGGCCCGGCGGCAGTCCGGGTGGCGCCACGGGACGCCGCCCGCCACGGCGAAGTCCATCCGGAACGCCGCCGGTCCGTACCGCCAGCGTCGGTACGCGCGCCGGACCCGTGGGGGCAGGCGGTCGCCGCAGATGTCGGCGGCCGCGCCGGGGGCGACGTCCAGCAGGACGATCCGGCAGGGCGGCAGTTCGGCCAGCGAGCGCACCGGGTGCCCGGTCTCGATGCGCCCGCCGAGTTCGGTGAGCCGCGCCGCGAGGGCGGCGGTGATCCGGCCGGAGCCGCCCCGGGCGACCGGCCAGCCGCGGTGGTGCGCGGCGGCGAGGAGGAGCAGGCCGACGGCGGAGGTGAGGGGGCGGTCGAGCGGCCGGAAGGCGTGGGCGGCGGCGCCGGCGAACAGGGCCCGGGCCCGGTCGGTGCGCCAGGTGCGGGCGAGCAGTGTGGCGGGAAGGACGGCCCGTCGGCCGAAGTCGGCGAGCAGCAGCGGGTGTCGGGGGAGCCGCAGCAGGGGGCGCAGGACGTCCTCGGCGAGGGCGTCGACGTGCTCGCCGGGCCGGGCGAACACCCGTAGCCAGGCGTCGGCGTCGGGCCCGAACGCGCGGGCGGTGTCGCGGACCGACCGCACCGCCACGGCCGCCTTCCCGCCGTCCAGCGGGTGCGCCAGGTCGACCTCGGGCCAGGCCCACTCCAGCCCGTGCCGGGCGAGGTCGGGGGAGCGCAGCAGGGGGCTCGCCACGCCGAAGGGGTGCACCGCCGAGCAGTGGTCGTGCAGTAGACCGGGCAGGGTGCTCTCGCCGCTGCGGGCGCCGCCGCCGATCTCCTCGGCGGCCTCCAGCACGGTGACGGTGAGGCCGTGCTCGGCGAGCGTGACGGCGGCGGCCAGGCCGTTGGGCCCGGAGCCGACGACGACGGCATCGGTCATGTGCTGCCTCCCGACAGAAGCTCTTCCGGGACCCATGATGATCCCTGTGCGCCGGCTGGGCGGCGCGGCGCAGCGCCATGCCGGGCTGAGCCGCCGTCACTTCGCCTGCCGGGTGCCCCCCGTGTGCGTGCCGGGCCGACGGTCGACGCAGGACACGTTGTGTCCTATGGTGAACATCGTGTCCTCGCCGAGGCATGCCCGGCGGTCCCGCCGGCGCGGGGCGCCGCCGTGCGCCGCCCGCTCCGGCGCGCCTCCGTCCCGCCCCGCGGGGCCGACACCCCTGGGAAGTGAAGGAGAACCACGACATGGCCGACACGTTCGAAGCGGACAAGTCCGAGCTGGTGGACCTCGCCCACCGCCGGATGCAGGCCGCGATCCCCGACAGCGGCTGGACGGTGCGCCAGAAGCTCGCGCTGACCTGCCGCATCCTGTTCGACGCCGGGCACGACTCCGGCCTGGCCGGGCAGATCACCGCCCGGGCCGAACGCCCGGGCACCTACTACACCCAGCGCCTGGGGCTCGGCTTCGACGAGGTCACCGAGTCCAACCTGCTGCTGGTGGACGAGGACCTCAACGTCCTGGAGGGCGACGGGATGGCCAACCCGGCCAACCGGTTCCACAGCTGGGTCTACCGCGCCCGACCGGACGTCAACTGCGTCATCCACACCCACCCACTGCACATCTCCGCGCTGTCCATGCTCGAAACCCCGCTGGTCGTCTCGCACATGGACACCTGCCCGCTGTACGACGACTGCGCGTTCCTGGAGAAGTGGCCCGGCATCCCGGTCGGCAACGAGGAGGGCGAGATCATCACCGCCGCGCTCGGCGACAAGCGGGCGCTGCTGCTGGCCCACCACGGCCAGTTGGTCGCCACCGGGACCGTCGAGGAGGCCTGCACCCTGGCCCTGCTCTTCGAACGGGCGGCAAAGCTCCAGCTGCTGGCGAGCGCCGCCGGGAGGATCCAGGAGATTCCCGAGCTGCTGGCACAGGAGGCGCACGACTGGATCTCCACCCCCAAGCGCGGCCAGGCGAACTTCGCCTACTACGCCCGCCGCGCGCTGCGGTCCGGACACGGCGACGCCGTGGAGCACCTGCCCGCCGCCGCCCCCGCCCGGAAGGACTCCTGAGATGGCCGCGACCGTCCTCGACGGGATCATCGCCTACCCGGTGACCCCGTTCTCCCGCACCGACGGCAGCCCGGACCTCGCCCGACTCGCCGAGCTGATCGAGCGGTTGGTCGCCGCCGGCTGCCATGCGATCGCCCCGCTGGGGTCCACCGGCGAGAGCGCCTACCTCGACGACCGGGAGTGGTTCGACGTCACCGAGGCCTCGGTCGCCGCCGTCGCCGGCCGGGTGCCGACCGTGGTCGGCATCGCCGACCTCACCACCCGCAGCGCCGTCCGCCGGGCCCGGTACGCCGAACACGTCGGCGCCGACGTGGTGATGGTGCTGCCGCTGTCCTACTGGAGGCTGGACGAACGGGAGATCACCCGGCACTACGAGGAGATCGCCGGTGCGATCGGCATCCCGCTGATGGTCTACAACAACCCGGCCACCGCCGGGGTGGACCTCCCGCCGGAACTCCTGCACCGGCTGGTCGACCGGGTGGAGAACATCACCATGGTCAAGGAGAGCAGCGGCGACATCCAGCGGATGCACCGGCTCGCCCAACTCTCCGACGGCGCCCTGCCGTTCTACAACGGCTCCAACCCGATGGCGCTGGAGGCCTTCGCGGCCGGCGCGGCCGGCTGGTGCACGGCGGCGCCCTGCCTGATCCCCGAACTCGCCCTGGAGCTGTACCGGGCGGTGCGCGCCGGAGAGCTCGACACCGCCCGCCGGGTGTTCTACCGGCAGCTGCCGGTGCTGCAGTTCCTGACCGGCGGCGGCCTGCCGACCACGGTCAAGGCGGGCCTGGCGCTGCGCGGCCTGGACGTTGGCGAGCCCCGGCGGCCGCTGCTGCCGCTGGACGAGGAACGGACGGAGCGGCTGGTCACGCTGCTGGCCGAGGCGGGCACCGCCACGCCGGCGTGAGCCCGCCCACCCGCCGCGCGGCCGGGCGTGGGTGACGCAGGGCAGCGCGCGTCAGGGCAGCGTGGGCACCCGCTCGGACGGGCCGGCCGGGTCGTCGTGGATGACCACGAGGATCTCGGCCGGCTCCGCCCCGGTGCTCCGACAGCGGTGCGGCAGCGCGGAGTTGAAGTACACGCTGTCCCCTGGCCCGAGCCGTACGGTCCGCTCGGGGAACTCCAGCTCGGCGGTGCCCGCGTGGACGAACAGGAACTCCTCGCCCGCGTGGGACTTGTACGCCGAGCCGGTCGCGTCGGTCGGCGGGTACATCACGAACGGCACCATCTGCTTGCCGCTGAGGCCGGTCGCGATGCCCTCGTAGTGCGGGGTGCCCGGGCCTGCCCCGTCGGCGATCGGGGTGCGCTCGTCGGCGCGCACGACGGTCACCAGCTCGGGCTCCACCTCGTCGGAGAACAGCCGGCCGACATCGACGCCCAGGGCGCGGGCCAGCTTGAGCGCGGTCGAGATGGACGGGTCGCTGAGACCCCGCTCGACCTTGGAGAGGTAGCTCTTGGTGACGCCGACCTGCTCGGCGAGCGCCTCCAGACTGAGCCGGTTCTGCGTCCGCAGCACCCGCAGCCTGCTGCCCATGCGCCACCCCTCACCCGCGGAATCGTCCGGTCCATCATCCCATCGCGGACGCACGGGCCGTCGGGGTGGTCCCGGTGCCTCAGCCCTCGCGGGCGACGGCCGTGACCAGGGCGGTCAGGAGCAGCCAGGCGAGGGCGGGGATCACCAGGGTGATGACGAGCGGCCACTGGGCCAGGCACAGGATCACGCTCCCGAGGAGGGTGGCGAAGAAGATCAGGACGGCGGCGAAGGCCGGGACCGACACGGAGTCCTCGCGCGGCCAGGCGAGGCCGCACGCGGTCAGGGCCGATCCGAAGCCGACCAGCAGGGCCACCTTGAGGCAGGACAGCCAGGGGACGTCGGGCGTCGAGGCGCGGTGCCCGTGCCAGGAGACCTCGACCGGCCGGCCGTTCCAGATCTTCAGGTCCACGTCGGTGCCCACCTTCGCGTCCTTGTAGAAGGCCTCGCCGACGCTGAACACCTTGCCGGGCGCGGTCTCCCGCGTCACGGTCAGGTCGTAGCTGGTGGAGTCGCCGCTGTTGTCGACCTTCCGCGCCGTCACCCTGCCGGTCTCGTGGCGTACGCAGGGCGCGCCGGGCGCGGCGGCCGCCGTGCCGCAGTCAGGGGCGGCGCGGTAGGCCTCCACCGAGCGGTAGGCGTCCACGAACCAGCTGAAGGCGAGGGCGACGGTGGCCAGGCCCGCCAACAGGAGCAGGCTCCGGGCCAGGCCGCGGGCGATCGCTCGGTACACCCGGGGGCCCGGCGGCCTCGCGTCCTCGATCCGTGCGTTCATCGAACCCCCTCGATCCCGTCCCGGGCACCTCCCCGATGCCCAGCACGGATGATCCCAGGGAGGTTCCCGGCGGGGGAAGGCGATCCGACCTTCTTGTAACGCAGTTGTGGAATTTCTGCGGACGGGGACCGGTCGGCTCAGGCGAGCGACGCGGCGGTGGCGGTCAGGACCAGCCAGCCGAGGAGCGGTACGCCCAGGGTGACGGCGAGCGGCCACGGCGCCGGCAGGAGGAACTCGCCGCCGACGAAGGCGAAGTAGCCGATGACGAAGGCGCCGAGCGCGGGTGCCCCCCAGTCGGCGTCGCGCGACCGGGCCAGGCCGCGCGCGGTCAGGGCCGACCCCACAGCGACCACGGCGGCCACCTCCAGTGCGGGCAGCCGGCTGCTCCTCGGGTTCTCGGCCCGGTGCCCGTGGTAGGCGATCTCGGCCACCCTGCCCCGCCAGACCGTCACCTCCACGTTCGTGCCGGTCTCCACGTCGTCGTAGAAGTCCTGGTCGACGTCGTAGGTGCCCGTCGGTGCCGTCTCGCGCGCCACGGTCAGCCGGTAGCCGTCGTCGTCCTTCCGCGCCGTCACCCTGCCGCTCTCGTGCCGGGCGCAGTCCGTACCGGGCGTGGCGGCGGCCGTGCCGCAGACCGGTGCGGTGCGGTGGGCTCCCATCTCGTCGTGGACGTCGAGGAACAGCCGGAAGCCGACGGCGGTGACGGCCAGCCCCGCCAGGACGAGCAGGCTCCGCGCCAGCAGCCTGCCGGGCGCCACGGACGCCCGCCGGTAGCCGCCGGACGCCCCCGGGTCCCGCATCCACGTCTCCATCGCCACCCCCACGATCGCGTCCCGGGCACCTCCCCGGGCGCCCAGCGGGGATGATTCCAGGGCCGCCGGCCGGCGGGGAGCAACTCGGCGCCGTTGTGACGCAGTTGTGGAAGTCCGGTGACCGGACCTGCCGCACGGGCGGCGCGTTCGGGTCGGTACATTGCCGCCATGACGACCTCCGAACCGCTGAGTCCGGTGTCCCGCACCGCCCTGTCCGTCGCCCGGGTCCGGGCCTACGAGAGCTCCCGCCCCGACCCGCTCTTCGTCGACCCGTACGCCGAGGCGTTCGTCACGGCGGCCGACGTGCCGGCGCGGGCCTCCGGCCCGGGCAGTGACCTCGCCAAGGCCCTGGTCGCGCACGGCATCCTGCGCACCCGCTTCTACGACGACCGCCTGCTCGCCGCCGGGGCCGACCAGGTCGTGCTGCTCGCGGCCGGTCTCGACACCCGCGCCTACCGGCTGGACTGGCCCGCCGGAACCCGGGTGTTCGAGCTCGACCTGGCCCCGGTGCTGGCCTTCAAGGAGCGGGTCCTCGACGGGCTCGGCGCCGTGCCGAGCAGCGGGCGCACCACCCTGCCCGCCGACCTGCTGGACCGGGACTGGCCCGCCCGGCTGGTCGAGACCGGGTTCGACCCGGCGCGCCGCTCGGCCTGGCTGGCGGAGGGCCTGCTGGTCTACTTCACGGCCGAGGAGGCGGCCGCACTGCTCACGGCGGTCGCCGGCCTGGCCGCCCCCGGCAGCCGGCTGCTGCTGGAGAAGGGCGGGGACGTGACCGCCACCCCGCACGACCCGGCGCTCGCACGCATCACCGAGCTGTGGCGCGGCGGCCTCGGCCCCGACACCCACGGGTGGCTCGACCGGCACGGCTGGACCACCGCCCTCACCACCCTGGACGGCGTCGGCGAGACCTACGGCCGCCCGCTGTCGCGGCCCACCACCAGGGGCTTCATCGAGGCCGTACGGCGCGCGGCCGACTGAGCCCGCCCCGGGGCAGCCCCACCGCCGGGCCGCCCCCGAGAAGCCCCGCGCCGGGCGGGCGTCATGTCCATGCGCTGGTCGATCACCCAGTCCGGGCGCCCGCGCCTGGTGCGTGCGACCACTCGTTCCGCCTGGTCACGCGTTGCTTCAATCGCCGTGTCGATCAATCGAGGACGGTGACGGAACGTGGACCTGAACACGGTGGTGGAGCTGCGCGACGCGCGGCGGCGCGGGACCTGGCGCCAGGGGGACGCCTGGCTCGGCGGCGGGACGTACCTGTTCTCCGAGCCGCAGCCGCACATCCGCCGGCTGATCGACCTCAGCCGGATGGGCTGGGAACCGGTCCGGCTGACCCCCGAAGGCGACCTGGAGATCGCGGCCACCTGCACGATCGCCCAACTGTCGCGCTTCGCCAGGGCCCTGGACCGGCCGGCGGCCCCGCTCTTCGAGCAGTGCTGCCGGGCCTTCCTCGCCTCCTGGAAGATCTGGCACATGGCCACCGTCGGCGGCAACCTGTGCAACGGACTGCCCGCCGGGCCGATGATCTCCCTGACCGCCGCGCTGGACGGCGTCTGCACCCTGCTCGCCCAGGACGGCGCGGTGCGCGAGCTGCCCGTCGCGGACTTCGTCGTCGGCGCCGGCGCGAAGGACCTGCGCCCCGGCGAACTGCTCCGCTCGATCCGCCTGCCCGCCCGGGCCCTGGAACGGCGCACGGCCTTCCGACAGGCCTCCCTCTACGGGCTCGGCCGCTCCGGCGCGCTGCTCATCGGCACCCGCGACCCGCTCGACGGCGAGCTGGTGCTGACCGTCACCGCCTCCACCGTGCGCCCGATCCGGCTGCGCTTCCCGCTGCCGCCCAACGCGGCCGCGGTGCGCGAGGCGATCGCCTGCGGGATCGAGCCGCCGGAGTACTTCGACGACATCCACGGACACCCGGCCTGGCGGCGGCACATGACCTTCCGGCTGGCGGAGGAGATCCGCCGCGAGCTCGCCGAGGGGCACCGCACCGGTGAGGAGGACGGGCGATGAGCTTCTCCGTCCGGGTCAACGGCGAGGACTTCGACGCCGAGCCGCGCGCCGGCCAGTGCCTGCGCACCTACCTGCGCGAGCGCGGCTGGTTCGGGGTGAAGAAGGGCTGCGACGCCGGCGACTGCGGCGCCTGCACCGTCCAGGTGGACGGCGAGCCGGTGCACAGCTGCCTCTACCCGGCGCTGCGCGCCGAGGGCCGCGCCGTCACCACCGTGGAGGGCCTGGCCGAGGAGGGCGGGGAACTCCACCCGCTGCAGCAGAAGTTCCTGGACGCCCAGGGCTTCCAGTGCGGCTTCTGCACGGCCGGCATGCTGATGACGGCCTCGGCCTTCGACGAGGAGCAACTCGCCGACCTGCCGCGGGCGCTGAAGGGCAACCTGTGCCGCTGCACCGGGTACCGGGCGATCGAGGACGCCGTCCGCGGCGTCCGGCACACCGAACGGCCCTGCGCCGGCCAGGCGGTCGGCCGCAGCCTGGGCGCCCCCGCCGGGCCGCAGGTGGTGACCGGCACCGCCCGCTACACGTTCGACGTCGACATCGAGGGCCTGCTGCACATGAAGCTGCTGCGCTCGCCCCACCCGCACGCCCGGATCGTCGCCATCGACACCGCGGACGCGCTGCGCGTCCCCGGCGTGGTCGCGGTGTTCACCCACGAGGACGCGCCGGACACGCTGTACTCCTCGGCCCGCCACGAACACCCGACCGAGGACCCGGACGACACCCGGGTGCTGGACGACACCGTCCGCTTCGTCGGCCAGCGGGTGGCCGCCGTCGTCGCCGAGAGCGAGGGCGCCGCCGAGGAGGGCTGCCGGCGGATCGCCGTCACGTACGAGCAACTCCCGTACGTGCTCGACCCGGAGGAGGCGATGGGACCCGGCGCCCCGGTGATCCACCCCAAGGGCCCGGAGTCCCGGATCGCCCGCCCGCAGGACAACGTCTGCGGCGAGGCGCACGGCGAGCTGGGCGACGTCGAGCAGGGCTTCGCCGAGGCCGACGTGGTGTACGAGGAGACGTTCCGCACGCAGCGGGTGCAGCACGCCAGCCTGGAGACGCACGGCTGCGTCGCCTCCTTCGAGGAGCACGAGGAGACCGGCGAGGAGCGGATCGTGGTGCGCTCCTCCACCCAGGTGCCGTTCCTCACCCGGCGCGCCCTGTGCGACCTCTACGGCCTGCCGATGGACAGGGTCCGCGTGGTGGCGGGCCGGGTCGGCGGCGGGTTCGGCGGCAAGCAGGAGATGCTCACCGAGGACATCGCGGTACTGGCGGCGCTGCGCCTGCACCGGCCGGTCAAACTGGAGTTCACCCGCGCCGAGCAGTTCTACGGCGCCACGACGCGGCACCCGTTCACCATCACCGTCAAGCTCGGTGCCAGGCGCGACGGCACGCTGACGGCCCTGCAGTTCCGGGTGGTCGCCAACACGGGCGCCTACGGCAACCACGGGCCGGCGGTGATGTTCCACAGCATCGGCGAGTCGATGGGCGTCTACCGGGCGCCGCACAAGAAGGTCGACGCCTACTCCGTCTACACCAACGCGGTGCCCGCCGGCGCCTTCCGCGGCTACGGCCTCGGCCAGGTCACCTTCGCCGTGGAGTCGGCGATGGACGAACTCGCCCGCCGGCTGGGCGTCGACCCGCTGGTGCTCCGGGAGCGGAACGTCATCGGACCCGGCGAGCACATGGCGGGCCCGCTCGGCGAGGAGGAGGACCTGCACATCGCCTCGTACGGACTCGACCAGTGCCTGCGGGTGGTCCGCGACGCCCTCGCCGACGACACCAGCGCCGAACTCGCCCCCGAGGGCTGGCTGGTGGGCCAGGGCTTCGCCATGGCGGCCATCGCCTGCGGCCCGCCCGGCGGCCACCTCGCCGACGCCACGGTGAAGCTGCTGGCGGACGGCACCTACGACATCGCGGTGGGCACCGCGGAGTTCGGCAACGGCACCACCACGGTGCACAAGCAGATCACCGCGGGCGCGCTCGGCACCACCGTCGACCGGATCGCCATCCGGCAGTCCGACACCGACGTCGTCAGGCACGACACCGGCGCCTTCGGCTCGGCCGGCACGGTGGTCGCCGGCAAGGCGGTGATGAAGGCCGCCAACGCGCTCGCCGAGCGGATCCTGTCCTTCACCGCCGAGTACGCCCGCACCCCGCGCAGCCTGCTGCGGCTGACCGCCGAGGCGGTGGAGTGCGACGGGCGGACGGTGCCGCTCAAGGAGGTGTACGAGGCCGCGCACGGGCAGGGCGTGGAGCTCGCCGCCGACGGCCACTTCGGCGGCTCGCCGCGCTCGGTGGCCTTCAACTCCCAGTGGTTCCGGATCGCGGTGGACCCGGACACCGGCGAGATCCGGATCCTGCGCAGCGTCCACGGCGCCGACGCCGGCAAGGTGATGAACCCGCTGCAGTGCCGCGGCCAGGTCGAGGGCGGCGTCGCCCAGGCGCTCGGCGCGACGCTGTTCGAACAGGTCCTGGTCGACGACCGGGGCGAGGTCACCACGGCGGCGTTCCGCCGCTACCGGCTGCCGGCGTTCGCGGACGTGCCGCGCACCGAGGTGCACTTCAGCGAGACCTCCGACGCGATCGGACCGCTGGGCGCCAAGTCGATGTCGGAGAGCCCGTTCAACCCGGTGCCGCCCGCCTTCGCCAACGCCCTGCGGGACGCCACCGACATCCGTTTCACCGAGGCGCCGTTCCTGCGGGACAAGGTCTGGCGGGCCCTCGACGCGCGCCGGAGGCGGCCCGCGTCACCGTGAGCAGGGCCGGGTCGCGGGGTGCCGGGGCCGGGTCGCGGGGTGCCGGGGCCGGGCCGGCTGGTGCCGGGGCTGGTGCCGGGGGCCGGACCGGAGGCGGTCCACTGTCGGGACCACCGGACCGCGCCCCCGTCCGCCGCCCCGCCGTCAGGCGATCCCACAAGAGCCGAACCGCATCATCCGCCTTGTGTTTACGATGCCTGACACGCGTCAGCCATCGCATGTGCGAGACCCCACTCGTCCATGGCGTACAAGGAGCACAGCATGATCGTCGGAGACCTCCTGGAGCTGGACGACCTCCACATCGAGGTCGCCTGGGCCGGACCCCACCTGCTCGACCGCGAGGTGACCGGCGTGACCTCCACCGACCTGCAGGACCCGGCCCGCTACCTGCAGCGCGGCGAACTGGTCCTCTCCGGGCTGGTCTGGTGGCGGCCGGACGAGGGCCAGGGGGCGATGCGCTTCGCCAACGCGCTGCGCATCGCCGAGGTCGCCGCGCTCCTGGCCGGCGAGGGCACCCACGGCACCGTCCCCCCGGAGCTGGTCGAGGCCTGCCGCCGGCACGGCGTCCCCCTGCTGTCGGTGCCCGCCGGCACCAGCTTCCGCTCCGTCACCGACCGCGTCTACCTGCGGCTGTGGGGCGACCTGCAGGCGCACGCCGAGGGGCAGGCGGCGCTCCCGGCCGCCGCCCGGCGCGCCCTGACCCAGCTCCTGCGCGCGCAGGCCTCCCCGGACGAGCTCCTGGAGCGGGCCGTCGCCGACCTCGGACTGCCCGGGTGCTCCCTGACGACCGGCTCCGGGCGGGTGCTGGCCACGTCCGAGCAGGCCACGGCGCACACCCCGGCGTCCGCTGCGGCGCACGCCCCGGCCCCCCGCGCCCCGCGCCCTGCCGCCCGCCCTGCCGCGACGCCCGTCCCGGTCGGCCCGCCCGGAGACTCGCCGTTCGACGGCTGGCTGCTGCAACCCCACAGCGAGCCGGGCCCGACCGCCACCGCCCTGCTGCACGGCCTGGCCGAACTGCTCGCCCCGCTCGCCACCCGCGACCGGGCCACCGCCACCGCCCAGCGGCAGACCGGCACCCGGCTGATCGAACTGCTCGACTCCGGCGCCGACGACGAAGCCGAGGCGGACCGCGCGCTCGCCCTCTCCGGCCTGCCCCCGCACCAGCGGCTCACCCCGGTCGCCGCGCGGATCGACGGCGCACCCGCGACCTGGACGGCCGCGGCCCTCGCCGAAGCCCTCCACGACCTGCCCGCCCCCTTCGTCGCCGCCCCCGACGGCCGGGGCGGCGCGGCGGCCCTGTCCCCGGCCCCGGAGGCCCGGATCGCCGAGACCCTGCAGCGCGTCCTCCCGCGCCTGGAAGCCGCCCTGACCGGCGGAAGGCGGCTGCGCCTGGGCATCGGCGCCACCGTCGAACCGCTCGCCCCCGAGCTCCGGTCCGCGCTCGTCCAGGCCCGCTACGCGGTCGACGTCGAGCCGCCCGGCACCGTCGGCCGCTGCTCGCGGATCACCTCCCTCGAAGCGCTGCTGCGCGGCGTCCCGGCCGAGATCACCGCGGAGTTCCGCCGCCGGGTCCTCGCGCCGCTGATCGAGCACGACCGGGCCAACACCGTCTCCCTGCTGGACACCCTGGACGCCTTCCTCCGGCACAGCGCCTCCTGGTCCAGGACGGCGGAGGCGCTGCACCTGCACGTCAACACGGTGCACTACCGGATCAAACGGATCGAGGAGCTCACCGGCCGCAGCCTGCTGAAGCTGCAGGACCGCCTCGACCTGTGGGCGGCGCTGCGCTGCACACCGCCCGCCTGACGCCGGCGCGGGCCCCCGTCCGCCGGTCCGCTCAGGCGGCCACCGCCTCGACCACCGACAGCACCGTCGGCGTGGGGACCACCCGGGACAGCCGCAGCCCGGCCCGGGTGAAGAGCTCCGCGAAGTCGGCCTCGGTGCGCTCGCGGCCGGTGAGGGAGGCCATCATCATCAGGTCCAGCGTCTTCGCCTGGTGCGGCGCGTTGCCCGGCGGGACCACGGCGTCCAGGACGAGGACCCGGCCGCCCGGCCGCAGGGCGCGATGGCAGTGCCCGAGCAGGGTGACGCAGTCGTCGTCGTCCCAGTCGTGCGTGATCCGCTTGAGCAGGTGGACGTCGCCGTCGGGTACGGAGGCGAAGAAGTCGCCCTCCTGCGGCGTCCAGCGGTCCGCGATCTCCCCGTGCGCCGCCAACCGGTGCCCGGCGAGCACGTGGGCGCGGTCGTAGAGGACGCCCTCCAGGCCCGGGTTGCGGCGCAGCACCTCCAGCAGCAGGCCGCCGTGACCGCCCCCGATGTCCACGACCGTGCCGCTCGCCGGGAGCTCGCAGGCGGCCGCGATGAGCGCGTTCTCCGGGTCGGACATCGCGGCCATGCCGACGTGGAAGACGGCGGCCGTCCGCTCGTCCTTGGCGAAGTGGTCGAAGAACGGCATGCCGAAGAGGTTCTCGAAGGCCGTGGTGCCCTCGGTCAGACAGTGCGTCAGCTCTCCGGCGGGCCGCCACATGGTGCGGTCGGTGAGCATCAGGACGGCCGTCCGGACGGAGTACGGGACGTCGCCGCGCAGGGCCTGTCCGGCCGGGGCGAGGGCGAAGCGGCCCTGCGCGTCCTCCGTGACGACGCCCCGGGTGGCGAGCAGTCGCAGCACCCGGTACAGGTTCCGGTGGTCCGTACCGGTCGCGGCGGCGAGTTCGGCGGGGCTGCGGGGGCCGTCCGCGAGGTGGTCGGCGACCCCGACCTCGGCGGCGGCGCGGAGGGCGGCGGGGAAGAGGAAGCCGAGCGCCTCGTCGACCAGGAAGGCAGCGGACTGCCGCAGGCCCGCCTCGCGCCCGTCCGCCGTGGTCCCCGCCGCCGTCTCCGGTGTGGCCGCGGGGCGTGCCCCCGCGCCGTCCGCCGACCCTGCCGCCACCCGGTCGCCCGTCGTGCGGCCCTCGTCCTGACGCATGTCGTCCTCCTGCTCGATTCGGCCCCGCCGGGGGAGGCTGCCCAGGAGCGGTCGGACCGAAGCGCCCCGTCACCCGGCCGAGTGGTTCCGAACAGCCGCCGGTGCAACGACTTTGACGCATCGTCAATCCGCTGCGGGCTCCGGCGGCCAGGTGTCGGCCGCCAGGACGCCGGTGGCGTAGGCGCGGGCGACCAGGGCGGTGCGGTTGGGCACCCGCCAGCGCCGGGAGAGCCGGGCGAGGTGGTAGTTGACGCCGTCCGGGCTGAGCCCGATCTCCCGGGCGATCTGCGCGGTGGTGGCGCCCCGGGCGGCCGCGGCGAGGATCCGGCCCTCGACCGGGCTGACCTCGGTGCGCGGGCCCGGCGGTGGCACCACCCGGGGAGCCTCGACGGTGCGCAGCGACAGCAGCAGGGCGGGGGTCTGCTCCGGGGTGTCGCCGACCAGGTCGACGGTCATCTCGCCGTGCCGCTCGCCACCGCGCGCCGGGGTCCAGGAGACCCGGGCCGGGTACTGTGAGCGCCGGTGCATCCGGACGGCCTCGGCGAGCGCCTGCAGGGTGTCGCTGTCCCGGAGGGTGAAGAACTCCAGGATCTTCCGGTTGCGGAACTGCCCCGGCAGCAGGCCGAACTCGGCGGCCATCGCGCGGTTGACGATCAGGGTCCGGCCGCCGAACTCGACCACCGCGATCGGCAGCGGCACGTGGTCCAGCAGGCGCAGCGCCCGGTTGCGCCAGATCACCGCCGCGTCCGGCCGGCTCCCCGGTGCCGGGCCGCAGCCCTCGGTCGATCGCATCTCCGGTTCCTCCCCGTGGCGTTCGCGCGCCTTCGTCCAGCCGGTGGCACACGCGTGGCAGAGCTGACGCTTCGTCGGCAAGTCCGCGGATGTCCCGGGTACTACACAATCATGTAGTGATCACGCCCGGGACTCCCTCCCGGTGGGCCCAGAGTGGGGGGAGCCGAAAACATCTGCTGCGGGAGGGACCACCATGACCGAGACCATCACCGAAGCACGGGCCGACACCCGGCCCGAGGCCGGGGTCGAACCCGCCGTCGGGCCCGGGGCCGTCCCCCTGGTGGACATCTCCTTCGCGCCGCCGGTCGCCGCCCCGATGCTGCGGATCATGGAGCTGGCCAGAGAGCACGGCCCGGCCTTCGTCCAGCGGCTGCACGGCCGGGACACCCTGGTGGTCACCGGGCTGGAGCTGGTCGAGGAGCTGGCCGACGAGACCCGCTTCACCAAGTCGATCGGCCCGGGCCTGGAGAACGTCCGCCGGTTCACCGGCGACGGCCTGTTCACCGCGTACAACGACGAGCCCAACTGGGCCCGGGCGCACGACATCCTGATGCCCGCCTTCGCCCTCGGCTCGATGCGCACCTACCACCCGGTGATGCTGCGGGTGGCCCGCCGGCTGATCGACTCCTGGGACGGCCGGGAGGCCGCCGCCCTGCCGGTCGACGTGCCCGGCGACATGACCCGGATGACGCTGGACACCATCGGGCTGGCCGGTTTCGGCTTCGACTTCGGCTCCTTCGACCGGGACGAGCCGCACCCGTTCGTGGACGCGATGGTGCGCTGCCTGGAGTGGGCGATGACCAGGCTCACCCGCGACCCGGAGCAGGACCACGGCGAGCGCGACGCCGCCTTCCGGGCCGACGCCGACTACCTGGCCGACGTCGTCGACGAGGTGATCGCCGCCCGCGCGGGCGAGGACGCGCAGGGCCCGGCCGAGGACCTGCTGGGCCTGATGCTCGGCGCGGTGCGCCCCTCGGACGGCTCCCGGCTGGACGCCGAGAACATCCGCAACCAGGTGATCACCTTCCTGATCGCCGGTCACGAGACCACCTCGGGCGCGCTCTCCTTCGCGATGTACTACCTGGTCAAGAACCCGGCCGTGCTGCGCGAGGTGCAGCGGGAGGTGGACGCGCTCTGGGGCGACCAGGCTGACCCGCAGCCGTCCTACGAGGACGTCGGACGGCTGCGGTACACCCGGCAGGTGCTCAACGAGGCGCTGCGGCTGTGGCCCACCGCGCCCGCCTTCAGCCGCGAGGCGCGCGAGGACACGCTGCTCGGCGGGCGGATCCCGCTGCGCGCCGGGGAGACGGTCTTCGTGTCGACCCCGATGCTGCACCGCGACCCGGTGTGGGGCGACAACCCCGAGCTGTTCGACCCGTCCCGGTTCGACGCCGAACCCGAGGCGGCCCGCTCCCCGCACGCCTTCAAGCCCTTCGGCACCGGCGAACGCGCCTGCATCGGGCGCCAGTTCGCGCTGCACGAGGCCACCATGCTGCTCGGCATGCTGGTCCACCGCTACCGGCTGATCGACCACGCCGACTACCGGCTGACCATCAAGCAGACGCTCACCATCAAGCCCGACGAGTTCACCCTCGGCCTCGCCCGGCGCACGCCCGTGCCCACGGCCGCCGTCGAGCCGGCGGTCGACCCGGCCGCGCGCACCGGAGCCGCCGCCGCGCGCCCCGGCCGGGTCCGCCAGGGCACCGGGCTGCTGCTCCTGCACGGCTCCAACTACGGCGCCTGCCGCGCGTTCAGCCGGCAGCTCGCGGAGGCCGCCGCCGACCTCGGCTGCGGCACCGCGATCGCCCCGCTGGACGCGTACGCGGACGGGCTGCCCACCGACCGTCCGGTGGTGATCACGGCCGCCTCGTACAACGGGCAGCCGACCGACGACGCGGAGGTGTTCGTCCGCCGCCTCCAGGAGGACGGCGCGGCCGACGGCGTGCAGTACGCGGTGCTCGGCATCGGCGACCGCACCTACGCCGCCACCTACCAGCGCATCCCCGCCCTGATCGACGACCGGCTCGCCGACCTCGGCGCGACCCGGCTGTTCGACCGCGCCGAGGCCGACGCCTCCGGCGACCTGTCCGGCACCGTGCGACAGTTCACCGAGGACCTGCGCGTCGCCCTGCTGGAGCGGTACGGGGACGCCGACGCCCCCGCCGCACCGCGCCCGGAGGCCGCGTACACGGTGACCGAGGTGGCGGGCGGACCGCTGGCCGCGCTGGCCGCCCGGCACGACATGACCGAGCTGACCGTCACCGCCGTCGACAGCCTGACCGATCCCGGCCACCCCCGGGTCAAGCGGCTGGTCCGCCTCGCCCTGCCCGAGGGCACCGGCTACCGGACCGCCGACCACCTCACAGTGCTCCCGGCCAACGACCCGGCCCTGGTCGAGCGCGCCGCGAAGCTGTTCGGCGCCGATCCGCGGACGGTGCTCAACATCGTCGCCCACCGGCGCACCGGCCTGACCGTCGACCGCCCGCTGACGGTGCGCGAACTGCTCACCCAGCACGTCGAGTTGCAGGACCGGCCGAGCGCCGGGCAGCGTGCCGCCCTGGCCACGCTCAACCCCTGCCCGCCCGAGCAGGGCGCGCTGCGGGCCGTGCCCGAGGACGACCCGCGCACCCTCCTGGACCTGATCGAGGACCACCCGGCCCTCCAGGGCAGCCTGACCTGGCCGGTGCTGCTGGAACTGCTGCCGCCCATCCGGCCCCGGCACTACTCGATCTCCTCCTCGCCGACCGGCCGCCCGGACGAGGTGGACCTGATGGTCTCCGTGCTCAGCGCGCCGGCCCGCTCCGGGCGGGGCACCTTCCGGGGCACCGGCTCCGGCCACCTCGCCCGGGCGGCGGTCGGCGACACCGTGCTCGCCCGGGTCCGGCCCTGCCGGGAGGCGTTCCGGATCGGCCACCGCGCCCCGGTGATCATGATCGCGGCCGGCACCGGCCTGGCGCCCTTCCGCGGCGCCGTCGCCGACCGCCGTGCGCTGCTCGCCGACGGAGCCGAACTCGCCCCCGCGCTGCTGTACTTCGGCTGCGACGACGAGGCGGCGGACTACCTGCACCGGGCGGAGCTGGAGGCGGCCGAGCAGGTCGGCGCGGTCTCGATGCGGCCCGCCTTCAGCGAGCGGCCGCAGGACGGGCGGCGCTTCGTGCAGGACCGCCTCGCGGCGGAGGCCGCCGAGGTCTGGCAGCTGCTCGCGGCGGGCGCCGAGGTGTACGTCTGCGGCGACGGCGCGCGGATGGCGCCGGGCGTCCGGGCGGCGTTCCGGGAGCTGTACCGGGAGCGGACGCCGGGCGCCGACGAGCAGCGGGCGCAGGACTGGCTGCAGGGGCTGATCGAGGCCGGGCGGTACGTCGAGGACGTGTACGCGGGCTGAGTGCGCCCCTCCCCGGGACGGCCGTCGGCCCGCTGCGCGAGGCGGCGGGCCGACGGCCGGGCCCGGAGGGCCGGGGTGGGGGTCAGTACACGTGCACCCCGTACGCGGTCAGCGCCGCGTTCACCGGCTGGAAGAAGGTCGTCCCGCCCACGGTGCAGTTGCCGCTGCCGCCGGAGGTGAGGCCGAGCGCCTTGGTGCCGTCGAAGAGCGGGCCGCCCGAGTCGCCGGGCTCGGCGCAGACGTTGGTCTGGATCAGGCCGCGCACCGTGCTGCCGTCGCTGTAGCGCACGGTGGCGTTGAGCCCGGTGACCCTGCCGCTGTGGGTGCCGGTGGTCGAGCCGGTGCGCTTGACCGCCTCGCCGAGGAGCGCGTTCGGCGCGGAGGTGAAGCCGCCGGGGTGGCTCAGCGCGGAGTTGTCGTAGCGGACCAGCGCGTAGTCGTGGCCGGGGAAGACCGAGTTGACGGTCGGTCCGATCAGCGTGCTGTGCGAGGCGTTGGTGTACCACTGCGAGGCGACGTTCCCGCAGTGCCCGGCGGTGAGGAAGTAGTAGGTGCTGCCGCTCGCCACGTTGAAGCCGAGCGAGCAGCGGTACTGGCCGCCGTAGATGGCGTCGCCGGCGGCGACCAGCGGCCGGAGGGTGCCGGGGACGCGGCGGATGGTGAGGACGGCCGCGTCGCCGCCGGCGGCCTGCGTGATCCGGTTGAGCGCTTCCGTGGACACGGTGCTGTCGGCGGTCACCACGACGCGTCCGGCGGCCTCGTCGACGTACCACGCGGTGCCGTTGACCTGGGCGTTCAGGACGGCGTCGCTGATGGCGGCGAGCTGTTGGGGTTCGGGGGTGGGGGCGGCCGCTGCGCTCGGCACGGCGACCGCGGTGGCGGTCAGCAGGCCGAGGGCGACGGCGAGCAGGCGGGTGCGGCGTCGAGTGGTGCCGGGGCGGGGGGTCCCGCGCTTGGTCCTCACCGATCTCCTCCTGGGAGTGGGGCCCCTCCGGGGTCCGGGGGCCGTGAGGCGCGGTCAGACGGTGGGCGGGCTCCGGCGTGCTGTCCGGAAGCACGACGGATGATCTGCCCCTGACAGGCGCTGACCGGAAGTATCAGGAAACGGACAGTTCGGTACAAGCTTCCTGACCGGGTGTCGGCGGAGCCGTGCGCGGGCGGCCGAGCCTGCGCACGGCCGTTCGGAGGTCCGGGCCGGGCGGGCCGGGTGCGGGCGCGCGCCTCGGACCCCCGGCTCCCGCGGTGTCCGCCGCCGCGTTTTCCGGCGCCCTGACCGATCGTCGAACCGGCGCCGCGCGGGCCGATCCGGAGAAAGTGTTATCGGCGCGGCCCGCTGCGGTCTCCCAGGTACGGGAACGGACGCACGAAGCCGCGGGTGAGGGTCCGCGGCGGGGTTGCGGAGTTCGACAAGGGGCGCTCCGCGCGGAGGCGTGGCCTCCGCCGCGTCCGTTCCCGGTGCGCCGCCGGATCGTCCCGTCCGGCCGGGCGCGCCCGGCGGTCCGCCCGTTCCTCCCTGCGACGGCGGACCGCCGGGGTCACCGCCGGGCGTCGTCCGCAGCGGCCCGTGGACGGGAGAGCCGCCACACCTGCTCCTCGCCGCTCTCGGCCGGAGCGATCGCCTCGCAGGCGCGGCGCAGCCGGACGGTGAAGCCGAGGCGGGCCGGGACGGCGCCGCTGGCGCGGTTCGCCGGGTCGTGCACGATGTCGACGTGCGCCACCCCGGGGAGGTGGAAGGCCTGCTCCACCAGGGCCGCGGTGGCCCGGGTGGCCAGGCCGCGCCCGGTGGCGGCGGGGTGGAGCCAGTAGCCGATCTCGCGGACGTCGGCCGGGGAGTCGTCACGCCGGTACAGCCCGCAGGCGCCGACGATGGCGCCGTCCAGCACGACCGCGTAGGCGAAGTCGGTGCCGCTCGCCCAGCGCTCCGCCCGCTCGGCCAGGTACTCGGCGGTCCTGGCGCGGCTGTGCTCGGCGACCCACGGCATCCACGGCCGCAGGTGTTCCAACGAGTCCTCGATGACGGCGGCGTACTCGTCCAGGTCGGCGTCGCCGGCGAACCGGCGCAGCGTCAGCCCGCCGAGCTCGATGACCTGCTGCGGGGCCTCCGGGGGCGCCGGCTCGGCCAGGGGCTCCAGGGGTTCCATGGGTTCCATGGAGCGAGGATGGTCCGTGCCCGGCTCATCGGGCAACCGGATTCGGCGGCTGCGGGGGCTGCGGGGGCTGCGGGGGCTGCGGAGGCCACGGTGGGCGGCGGGTGGTGCGGGTGCGGGCGAGCCGGAGCGCGGCGCCGAGACCGGCCGCCGCGCCGGCGATGACGACCAGGGTGGCGTCGAGGAAGCCCACCACCTCCAGGTCGGCGTGGCCGCTGGTGGCGGCGTAAGTGAACGCGGGCTCGACCAGGCCGCCCGGGTCCTCGGTGACGCTGACGTGTTCGCCTGCGGTGTCCCCGGCGCCGCAGTCCACCGAGCCGCCGCGCCCCTGGGCGTCCTCGTAGCGCACGGCGCAGCGGTACGTGGTGGTCTTGCCGTGGATGACCCGCACCCCGGTGACCGTGCCCGGGTGGGCGACGCCGCGCATCCCCAGCACGGTGGCCTGCGCGGTGTTCATGCTCAGCAGCGGTACGCCGATCAGCGGGGCGAGCACCAGCGCCATCGCCGCGATCCGCAGCGGACCGGACCGGCAGAGGCTGAACAGGGCGTGGAGCAGGCCGACCAGCGCGGTGATGACCAGCACCAATGAGGGCACCAGTAGCCACGGGCCGAAGGCGCCGAGCGCCCCGCCGAGCGGCAGCAGGACGGCGGCGGCCGGGATCCACAGCGCCGTCAGCAGCGGGCGGCGCGGCCAGGGCGGGTCGTCCTTGCCCCGGGCACGCCGGCCGCGGTGGCCGGTGGACGGGGTCTCGCGTGGCGTCATGGGGAGAGATCCTGCCAGGCCGCCCGGGAGGCGGTGAATCCTCCTCAGGTTCCTTCCCCGGCTTCCACTCCGATTCGGGTCGGGACGGGCCGCGCCGGTCGACCTCCCAGCCGCAGCGGACTCCGACATCCTTGACGTCCGCGAGTCCGGGTGCCGTGATTGCCCCGCCCGGGGCGGGGCAGACGCCAGGTGTGGACGACCGACGGACGACGCCGCCCGCCGCCGCGATGCCGTGGCGGCCCGGGCCGGGCACGGCGGTGCGCGCGGCGCGCTACGGTGCGCGCGATGATGGTCATGACGGTGCCACGCCGTTCCGAACGGATCGGGAGCGAGCCATGCCACGGCCATCCGAGGAGCCCTGCGAGCCCAGCGGGGACCACGAATCCGGCGATCTGCGCGTCGAGGTGCTGGACCGGGGCCCGGTGCGGATCGTCACCCTCGCGGGGGAACTCGACCACGACACGGCGGACGGGCTGCGCGCCGCGCTCGCCCGGCCGTCGGTGCCCGGCGTCGAGCGGATCGTGGTCGACCTCGCGGACCTGCGCTTCTGTGACTCGACCGGGCTGAACATCCTGCTCCGGGCGCGCCTGGACGCGGAGGCGGCCGGGCACCTGCTGGAGCTGGCCGGCCCGAACGCTGTCGTGGCGCGGATCTTCGCGATCACCGGCGCCGACACCGTGCTGCGGATCCACCCCGACGTCGCCACGGCGATCGGGGCCCCCGGGCCCGGTTCCACCGGCCCGGCCCCGTCCGGACCCGCTCCGTCCGGACCGGCCTGAGGGGGCCGGCCGTGGACCGCCCCGGCATCGGTGGGCCGCCCGGCCCGGAGCAGACCAGGCGGCTGACGCTCGCGGGCAGCGCCGGCGCGGTGCAGCGCAGCCGCGAGTTCAGCCGGCAGGCGCTGCTGTCCTGGCACTGGCTGCCGACCGTCGACGAGGAGCGGCTGCTGGCCGTGGAGGACGTGCTGCTGATGGTCTCCGAGCTGGTCACCAACGCCTGTCTGCACGCGCCCGGCGGCCCGCGCGAGCTGCGGCTGCGGTGGGACGGCGCCCGGCTGAGGGTCGAGGTCGCGGACGCCAGCCCGGTACCGCCGAGACTGCGTCCGTACGCCGACCCGGGGCGGCCCGGCGGTCACGGCCTGCGGGTGGTGGACCGGCTCTCCCGGGCGTGGGGCTCGCAGCCCGAGGAGGGCGGGAAGCTGGTCTGGCTCGAGGTGCCGGCCCCGCCGGTCGGCTCCCGGGTCGACGGCCGCGCCCGAGGCCGCACGAACTGACCGCCGCCGCCCGGCCTGCCCTTTCCACGCTCGCGATTTTCCTCCCCCGGGGGCGTTTCCGGCCGCCCGTACGGGACAGTCGTGCTGTCGGAGGCACCGGAGGGTGCGAGGAGCACCGGGCTCGCGTCGGCGCACGGCCCGGACGGAACGAGAGGAGCCCACGGCCATGACACAGCGCCCGCAGACGTCCGCGGAGCCGACGGTCGAGCGGGCCGGGGGGCTCACCGTCGAAGCCCGGCCGTGGGCCCTGGGCACCGTGCTCGCCCTGTACGGCGAGCTGGACCTCGACTCGGCCGTCGGCCTGCGGGCCGCCGTCGACCGGGCCTGTGCCGGGCGGGCCGGCGTGCTCGTGATCGACTGCGCGGGGCTGGAGTTCTGCGACTCCACCGGGCTCAACGCCCTGCTCCAGGCGAGGGCCCGGGCCGCCGTCGCGGGCAGCCGGACCGAACTGGCCCGGCCCCGGCCGCTGATCCTGCGCATGCTCGAACTCACCGGGGCCACCGACGCCTTCCCCATCCGCGGGAGCGTGCCGGGCTGACACCAGGGTCGCGGCGCACCCGACCGCCGCCGCCGGGCCCGCGGTGGCACAGTGGGAGCAGGGCGGCGGACCGGCTGCCCGCGGATTCCGGGTGCCCGGACGGCGCACCCCGCCGCGCGAGTGGCGAATCCGTGTGTGGTGGATCCGCGTGAGTGGTGAATCCGGACGGTGGGACGGATGGACGAGCACCCCGTACCCGGCGGCGCCGCGGCCGACTCGGCCGAGCAGGCGCTGCGCGGGCTGCTCGCCGGGCTGACGGCCGTCCGCGACGGGGACTTCCGCACCCGGCTCACCCCGGGCCGGCCGGGGGTTCTCGGCGAGATCGCCGAGGTCTTCAACGGGATGGCCGACCAGTTGGCCCGGGTGACCTCCGAGGTCACCAGGGTGGCCCGGGAGGTCGGCACCGACGGCCGGCTCGGCGGCCAGGCGCAGGTGCCGGACGCGACCGGGACCTGGCTGGAGCTGACCGACGCGGTCAACGCGATGGCGGGCAACCTGACCTGGCAGGTGCGCAACATCGCCCAGGTGACCACGGCGGTGGCCCGTGGCGACCTCACCCAGAAGATCGAGGTGGACGCGCGCGGCGAGATCCTGGAGCTGAAGAACACCGTCAACACCATGGTGGACACGCTGTCCTCGTTCGCCGCCGAGGTGACCAGGGTGGCCCGGGAGGTCGGCACCGAGGGCCGGCTCGGCGGCCAGGCGCAGGTGCCGGGCGTCGCCGGGACGTGGCGCGACCTGACCGACTCGGTGAACGCGATGGCGGGCAACCTGACCTGGCAGGTGCGCAACATCGCCCAGGTCGCGACGGCCGTGGCCGAGGGCGACCTCACGCAGAAGATCTCGGTCGCCGCGCGCGGCGAGATCCTCGAACTCAAGACGACCATCAACACGATGGTCGACCAGCTGTCCTCGTTCGCGGACGAGGTGACCAGGGTGGCCCGGGAGGTCGGCACCGAGGGCCGGCTCGGCGGCCAGGCGGACGTCCGGGACGTCTCCGGCACGTGGAAGGCGCTCACCGAGTCCGTCAACGTCATGGCCGACAACCTCACCGCCCAGGTCCGCGCCATCGCCTCGGTCACCACCGCCGTCGCCGAGGGTGACCTCACCCAGAAGATCCGGGTCGACGCGCGCGGGGAGATCCTGGACCTGAAGGAGACCATCAACACGATGGTCGACCAGCTGTCCTCGTTCGCCGACGAGGTCACCCGGGTCGCCCGGGAGGTCGGCACCGCCGGGAACCTGGGCGGCCAGGCCACCGTGCGGGGCGTCTCCGGCACCTGGAAGGACCTCACCGACAACGTCAACGTGATGGCCTCCAACCTGACCGGCCAGGTCCGCTCGATGTCCGAGGTGGCGACCGCCGTGGCGCGCGGCGACCTGTCCAGGAAGATCACCGTCGAGTCCAAGGGTGAGGTCGCGGCGCTCGCCGACGCGATCAACACCATGGTCGACACCCTGTCCGTGTTCGCCGACGAGGTCACCCGGGTCGCCCGGGAGGTCGGCACCGAGGGCATCCTGGGCGGCCAGGCCCGGCTGCCCAACGTCGCCGGGACGTGGAAGGACCTCACCGACAACGTCAACTTCATGGCGCACAACCTGACCAGCCAGGTGCGCAACATCGCCTCGGTCACCACCGCCGTCGCCGAGGGCGACCTCACCCGCAAGATCGACGTCGACGCGCGCGGCGAGATCCTGGAGCTGAAGAACACCGTCAACACCATGGTCGACCAGCTGTCCGACTTCGCCGCCGAGGTGACCAGGGTGGCCCGCGAGGTCGGCAGCGAGGGCCGACTCGGCGGCCAGGCCCGGGTGGAGGGCGTCTCCGGCACCTGGAAACGGCTCACCGAGAACGTCAACGAACTGGCCGGGAACCTGACCCGGCAGGTCCGGGCCATCGCCGAGGTCACCGGCGCCGTCGCGTCCGGCGACCTCACCCGCTCGATCAGCGTGGACGCCTCCGGCGAGGTCGCCGACCTCAAGGACAACATCAACGCCATGGTCGGATCGCTGCGCGAGACCACCCTCGCCAACCAGGAACAGGACTGGCTTAAGACCAACCTGGCCCGCTTCTCCGCGGCCATCCAGGCCCGCCGGGACATCCGCTCCGTCGCCGGGATGATCACCGACGAGCTGACCCCGCTGGTCGGCGCCCAGTACGGCGCGTTCTTCCTCGCCGACGAGGGCGCGGCCGGCCCCGAACTGGTCCTCATCAGCGCCTACGGACGCCCGGCCGGGGACGAACTGCGGCTGCGGATGGGGGAGTCCCTGGTCGGCCAGGCCGCCCGGAGCCGACGCACCGTCACGCTGGACGACCTGCCGCCCGGCTACGCCACCGTCGCCTCGGGCACCGGCGCCGGCGACACCCGCTCGGTGGTCGTGCTGCCGATCGCGCTGGAGGAATGGCTGATCGGCGTCATGGAGTTCGCCTCCGTCCACCCCTTCACCCAGGTCCACCGGGACTTCCTGGACCAGTTCGCCGAGGCCTGCGGCGTCAACATCGGCACCCTGCTCGCCAACGCCCGTACCGACGAGCTGCTCGGCGAGTCCCAGCGGCTCACCGCCGAACTCCAGTCCCAGTCCGAGGAGTTGCAGGGCGGTCAGGAAGAACTGCGGCGCTCCAACGCCGAGTTGGAGGAGAAGGCTGACCTGCTGGCCCAGCGTAACCGGGACATCGAGGCGAAGAACCTGGAGATCGAGCAGGCCCGGCAGGAACTGGAGGAACGCGCCCGGGAGTTGACCCGGGCTTCGCTGTACAAGTCCGAGTTCCTGGCCAACATGAGCCACGAGCTGCGCACCCCGCTCAACAGCCTGCTCATCCTCGCCCAGCTGCTCGCCGAGAATGCGGGCGGCAACCTCACCAGCAAACAGGTCGAGTACGCGGGCGTGATCCACTCGGCCGGCACCGACCTGCTCCAGCTCATCAACGACATCCTCGACCTGTCCAAGGTGGAGGCCGGGAAGATGGAGCTGACGCCCGAACCCTTCGCGGTGCGCGAACTGCTGGAGTACGTCGAGTCCGGCTTCCGGCCGCTGGCCGACCAGAAGGGCCTCGGCTTCGAGCTGACCGTCGACCGGTCCGTACCGGAGCGGGTCGTCACCGACCAGGCCCGGCTGCGCCAGGTGCTGCGCAACCTGCTCTCCAACGCCGTCAAGTTCACCGACGACGGCCGGGTCGAACTGCGGATCGAACGCGTCGGGGGCACGGACCTGCCGCCCGAACTCGGCCGGGCCAGGGAGGCGGTGGCCTTCCACGTCGAGGACACCGGGATCGGCATCGACCCCGCCCACCTCGACACCATCTTCGGTGCCTTCCAGCAGGCCGACGGCTCCACCGCGCGGCGCTACGGCGGCACCGGCCTCGGGCTGTCCATCAGCCGGGAACTCGCCCGGCTGCTCGGCGGCACCATCACCGTCCGGTCCGACGCGGGGCAGGGCAGCCGCTTCACCCTCTACCTGCCGCTCGGCGAACCCGCGCGGCGGCCGGGCGACGAACCGCGGACCGCGCCGCACGTCCTGGTGGTCGAGCCGGACCCGCCGGCCCTGCTCTCCCAGCTCGCCCGCTCCGCCGCGGCCGAACCGGGCGGGCCGGCGCAGCAGGCACGGGTGGACGGGGCCGGGGACGAGACGGCGCTGCGGGCCGCCCTCGCGGACGGGCCGTACCGGTGCGTCCTGCTCGACCTCGCCCGCTCCGGCGACCTCGCGCCGGCCCTCGCCGCCACCGTGGCGGCGGGCACGCCCGTGCTCGGGTACGGCGGCGACGGCGACCCGCCGCCGGGAGTGGAACGCGCCGCGGGGCTGGACGACCTCCGCGGGCGGGTGATCCGGCTGCTCGGGCCCGGCGGAGACAGGGGCGGCGAGGCCGGACCCGAGGCCGGGCCCGCATCGGCACCCGCGCCCGTGCCCGCATCGGCACCCGCATCCGTGCCCGCACCCGGGCCCGAGGGCGACCCGCTCGCCGGGCGGACCGTCCTGATCGTCGACGACGACATCCGCAACGTCTTCGCGCTCACCGCCGCCCTGGAACAGCACGGGCTGATCGTCCGGCACGCCGACGACGGCCGCGCCGGGCTCGACCTGCTGCGCGCCCACCCCGAGACCGACCTCGTCCTGATGGACGTCATGATGCCCGGCCTGGACGGCTACGCCGCCATCGGGGCGATCCGCGCCGACGCCCGCTTCGACCGGCTGCCCGTCGTCACCGTCACGGCCAAGGCGATGCCCGGCGACCGGGACCGCAGCCTCGCGGCGGGCGCCGACGACCACGTCACCAAGCCGGTGGACACCGCCCGGCTGCTCGACCGGATGCGGGCCTGGCTGGACGCGTCATGACCACGAGCCGACCGGGCGCGTCATGACCACGAGCCGACCGGACCCGTCATGACCGCCGCGCCGGAGCCCACGGACCTCGCCGCCCGGGCCCTGGCCGAGGCCGTCCGGCGGCTGCAGGGGACCGCCGTGCGCACCCACGCCGAGGCGCGGACCAGGGCCGCCGTCGACCTCGCCACCGGCATCCTGGCCGAGCGGCTCGGCCTGCCGATCGCCGACGCCGCCGTGCACCTCGCCCGGTTGGCCCGGGACGCGGGAGTGCCGGTCGTCGCGCTGGCGGCGGACATCGCGGGACTGCCGGAGCCCGACGCGGAGGAGTTCGGCGCCCTCGAAGCGGAGCCCCCCGACACCGGTGCCCCGGCCGCCGGCCTGCCCGGCACCCGCCCGTCCGGCGGCCGCCTGCCCGACACCGGCCTGCCCGACACCGGGCCGCCCGTCGCGCCCGGGCTCGCCGCGACGGCCGACCTGCAGCGCGCCGTCGAGGCCGTGCTGGACCAGACCGGCGCGGCCCTCGGCGCCCGCGCCGTGGCCGTCTGGCTGCGGGTGCCCGGCGGCGCGCTCGCCCTCGCCGCGCACGCCGGGCTGTCCGCCGACGAGGCGGCCGGCTGGGACCGGGTGCCGCCCGGCGTGCTCACCCCGGCGCAGCGGGTCGTCGGCGACGGGGCGGAGCTGTGGCCGGGCGAGCCGGGCACCCACGCGCCCTCGGTGGGCACCGGTTCCGCCCGCGCCGTCCTCCCGCTGCTCGACCGGGGCCGCCGCCGGGGCGCCCTGGAGTTGGTGTGGTCCGGCCCGGCCCCGGACCTCGGCCGGCCCGAGCGCCGCCGGCTGTGCGCACTCGCCGACCTCTGCGCGACCCTGCTCGGCCCGCCCCGCGCGCCCGTGGCGCCGGAGGAGACCGCCGCGCTCCTGGAGGCGCTGCTCACCCCGGCCGTACTGCTGGAGCCCGTCGTCCGGGACGGCCGGGCCGTCGACTTCACCATCCGGCGGGTCAACGCCCGGTTCCGCGACCCGCTCGGCCGCGCCCGGGAGGCGCTGGAGGGCGCCTCGCTGCTGGAGACCTACCCGGTCGCCGGCGCGGCGGGCCTGTTCGAACGCCTGGTCCGCGCCCACGAGACGGGATCTCCACAGTCGGCCGAACAGGTCCGGCTCGCCTTCCGGGACATCGGGTCCGCCACCCCCGGGGCCGTCCCCACCGCGGTCCTGCTCGCGGTCGTCCCGCTCGGTGAGCGGCTCCTGGTGTGCTGGCAGCTGGACGACGAATGGGCCGCGGAGGACGAGCGCACCGCCCTGCTGCGCCAAGCCCAGCGGCTCGCCCGGGTGGCCGGATTCGAGGAACGGCCGGGCGGCGGCCGAATCCGCTGGAGCGAGGGGCTGCACGAGCTCTACGGGCTGCCGCCGGACGCGGAACCCGTGCCGCTGGCCCGGCTCGCGCGGCACGCTCACCCGGACGACGGGCCCGCGATCCGGCGCCTGCTGGACACCGTCCGGCACCGCCACCGCACCGCCTCGGCGGTCGTCCGCCTCGACCGGCCGGACGGCACCCACCGCTTCACCCGGGTGATCGCCGAGCCCGTCCTGGACGACCTCGGGCAGCTGACCGCGATCCGCGGCGCCTACCACGACGTCTCCGCCCAGCACTGGACGGAGGTCGCGCTCGGCGCCACCCGGGAGCGGCTCGCCGACAGCGAGCAGGAGTCCGCCGAACGCGAGCAACTGGCGCTCCGGCTCCAGCAGGCCATCCTGCCCGCCGCGCCACCCCCGCTGGGCGTCACCGGGGTGCACGCCGCCGTCCGCTACCGCCCCGCCGCCCAGCGCGACCGGGTCGGCGGCGACTGGTACGACGTGCTGCCGCTGCCCGACAAGCGGGTGCTGCTCGCCGTCGGCGACGTCGCCGGGCACGGCGTCGGGGCGGCCACCGGGATGGTCGCGCTGCGCCACGCCCTGCGCGGCCTCGCGGTGACCGGCGCCGGCCCGGGCCGGCTGCTGGAGTGGGCCAACACCGTCGCCCTGCGCGAACCCGGGCAGGTCACCGCGACCGCCGTCTGCGTGCTGCTCGACCCGGACGGCGGCGAACTGCACTGGGCCCGGGCCGGCCACCTGCCGCCGATCCGGCTCGGCGCGGCCGGCGCCGAGGTGCTGCCGCTGCCGCACGGGGTGCTGCTCGGCGCGCTGGACGACGCGGAGTACGAGGAGATCACCGCCCGGCTCGACCCAGGGGACGTCCTGCTGCTCTACACCGACGGGCTGGTCGAGCGTCGGGACCGGCCGGTCGAGGAGTCCGTCGAGCAGCTGATCCGCGCGGCCGGCGCCCCCGGCCCGGACCTGGAGCAGTACCTGGACCGGCTGCTCGAACTCAGCCCCGCAGACACCGACGACGACACCTGCCTGATCGCCGTCCAGACCCAGTAGCGGGGACCGCCCGGGACGACGGGACCGGGTCGCGGGCCGTTACGGACCGCGCGACCCGGGTAGGCGCGACCCGTCGGGGGACGGGAACGGCACGGAAGGGACGGATCCCCCATGGTGCTGCTGGGACTTCTTCTGATGGCGGCGTCCGGCGCGTTCGTCGGGCTGCTGATCGCGGACAACCTCTCCGGCGGGCCCGAGTACCAGGTGACGGTCCTGGGCAACGACCTCGTGAGGATGAACAGCCTGGGCGTCTTCCTCGCCGGCGTGGCCCTCGCGCTGATCTTCTGCCTCGGCCTCGCCCTGATGTGGTCGTCCCGGCGGCGGACCGTGCGCCCGGTCGCCGTGGCGCCGCCGACGCGGTCGGGGCGGCACCGGGCGGGCTACCGGGAGGCCGAACCCGTCGAGCCGGTACGGCGGTCCGCACCGGCGGAACGCGCCGCGCCGGGCTACGACACAGCCGCGCACGACACACCTGCCAGTGACACACGTGCCTACGACACACCCGCCGATGACGCACCCGTCCATGACGCACCCGTCCATGACACACCCGCCCGCGACATATCCGCCGCCCACGACGGCAGGGCCGACGGCGATCCGGACTCCACCGCGTCGGTCACCGCCGCTCCGGGCTCCGACGAGGCGCTCGCGCCGCCGGAGGAACGGGCCGCCGAACAAGGCGGCCGGGAGGAGCCGGCGCGACCGGGAGGCCGGATACGGCACCTGTTCGGATCCTGAGCACCGTCCGTCCCACCGGTACGGAGGAGGACTGATCGCATGTCGGGGGTACAGGCGCCGTCCGTCCTCCGGGCCGCGCAGGCGGTGCGCCTGCCGCTCGCGGGCCGGCCCGGAGCCGCGGCCGAGGCACGCGCCGTCACCGCCCGGTTCCTGGCCGACGTGGCCGACCGGGAGCTGGTCCGCGACGCCGTGCTGCTGGTCTCGGAACTGGTCGGCAACGCGCAGCGCCACACCGCGGGCCCCGGCGCGCTGCTGCTCGTCCGGGGCGACGGAGTGCTGCGGATCGAGGTCAGCGACCCGAGCCGCCGCCCGCCGGTGCCCCGGACGCCGTACACCGACAACGGATCGGGCGGCCTCGGACTGCACCTGGTGGCCCGGCTCAGCCGACGCTGGGGGTGGCGGCCACTCGGACCGGGCAAGACGGTCTGGTGCGAGCTACGGGTGCCGCCGTACCGGTGTCCGACGACCGTGGCCGGGTAGGTGCCCGAATGAGCCGCCACGTCACGGCCACCGCGACTCCCTCTCCGCCGGCCGGCACACCCTCGGGGGCAAGCAAGCCCATCGACCACGGGAGGCACCATGGACCTCGCGTTCCTCACCCCGCTGCTCGACCGACCAGGCCCCTGGGCCACCGTCTACCTCGACACCGACCGCGCCACCGAGGACGCCGCCCGGCGCCGCTCGCTGATCGACCGCGCCGCCGTGCACCGGCTGGCCGACGCCGGCACCGACGAGCGCACCTGCGCGGCCGTCCGCGACCACCTGGCCGCCGAGCCCGCCTCGGGCTCCCCGCCCGGGCGGGCACTGTTCGCGGCGGACGGCGAAGTGGCGCTGGACGTCCCGCTCGCCGCCTCCCCGCCCGACGTCACCGCGTGGTGGGCCCCGCTCCCGCACACCGGCCCGCTGGTCGGCCTGCTGGACGACGCCGTACCCGCCTGCCTGGTCGCCGCCGTCGACCGCACCGGTGCCGCGCTGGAACGCTACCGACTCGGCCGCGCCGCGCCGGCCGGCACGGTCGAGGTCCCGCAGTGGCAGGGCCGGGGGCACCGCGCCCCGCCCGCCGACCGCTACGAGTGGCACTACCGGCACCGGGTCGAGGACACCTGGGAAAGCACCGCCGGCATCATCGCCGACCACCTCGCCCACGCCTGGCCGCAGAGCGGCGCCCACCTGCTCGTCCTCACCGGCGACATCCGCGAACGCCGGGCCGTGGCCGACCGGCTGCCCGCGCAGCTGCGGCCCCTGACCGTCGAGCTGGACGGCGGCGGCCCGGCCGACGGGAGCGCCCGCGAGTCCTTCGACCGGCGCCTCGCCGAAGCCTGGAACGACCACCGCGCCCGGCACCTGGCCGAGGTGCTGGACACCTTCCGCACCGCCCTCGGCCGCCCCGGCGAGCACCGCACCGACGGCGCCGGCACCGAGACCGCGCCCGGACCGGCCGCCCAGGGCATCCCCGCGGTGGTCAGCGCGGCCCGGCAGCACCAGCTCGCCGCGCTGCTCCTCCAGTCGAGCGGTCACGACCCGGAATGCCCGGTGTGGACCGGCCCCGAGCCCGAGCACATCGGCGTCCACCGCGCCGACCTGCGCGGCATGGGCGTGGCCCACCCGGCACAGGCCCCCGCCGCCGACGCCCTGCTGCGCGCCGCCGCGGCCTGCGACGCCGAGGCCCTGCTCGTCCCGGACACCCTCCCCGGCCCGCCCGGCGGCCTCGGCGCGGTCCTGCGCTGGCCAGCCTGACGACCGTCCCACCTGACGACCGTCCGGGTGGCTGACGGTCGGCCCGGCCAGGCCTCGGCCCGCTACCGCTCGGAGCTGCCCGGCAGGACCGGCTTCACGTCCAGCACCGGGGTGCCGTCGATCGCCTCCAGGTCACTGACCCGCAGGCGCGGGCCCTCCACGGCCAGGACGGTGACCCGGTGCAGCCCGATCGGGTTCGGCCGGTCCGGCGAGCGGGTGGCGAACACCCCGGTCTCCGGCCGGTCACGCTCCCCGCGCGGGTGCACCGCCAGCACCTCCCGGTCGGCCCGGTCCAGCCAGGTCAGCAACAGCACGTCCTGCCCGACCGCCAGGTCCCGCAGCCCCCGCTCCACCGACGCGTCGAACACCACCCACGCGTCCGGCCCGCCCTCGTCCCCCTGCCGGGGCGCCTGCGCCCGCTCCACCAACGGCGACTCCACCCGCCCGATCGCCCGCACCTCGAAGCACCGCTCCCGCTCGCCCGGCCCCTCGGAACCCCGACCAGTCATCGCGCCCTCCGCACACCCGACACTCCGTCAGCAGGCACCGTACCGGGCCTGATCCACCACACGCCCGATCGCCCCGCCGCCCCCGACCGAGCCCGCCCCCGAGCCGCTTCCGGAGCACGGGAGTCGCCCGTCCCCGGGCCGGGCGGTGCCGTGGGGGAGACTCGCTGCACCAGGCGGGCCGGCGGGCCCGGCCGAGTGCGGAGGGCAGGGGTGCGGGATGGCGGGCGGCGAGGTGTCGGTCGAGGAGGTCCGGGAGCGGCTGGAGGCGGGGGAGTCGCCGGGTACGGTCTGCGGCGAACTCGCCGTGGGGAGGGCCCGTTGGTGGGAGGCGGCCCTGGTCGTCGGGCGGGCGCTGGGGCTCCCGGAAGCGGAGCTGGCCCGACGGGTGAGCAGCGATCCGGATTCGGCGCAGGCCGAACTCCGGCCGGGGGAGGAGGAATTCTACGGCGACCTCCTTGCGGCGATCGGCGTGTTCGACGTCCCCAAGCAGCTCGACGAGCGTGAGCAGGTCGTCATGGAGCACCTGCGGGCCGCCCTGGGGGCGATGGGCGGCATCGGCGGCGGCCACTACGTCGGACTGGCGCGTCGTTTGGTGCGCGGCGAGTCGGCGAGCGCCTTCCTCACGCTCGTACGCTTCGGCCCCCGGGCCGGTCGTGGTCGGCCGCAGGAGTTCTGGGCGGCGCTGCTGGCCGCCGGGGACCTCCTCGATCCGGCGGACGGCGACGAGCGCGGCACGGTCGCGGAGGCGCTCGTCAGCTGCCGCTCCCGGCTGTCGGAGTTCCCCCGCTGAGCCCGGTCAGCGCGGACCCGGGTCCCCGTCGTCGTCCGGCGCCGCCCTGCTCCACATGCGGGCGATCCTGCTGCGCCGGGCGGGTGGGGCGTCGATCGGGCAACTTGACCTGCCCCACCCTCGCCATACCCCAACCAACGAGGGCGCTAAGACAAAGTCACCGGCATTGGGCCTAGCGGGGCTCGGCGGGGCCGGCCGGTTCGGCCGACGGGCGGCAGCGATGGCCTGCCGGCGGCTTTGGCTCCCGGCCGTCCGACCAGGCATGATCGGGGCATGGTCGAACGGTTCATTGCAGCGTGTGACGGAGCAGCCAAGGGCAACCCCGGCCCGGCGGGCTGGGCGTACGTGGTGGCGGACGCCGCCGGGGCGCCCCAGCGCTGGGAGTCCGGGGCGCTCGGGCACAGCACCAACAACGTGGGCGAGCTGACGGCGTTGCAGCGGCTGCTGGCGGCGACCGACCCGGCCGTGCCGCTGGAGGTGCGGCTGGACAGCACCTACACCCGCGACTCGGTGACCAAGTGGCTGAAGGGCTGGAAGCGCAACGGCTGGAAGACGGCGGCCGGCAAGCCGGTCGCCAACCAGGAGCTGATCCAGGCGATCGACGCGCTGCTGGAGGGCCGGGACGTCACCTTCGTGTACGTTCCGGCCCACCAGGTGGACGGCGACCCGCTGAACGCCATCGCCGACAAGGCCGCCAGCGACGCCGCCCGCACCCAGCAGGACGCCTCCGGCACCGCCGCCGACCTGCCCGAGCCCGACCCGGCCGCCGCCTCGAAGCCCCGCACCGCCCGCGGCACCGGCACGGGCACCCGCTCCGGCGGGACCGGCACCGCCGCGAAGCGGACCTCCTCGGGCACCTCCCGCACCCTGGCCGCCCGCTACCCGGGGACGTGCCCGTGCAGCCGCCCGTACGCCAAGGGAGACAAGATCACCAAGGTGGGCAGCAGCTGGGGCCACCCGGAGTGCGTCGCCGCCCACGCCTGAACACCGCACACGTGGGTGCCGCCCACGCCTGAGCCCCTCCGGCGCCTGAGCACCGCGCATGCCTGAGCACCTGGGCCGCCTCGCTCGTACTACCCCATGAGCGGCCCGAGTGGCCCGAGCGGAACGGGAGGTGAGTGCGGTGATCGTCTCGGAGACGACGGAGTTCCATGTCGGGGACCAGGTGTGGGTCTACCGCGAGTCGTCCTACGCCGCGGTCGAGAGCGCCGTCGTCGTGGCGGCCCCGGCGGACGGCAGCCTGCGGCTGGAGTTCGCCGACGGCCACCGCAGCCATCTGCGCTCCGGCCGGGTCGAGGTGCCGGCCGGGTGCCCCGCCCGAGTGCCGTAGGGCCGGTACCGAAACACGACCGGCCGACCGCGGGTGCGGTCGGCCGGTCGTGGCGGAGTCGGGCAGGGGTCAGCCTTCCTGCGTGATCCCCTTGATGTCCTCGAAGCTCATCCCGATCGAGTTGAACGCGCGGGCCTGCGTCTCCGGGACGCCGAGCTTGGCGAGCTCCTTGAGCTGGGCGTCGGTCAGCGGCGCCACGGCGGTGGCCGGGCCGTTCTCGGGGTCGAGGCCGGCACCGGGGCCGCCGCCGGGGCCACCGGCGGCGAGGCCGAGCACCGCCTTCATCAGGTCCTCGGTGGTCATCTTGACCGCGTCGCCCGGGGCCTGGACGTTCGGCGCCGCCTTGTCGAAGGCCAGCTTCACCGGGAAGTTGACGCCCGGCTCGATCTTGTCCGCCAGCTGGGCGAGGTCGAAGGTGGCCGAGGAGAAGGCGCCGTCCTTCAGGTAGAGGTCGACACCGACCTTGCGGTCCGGCACGTCGCTCGGGGCCTGGCTCGGGAACTTCTTGAACTGCTGCGGGAACTTGTCCGCGACCGGCTTGACGGCCTTGAACATCTCGTCCACCAGCTGGCGGGCCGGGGCGCTCATCCAGATGTGCTCGGTGCCGTCCTTGCTGCCCTTGTCCTCGTACGTGACGGTGCGGCTGAGCACGTCCTTGAGCGAGTTGACGAGCTGCTTGGCGGCCTCCGGGTCGGCGGTGGGCGCGCCGTTCGGGGCGGCCTTCTTGCCGTCGTTCTTCTTCGCCTGGTCGGCGAGCTCCTGGAGGTCGAGCGCGATCCACTTGCCGGCCAGCACCTCCTTGACCGGGCCCATGTCCGGCGGCAGGTCCTTGCTGACGGCGTCCACCTGGGACGGGTCCTCGCCGACGAGCTTCACCAGGCCCTTGGCGTCGACGTGCAGGTACCCCTTGGCGTCGACCTGGCGGTACTCCAGCAGCGAGGTGCCGTTACGGTCGGAGAGCACGTAGGAGATGCGCACCGACTTGTCGAGCGTCAGGTCGCTGTTCGCGGCGGAGCCCTTGGCGTTCTTGAACGCCTCGATCTCCTTGAGCGGCTTGTCCGCGGAGACCGCGACGGCGAGGGAGAGCCCGGACATCGCCTTGGCGCTCTTCTCGTCCATCTCGCCGTCGGCGCCCTTCTCCCCGGTGGCCTTGGCGAAGGCGACGATCTGCTCGGGGGTGGCGTCGATGGAGAGCTTGAAGCCGGCCGACTTGCCGTCACCGACCTTGTTGAAGGCCTTCGACACCTTCTGGGCGGCGGAGAGCTGCTCGACGGTGCCGCAGGCGGTGAGACCGGTGGCGAGGACGGAAGCGGTGATGGCGACGGGCATCGCACCGCGGGCGGCCTTGCGGATGGCGGTGTTGATGGTGCAACTCCTGTGTGACTGGGCCCGATCGGACGACCGGGCCTTCCCTCCCCTGTGGTGTGAAGCGCCACAGCGCATACACATCTGATCACATTATCAGCAAGCCGTCACACCATTATTTGGCGCAGGCTTTAACCGATGTGGCCGGAAACATCCATGATGGCCGGATCTGCCCCCTGCCCGCCGGTGCTTCGCGCGGCACCGCGCCGGCCTGCCGAAAGCCGTCGAGACCTGTCGAGGCTCGCCGCGGCATGCCGAATGATGGCAAAACCTTTGCCGAGAAGGGGTGTTCGGGCCCTCAGTACCCCCTGTTAGCCTCAGCCGATTTCCCGCCGCACAGGTCGGCGGACAGACGGGGTATGAGGTACCGAAAGCATGGCAATACGCCGGGCGAAGCAGAAGGCCCAGGTCATCGAGAAGCTCTCGCAGGTGGCACCGCCGGGGGAGACCTTCATCGCGTGCGTGCACGTGGAGACCGGGCCCAGCCCGTGGCTCAACGCGGTCTTCGACGAGGTGCCGCTGCTCGGCCTGATCGTCGCACTGACCCGTCGGTTCTACTTCCTGACGCTCACCAACAGCTCGATCGTGGTCAACGCGGCCAGCCGCTGGACCAACCGCCCCGGGGACGTCGTCGCGGTCTTCCCGCGGCACGCCTTCCCGGTCAGCCGGGTCAAGCGGGCCTCGATCTGGAGCTCGATGTACGTGCAGCTGCCCACCGGCGGCAAGCCGACCCGGCTGAACATCCACCGCTACTGGCGGGCCGAGCTGGACCAGCTCAGCACGGCCTTCCCGCCCGGGTCGATCGACCCGTCCTCGCAGCCGTTCGAACTCGCGCCGCAGGGCATGCCGTACCCGGGGGCGCAGGGCCAGCCGTTCCCGCAGCAGCAGGCCCACCCGGCGCCAGCCGCGCAGCCGTACCCGCCGCAGCAGCCGTACCCGGCCCCGCAGGGCCAGCCGTACCCGCCCCAGCAGCCCTACCCGGCCCCGCCGGCGCAGCCGTACCCGCCGCAGCAGGGTCAGCCCTACCCGCCGCAGCCGCCCTACGGCGGCGGCCAGCCGGGCTACCCCGCGCAGCGGTGACCCCGCCCCCGGCGGGCTGAACACGCCCCGGCCCCGGTTCCCGTGCGGGAACCGGGGCCGGGGCGTTCCCGGTGATCGTGACGGCCGCGGTGGGGTCTGCGGTTGCCTACGACTGCTGCAGCGCGACGATGACGAAGACGACGACGATGATGACGAGCGCGAGGACGACACCCGCCACGGTGGGCGTCACGCGGTCCCGGAACTGCTTCGGCGGCTTCACCCGCTGGGTGGGGTGGGTGCTGTACTCCCACCAGTTCACCAGCCGCTGGAAGTTCGCCTGGAAGTCGGCGGCCGGGTAGATCCGGCTGGTCTGCAGGCCCGGCAGCGAGCGGCGGCGCCCGTCGGTCATGAAGATCCGCGCCGCGTACGACACCGAGCCGTTGCCCTTGGTCTCCCGCACGTCGACCCACCGGATCTCGTGCCACGGGTAGGTGCGGCCGCGCCCGAGGCCCCAGCAGACGGTGACGCCGTCGGCGCCGACCCGGCTCCAGGAGCGCCAGCTCAGGACGAAGGTCGGGACGCAGAACGCCAGGGTGAGGAGGACCATCCAGAACGTGCCCGTGGCGCCGAGATGCGACCCGCCGACGACCAACTGGGCCACGAGGACGAGGAGAAGCGGGAGGAGATTCGACCACGAGGGCCGGAACAGGTCTTTCCCCCGGAAGATCAGTTCGTTCACCCGGCGCACACTACGCCTGGGCCTCCGGGCCGGAACAGGGGGGTGCGAGTGTCTTGCCAGGCGGCCGGTCCCTCCCTACCGTCGAAGGGCGCAAGCTGACAGACCGTCTCACAAGACGTCGTGCCACCCGGTGAAGGAGCGACGATGCCACGGACAGGTCCCCGGCGCCGGCTCGGCGTCCGATCCCTCTGCACTCTCGCGGCCGCCCTCGGCCTGCTCGTCCCGGCTGCCGCCACCAGCAGCAGTGCCGCGCCCGGCGCGGCGCCGGCCCTGCGGGAGGTGATGTTCGTCGGCAACAACTGGGAGGGCACCGCCGACGTGATCGAGTCCTCCGGCGCCTTCGGCAAGGTCGGACGGATCGACGTCATCCCCGACAAGGACCAGCGGCTCGCCGAGATCTACCTCGACCCGGTGAAGCTCGCCTTCTTCCTCGGCGTCCGGCTCGGCCCCGGCGAGGGCCACGACCAGTTCGTCGACGACATGTACAGCACGCCGGACGGCACCGCCGTGGTCGTCTCCCGGCCCAGCTTCGCCGACGTCGTCTCCCTCGACCTCGCCACCGGACGGATCAAGTGGCGCTTCCCGGTGGCGGGTTACCGCGCCGACCACATGGCCCTCTCGCCGGACGGCACCCGGGTGGCGGTCTCCGCCTCCACCGCGAACACCGTCCACGTCCTGGACGTCCGCACCGGCACCGAGCTCGGCTCGTTCCACACCGGGGACAAGCCGCACGAGAACATCTTCACCGACGGTGGCCGGCAGCTGTGGAACATGTCCATCGGCAACGTCGAAACCGCCCTGGACGCACCGTGGCTGGACTGGACGAAGGGCGATCGGCACATCACCGTCGTCGACGCGGCCACCCTGGCCCCGATCCGGGTGATCGACATGCGCAAACGCCTCGACGACGCCGGGCTCGGCGGGTTGTCCAACGCCGTCCGGCCCGCCGTCTTCTCCCCGGACGGCTCCAAGCTCTACTTCCAGGTGTCGTTCTTCAACGGCTTCGTCGAGTACGACGTGGCCGCCGACCGGATCACCCGGGTGAAGACCCTGCCGGCCGCTCCGGCAGCCGGTACGGACCGCACCACCTGGCCCAACGACTCCCGCCACCACGGCCTGTCGATGAGCCCGTCGGGCGACCGGCTCTGCGTCGCCGGCACGGTGGACGACTACGCGACGGTGGTCGACCGCGCCACCCTCCAGGAGGGCCCGCTGGTGCCCGCGTCCAAGCCGTACTGGGCGACCGTGAGCGGCGACGGGAAGTCCTGCCTGATCTCGGAGAGCGGCGCGGACCGGGTCACCGCGATCGACTTCGCGACCGGGCTCAAGACCGCCTCGGTCGCGGTCGGCCGGCACCCGCAGCGGGTCCGGCTCGGCCACGTGCCCACCGGCTGGACCGGCCCCACGCCGCCCTGATCCTGCGGGTCCGGGTGTTCGGCACCCTGCCCGGCGGCCGCGGGGACGGCCTCGCCTGCGGCCGGCCGTCCCCGACTGCCGTCCCCGCCTGCCGCTCCTACCTGCGGCCCTTCCGGGCCGGGGTCGGCTCCCGGAGGGTGCGGCGGGCCGCGACCAGGGTGAGCAGGCCCCACAGGGCGGCGGCCGCGGCGGTGACGTAGACGCCGCTGCCGCGGAAGGAGAGGTCGTCGTCCAGTGGGGCCGGCGGGGCCCAACCCTCCGGGTCGACCAGCACGTTCATGGTGCTGCCGACATCGGACCTGCCCGAGCAGCCGAAGCCGCCGACCTGGCCGTGCGGCAGCGGCTGCCCGTCGGTCCGGCGGATGTCGCAGGTCCAGCTGACCTTCCCGCTCCGGTCCTTCGCGCTGTGGGCGCCGGTGACCACCACCTCGGTCTCCACCGCGCGGTGGGACAGGATCTGGGCGCGGATGCTCGCCGTCGGAAGCACCATCAGCAGCACACCGGCCAGGACGGCCGGCCAGATCACCCAGCCGCTGGGCCGGACGAACCCCAGGCCGATGATGCCCGCCGAGAGCACCAGGAACGCCGGGATCGTGCAGAGGACCTGGTAGTCCGGGTCGGTGGCGATCGCCAGCAGACCGACCATCAGCACGGGGGTGAGCAGCCCGACCAGCCACGCAGTCCGGCGGACCGCCCGTGGCGACAACTGCGGTGCCGGGCGCCTGCGGACCCGCTTCGGGGGCGGGACGACCCCGTCGGCGAGCGGTCTCTTCTGCTTCTTCTTCTTTCCCGCCATGGAGCCCCCGTTCGGTGGTGCCTGTTCCGTGCCGGCACAGGGCCGGTGCCGCTGCCCGCCACAGCGCCGGTACCTGCTACAGCGCCGGTGCCGGTGCCCGCCGCAGCGCCGACCCCGTGCCTGCGCCAGTGTGACCGCACCCCGCGGAGCCCGGAAGGGCGGGGGCCGGATCGCCGCGCCCGGTGCCCCGGGCAGGCCGTTCACGCGGGAGTTACCGGCGAGTTCACCCAAAGCTCGTCCGAAGTCTTGCGGTCCGTGCCGACAGACAAGTTGGATGCACAACATCCCGCGACCCGACGGGTCCACGACACGCCCCACGGAGCCCAGATGCCGCTGTCGTCCGTCCGCCGTGCCCTCGCCGCCGGTGCCGCCGCCACCGTGATCGCCACGCTCGGCGCCGCCCCCGCCTCGGCCGAGAGCGCACCCGTGACCGCGCCCCCGCTCGATGTGCTGACCTACAACGTGTTCCTGATGAGCACGTCGCTCTACCCCAACTGGGGCCAGCAGTACCGGGCGCAGGCGATCGCCTCGGCGGACTTCTTCCAGGGCCACGACGTGGTCGTGCTGGAGGAGGCCTTCGACAACGCGTCGTCCGACGCGCTCACCGCCAAGGCCTCGGCCGCCTACCCGTACCACACGCCCGTGGTCGGCCGCTCCACCAGTGGCTGGGACGCCACCTCCGGCAGCTACAGCTCCACCACCCCGGAGGACGGCGGGGTCACCCTGCTCAGCAAGTGGCCGATCCTGCACAAGGAGCAGTTCGTATTCAAAGACGCGTGCGGCTCCGACTGGTTCTCCAACAAGGGCTTCGTCTACGCCGTCCTGGACGTCAACGGCCGTCGCACCCACGTGGTCGGCACCCACCTGCAGTCCACCGACTCGGGCTGCACCAGCGGCCAGGCGGCGGACATCCGGGCCAGGCAGCTCACCGCGATGCGCGGCTTCCTGGACGCCAAGCGGATCCCGGCCGCCGAGCCGATCGTCCTCGCGGGTGACCTCAACATCGACTGGCACGGCTCCGAGTACCAGGCGCTGCTGGACAACGGCAACCTCGCGCCGGCCTCCGCGCGCACCGGCTGGCCGTACTCCTTCGACACCGCGGACAACTCCGTCGCCGCCTACCGCTACCCGGGCGATCCCAAGGAGGACCTCGACTACGTCCTCTACCGCGCCGACCACGCCCGCCCGCAGCAGTACACCAACCAGGTCCTCCGGGTGCACAGCACGCCCTGGACGGTGAGCAGTTGGGGCAAGAGCTACACCTACGGCGACCTCTCCGACCACTACCCGCTCGCCGCGCACTGACGCCGCGCGGGGCCCGGGGCCGGGCACCGGGTGTGGGATGCGTCACCGTCACGCCCCGGGGGCGGTTCGGCCCCTTACGATCCTGAACGCCGAGGTCAGGCGCCGTCGTACCCCGGCGGCGCCCGCCCGGCGCCCAGCGATCAGCCCCAGGAGAAGCGCTCGTGACCACCCCCACCGCCGCGCCCGACAGCTACTTCCAGCGCACCGGCGAGAACCGCTACAAGCCCACCGCCCATGCCCAGGGCGCCTGGCACGCCGACGAGCAGCACTTCAGCCCGCTCGCCGGCCTGATCGTCCACGCGATCGACCACCACCGCACCGATCCGGCGAGCACCGACCCGGGGCGGGCCGGTCGTCCCGGCACCAGCCTGGCGCTGACCCGGATCAGCTTCGACATACTCGGCCAGATCGCCCTCGACGAGGTCGAGGTCACGGTGGAGACCGTCCGGCCCGGGCGCACCATCGAGCTGGTCGAGGCCACCGTGGTGGCCGGGGAGCGTGCCGTGGTCCGGGCCCGCGCGTGGTTCCTCGCCGAACTCGACACCGCGGCCGTCGCCGGGACACACGACCGGCCGCTGCCCGGGCCCGAGGAGTTCGAGCCCTGGGCGATGAACGGGCTCTGGGGCGGCGGCTACATCGCCTCGATCGACGTCCGCCGACGGGAGTCGGCCCCGGGCCGTGCCGCCGCCTGGATCTCCACCCCGGTCGAGCTGGTCGCCGGTGAGCCCAGCAGCCCGTACGCCTCCTTCATCGCCCTGGTGGACACCGCCAACGGCATCGCCGCGCGGCAGGCCCCCACCGCGTGGATGTTCCCCAACACCGACCTGACGATCCACCTCCACCGCCGCCCCGAGGGCCCCTGGACCGGCCTGGACACCAGCGTCAGCTTCGGCCCGACCGGCCACGGCGTCACCAGCACCGTCCTGCACGATCGGCAGGGGCCGGTCGGCCGCGCCGAGCAGATCCTCACCGTCCGCCCGCAGCAACGCGGTTGACGGGAACGGCGCCGCCACCGATCGCGGCGCCGCCACCGACCGCGGCGCCGCCACCGATCGCGGTGGCGGCGCCGTCGGGGGAGCGGCTCGGGAGTGCGCTCAGCCGGGCAGCGAGTCCATGAAGGAGCTGACCGAGAAGACCGCCTTGCCCGGGCCGGCCGGCCCGTAGCCGGGCGGGGAGGAGAGGCCGAACTCCTCCAGGGTCGCGCGGTAGGTCTGCAGCAGGCGGATGTGGTACTCCAGCGGCGCGCCCTGCGGGTTGGCCTTGCCGAGCGGGGTGGTGGGCTCGGGGCACCAGGTGGTGAAGCGCGGGACCACGCCGTGGGACATGAAGTAGCGCAGGCCCTCCTCGGTGGAGGCGATCGCCTCGTCCACGGTGGTGAAGCCGAAGGGCTCGGCCATCTCCACGCCCGCGACGAAGTTGGGGATCACGTTCTGCGGGCCGAACACCTCGGTGGAGTCGAGGATCCGGCGGTGCCACTCGTCGCGGCCGACGTAGCGCTCCTTGCCCGGGCAGTAGAGCTCGAAGAGCCGCTTGTCCCACACCTCGAAGTTGGGGTGGTAGATCCGAACACCGTAGTCATGGAAGCGCTGGACGTCCTCGCGCGGCAGCGCCTGCGCCACCACCTTGCCGATCCAGCGGCCGGGGAAGCGCTCCTCGATGGCCTTGGCGTACTGCCCGTAGAAGTCGGCCTCGTCCCGGCCGCCGACGTGGGAGGTGATCGCCCCGCCGGTGAGGGTGTACGCCTGGGAGGCGCGGGCGGTGTCGTGCTCGTCGATCAGCGCCAGCGCCTCCAGGACCTCCTCGACCGGCTTGACGCCGGTGTACGGGCGCCCGGCGGCCTTGTGCTGGCGCCAGTTGTGGTTGATGTCGCAGTACTGGCACTCCTCCTTGGCGCCGAAGTACTGGCAGACCCGGAACACCGTGAGGTAGATCAGGTAACCCCACTGGATGGTCGGGGCGACCTCCATCACCGACTTCCCGTTGGCGAGCGTGTGCCGGTAGTAGTCCGGCATCGGCGGCAGGCCGACGTCGGCGATCCGCGCGCCGTCCAGGTAGAGGCCGAGCGTGCCGTCCTCCCCGGCGCCGACCCGGTACGGCGAGTCCGGGTTGACCCGCACCGACACCACCGTGCGGCGCAGCCCGTACGGCCCGCCGGTCAGCACGATCTCCTCCGGCGGCCGGTTGAGCGCCGCGGCGCCCAGCTCGGGCAGGGTGCGGTGGTCGAAGGAGAAGATGAAGTACGACTTCGGCTTGACCTCGCCGCCCCCGTCGACGCCGGCGCTGCCGCTGAGCGCGGACTCGTCGAAGGCCATGCCGCCGCGCAGCAGGTCCTCCTTGATCACCGCCTCCCGGGGCACGTCGGGATAGCGCTCCATGAGCCCCTCGACGAGTGCGGTGCGGCTGCGGGCCTGGCTCTCCATGCGCTGCTCTCCCTTCCTGGCCCCGATCCTCCACGGCGCCGTGCCCATTCTCGTCCCCCTTATGCGCCCGGTCCTGTCCGGCCACGCACGGGGAGGCCGCCCGGTCCCCGGTGGGGGCGAGGGGAAGGGGGCCCGTCGCCGGGCCCGGCCGCACCCGTCGGTCATTCGCCGTCGAACGGCCTTCGCCGGGACGGGCCCGACGCGGTCGTCGGGAGCGGGACACGGGGGTGGCGCCGCGTTGACGCGGCGCGCGGGCGGTTCGGGTCGACCGGTCCGGCGCCTGGGCGCCCAGGCGCCGGACCGGACCGATGCATGACAGGGCCGTCTCCAAACGCCGTCAGCCTGAACGTTCACCCTATCGGGTGTAGAAGATCGTCCGTTGCGTTCCGGAACGCGCCTTCGCGCCTACGGTTGGGAACCGAGCGAGACGGGGCCCGTCGCCCGGAGTCCTCTTCGCGGCGGGCGAGATGACGACTCGTCACATCGTGCGATCCATTCCAGAGGAGGCTCCATGCCCCTGCGTGTCAGACCGGACTCACCACCAGGGTCCGCCGCCGCTCCGGCGGTGGGCTCATGAGCTCCCCGGCGATCGAGCGCATCCTGCGCGGGCCCACCGGACTGGGCACCGCCGGGCTGCAGTTGAGGCCGCAGGCCCCGGCGGCGGAGGCTCCGGCCGCCGAAGCCCCGGCGGTCACGGTTCCGGCGGCCGGTGTCACGGTGCCCGAGGTGCCGGCCCCCGAGGTCTCGGCTGCGGAGGCCCCGGTCTCCGAGGCCCTGGTGGTCGAGGCGGTGGTGGCCGAGGCCGTGGTCCCCGATGTCCGGCTGCCGTCCGTCCCGTCCCCGTCCCTCCCCGCGATGTCCGTCCCGGCCCTGCCCGGCGTGGCCGCGTTCGGCATGGCCGCGCTCGGGGTGGCTCAGGCCGCCGAGGCGCCGAGCGGTGGCAAGCCCAGGACCGGCGACCCCATCCCCGGTCTGTACCACCACCCGATCGCCGAGCCCGACCCGGTGCGGGTGGAGGCGCTCAGCCTGAAGATCAAGGCCTGGGCGATCGACGAGATCGAGCTCTACCCGCCGGAGTGGGAGAAGGACTTCGACGGGTTCTCCACCGGGCGCTACATGGTGGCCTGCCACCCCGACGCGCCCAGCATCGACCACCTGATGCTCGCGGCCCGCCTGATGGTGGCCGAGAACGCGGTGGACGACTGCTACTGCGAGGACCTCGGCGGATCGCCGGTCGGCCTGGGCAGCCGCCTGCTGCTCGCGCACACGGCGCTCGACCCGCTGCACACCACGCCGGAGTACCACCCGGCCTGGGAGGCCTCGCTGTCCGAGGACGCGCCCCGGCGGGCGTACCACTCGGCGATGGAGTACTTCACCCGGGCCTCCACGCCCTCCCAGTCGGACCGGTTCCGGCACGACATGGCGCGGCTGCACATGGGGTACCTGGCCGAGGCCTCCTGGGCGGAGGCCGAGCACGTGCCGGAGGTGTGGGAGTACCTGGCCATGCGCCAGTTCAACAACTTCCGCCCCTGCCCGACGATCACCGACACCGTCGGCGGTTACGAGCTGCCCGCCGAGCTGCACGCGCTGCCCGCGATGCAGCGGGTGATCTCGCTGGCCGGCAACGCCACCACGATCGTCAACGACCTGTACTCGTACACCAAGGAGCTGTCCAGCCCCGGACTGCACCTGAACCTGCCGGTGGTGATCTCCGAGCGCGAGGGCGTCTCACGCAAGGAGGGCTACCTGAAGGCGGTCGAGGTCCACAACGACCTGATGCGCGCCTTCGAGTCCGAGTCGGCCGCACTGGCCGTGGCCTGCCCGGTGCCGACCCTCGTCCGGTTCCTGCGCGGGGTGGCCGTGTGGCTCGACGGCAACCACTACTGGCACCAGACCAACACCCACCGCTACACCCTGCCCGACTTCTGGTGACCGCCCCGGCGGCGACACCGTTCCTCGGTAACCCTTCGTAAGAACCTTTGGAGTTGACCCATGTCCCTGACCGACGACCTCACCACTTCCGGCAACGCCATCCCCGGCCCGGCGACTCCCTACCAGGGGGACATCGCACGCTACTGGGACCATGAGGCTCGCCCGGTCAACCTTCGTCTGGGCGACGTCGACGGCCTCTACCACCACCACTACGGCATCGGCGAGATCGACCGGGCGGCGATCGGCGACCCGACGGACAGCGAGCGCGAGAAGAAGGTGATCGCCGAGCTGCACCGGCTGGAGTCCGCCCAGGCCGACGTGCTGCTCGACCACCTCGGTGACATCTCGGCCGACGGCACCCTGGTCGACGCCGGCTGCGGGCGCGGCGGCTCGATGGTGATGGCCCACCAGCGCTTCGGCTGCCGGGTCGAGGGCCTGACCCTCTCCACCCAGCAGGCCGACTTCGGCAACAAGCGCGCCGCCGAGCTCGGCATCGGTGGGTTCGTCCGCTCCCGGGTCGCCAACATGCTGGACATGCCGTTCGAGACCGGCTCGGCCGCGGGCTCCTGGAACAACGAGTCCAGCATGTACGTCGACCTGCACGACCTGATGGCCGAGCACTCCCGGGTGCTCGGCGTCGGCGGCCGCTACGTGACCATCACCGGCTGCTGGAACCCGAAGTACGGCCAGCCGTCGAAGTGGGTCTCGCAGATCAACGCCCACTTCGAGTGCAACATCCACTCCCGCCGCGAGTACCTGCGGGCGATGGCCGACAACCGCCTGGTGCCCCAGGCCGTCATCGACCTGACCCCGGACACCCTGCCCTACTGGGAGCTGCGGGCCACCACCTCGCTGGTGACCGGCATCGAGGAGGCGTTCATCAACTCCTACAAGGACGGCTCGTTCCAGTACGTGCTGATCGCGGCCGACCGGGTCTGACCCGGTCCGAACCGGCTCCGGCATCCGGCCGGTACGGCTGACGGCGGCCTCCCCGCACCCGCGGGGAGGCCGCCGCCGCGCGTCCGCCGTGTCCGGTCCGCTACGCGCGCTCCGCTACGGCCGGGTGAAGGTGAGATGGGTGACGCCGCTGGGACCGGTCACCGCCTCGGTGTGGAAGCGCTGCTCCAGTCCTTCGAGTCCCGCCCAGAGCGACTCGCCCCGGCCGAGCACGATCGGCACCACGACCACGTGCAGGTGGTCGACCAGGTCGGCCTCCAGGAAGGCGCGGACCGTGCGGGGGCCGCCGCCGATCCGCACGTCCTGGCCGTCGGCCGCCTCGCGGGCCTGCCGCAGCGCCTCCTCGGGCGTCGCGTCGATGAAGTGGAAGGTCGTCCCGCCCTCCATCTCCAGCGTCGGGCGCGGGTGGTGGGTGAGCACGAAGACCGGGGTGTGGAACGGCGGGTTGGGACCCCACCAGCCCTTCCACTCCTCGTCCTGCCAGGCGCCGCGCTGCGGGCCGAACTTGTTGCGGCCCATGATCTCCGCTCCGATGCCGTCGCCCCAGGCGCGGGCCATCGCGTCGTCCACCCCGGTGCCGCCGCCCTCCTTGCCGTGCATCCGCTGGAACGTCCGGGTGCCGAAGAACCACTCGTGCAGCCGGTGGGACGCGTGGCCGAACGGCGCGTCGAGGCTCTGGCCCTCGCCCGTGCCGTAGCCGTCGAGGGAGATCGAGAAGTTGTGGACCCGGACCAGGGACATCGGCTTCCTCCGCCGCTCTGCGCCTCGGTGCGGGCGGGCCGCACCCCGTTCGCGCCACGCTAGCCCGGCGGCCCCGTTTCCCGAGGCTCCGTCACCGTCCCTGGCGTGGCGCGCCCGGACGGGACCGGACAGGACCGGAACGGATCGGACGGGAGCGGGCGGACGGGAACGGTCGGACGCGCGTGGGAGGTGTGCGCGAAGGGGAAGGACCGGGGGAGAAGCCGTGCACTCGTCACGCTATTGTCGTGCCTTCTTCACGCGGAGCACGCCCTGATCGGGGATGCTTCGTCAGGCTGCCCGGAGGAGGCGGCCGACACGTCGAACCTCGGGGGGTTCCCATGACCGTACGCCGCACCCTGGCCGGATGCCTGGCGGCCGGCCTGCTCGCCGCCGCCGGCGCGCTGACCGCCACCGCCCCGGCGGACGCCGCCCCGAGCGGGACGGGCGAGCTGCCGTTCGGCTCCGCCACCACCGTCGGCCTGCACAACACCTACGACCCGGCCGCCTTCCCGTACCTGGCCCAGGGGCTGGACACCGGCACCGGGATGATCGAGCTGGACCTCTGGCCGGACATCATCACCAAGGAGTGGAAGGTCAGCCACTCCAATCCGCTCGGCAACAGCAACAACTGCACCGCTGCGACCACGCCCGCCCAGCTCTACGGCGGCGGCACCAACAAGAACCTGGAGAACTGCCTCGACGACGTCCGGGTCTGGCTCGCCGCGCACCCGGCGGCCGGCCCGCTGGTCGTCAAGCTGGAGCTCAAGCCGGGCTTCTCCGCCAACCTCGGGATGGGCCCCGACCAGCTGGACGCACTGATCTCCCGGCACCTCGGCTCCGCCGTGCTGCGCCCCGCCGACCTGCTGGCCAAGCCCGGCGGCGGCTCGTACGCGAGCCTCGACGAGGCGGTCCGGGCCGGCAACTGGCCGAGCCGCTCGGCGCTGGCGGGGAAGGTGCTGCTGTACGCGATCCCGGGCACCGTCGAACTGGGCAACCCCTTCGACACCCTGCACACCGACGTCGAGTACGGGCGGCACCTGCGGGACCTCGCGGCGGCGGGCCGGATCGGCCAGGCCCAGCTGTTCCCGTCCGTGCTGGGCGCCGCGAGCGGCGACCCGCGCAGCCGGTACACCGGTGCGGACGCCTCGATCCGGCCGTGGTTCGTGGTCTTCGACGGCGACGCCGCCACGTACACCGGCGGCATCGACACCGCGTGGTACGACAAGGCGCACTACCTGCTGGTGATGACCGACGCCCACCTGGTCGCGCCGGCGATCAGCGGCACCGACCCGACGGCCGACCAGGCGCGGGCCCGCGCCCAGCAGTTGGCCAAGGCGCACGCGAGCATCGTGTCGAGCGACTGGCGCAAGCTGCCGGCGGTGCAGTCCCTGGTGGTGCCGCGCGGCTGACGGTCGCGGGCGCGGCCTCGGCGGCGGCCGGGCACGCCTCCGCTCCACCCTCCCACCGGGCCCCGGCGACGCACCCCGCGCCGGGGCCCGTCCCGTTGCGCGCGGGACGGACACCGGGCGGCGTCAGCGGTGGCGGTCCAGCCGGGCACGCACGGCGTCGGCGTCCCGGTGCTGCAGATCCTCCAGGATGGCGAGGCTCTGCCTCCAGGAGTGCCGGGCGGACTCGCCGTCGCCGAGCGCGAGGTGGGTGTCGCCGATGTGCGTGTGGATCTCGGCCTGGAGGAAGTAGTCGCCGATCACCTGGCGCAGCCGGAGCGACTCCTGGTACGCGGGCAGCGCCTCCGCGTACTCGTCGAGGCCGTGGTGGATGTAGCCGATGCTGTCCAGGATCGAGGACTGGGCGGGCAGGCTGCCGCACTCCCGGGCCAGGTCCAGGGCGCGCCGACAGGACGGAAGGGCCTCCCGGGGGCTGCCGAGGAGCGTCAGGTACCAGCCGATGTTGTTGAGCGCGAGGGCCTGCCCGTGCAGGTCGTCGATCGTCTCGAACACCTGCAGCGCCCGCCGGGACTCGGCCACCGCGTCGGCGTAGGCGTGCTCCTCGCCGTGGGTGATGGCGAGGTCGAGCTGGGTCTTGCCCTGCCGCTCGCGGTCCCCGAGTTCGGCGAACAGGTCGAGTGCCCGGCGCAGTTCGTGGTGCGCCCGGGGCTGGCGGTCCTGCGAGCGGTGCACCTGGCCGAGCCAGCGGTGCGCGTGCGCCCGGCGGGCGAGGTCCCCGGTGCGCTCGGCGGCGGCCAGGGCGGTCTCGCTGACCTGCTGCCACTGTTGCCACAGGCCCGACTTGAGCAGGTAGGACACCTGGGCGCCGGCGAGCTGCCAGACGTGGCCGTCCAGGCCCGCGCGCTGCGCACAGGCGACGACGCCCTCCAGGACCGGCTGCTCCTCCCGGTACCAGTCGAGCGCCTGCGGACGGCCGGGGAGGCTCTCCGGCGTCACCCCGGCGGCCGGCTCGGCGAGGTCGAGCGGCGGCCAGGAGGCGTCGTCGGCATAGGCGTGCAGGCCGGCGCCGTGGGCGGTGTGCAGGTAGTGGTCGAGCATGCGCAGCGTCGCGTCGGCCCGTTCCCGGGGGGAGTCGTGGCGGGCGGTCTGCTCGGCGGCGTAGGCGCGCAGCAGGTCGTGGAAGCTGTAGCGCTCGCGGTCCGGGGTGGTGATCAGATGGGCGCGGTGGAGTTCGTCCAGGACACGGCGCGCCTCGGCGGGCGGCAGACCCGCGAGGCTCGCGGCGGCGGCCGCGCTGATGTGCGGGCCGGGGTGCAGGCCGAGCAGACGGAACAGGCGGGCGGCCCGCGGGGCGAGGGCGTGGTAGGACCAGGAGAACACCGCCCGGACGTCGGCGTGGGCGTCGTCGACGGACAGCGCGTCCAGCCGGGCGCGGGTGTCGCGCAGTTCGTCCGCCCAGACGTCCAGCGGGGTGCCCGGGTGGTCCGCCGCGCGGGCGGCGGCGATGTTCAGGGCCAGCGGCAGCCGGGCGCACAGCTCGACCAGCTCGTCGGCCGCGGCCGGCCGGCCCAGCACGGTCTCGCTGCCCAGCCGGCGCGCCAGCAGTTCGAGCGCCTCTTCGCGGGAGAGCACGTCCAGGGCGAGCGGCACGGCGCCGTCGAGGGCGACCAGACCGGGCATCCGGTTCCGGCTGGTGACCAGCACCAGACAGCCGGCCGATCCGGGCAACAGCGGCCGCACCTGTTCCACCGCCCGGGCGTTGTCGAGCACGACCAACGTCCGGGTGTCGGCCAACCGGCTTCGGTAGAGCGCGAGTTGCCCCTCCGGGTCGGCGGGGATCCGGGTGGCCGGCACGCCCAGCGCCGCCAGGAAGCCGCGCGCCACACCCGCGGCGTCGACCGGGGGCCCGGCGGGGTCGAAACCCCGCAGGTTGGCGAAGAGCTGGCCGTCCGGGAAGTGGTCGGCCACCTGGTGGGCGAAGTGCACGGCCAGGGAGGTCTTGCCCACCCCGGCGGTGCCCGCGATCGCCGAGATCACGACCGCGCCGCAGTCGGGCACCCGGTCGCCCAGCAGCGCGTGGAGCTCCTTGAGTTCGCGGACCCGCCCGGTGAAGTGCCGGACGGCCGGAGGCAGCTGACGCGGCACCTCGGGCCCTTCGGGGACGGCCCGGCCCGGCGATGCCGACCGGTCTCGGGTCGCCGCCCGGTCCTGCGTCGCCACGTCGGGTGTGTCGGCCGCCGGCGTCGCGCGCAACTCGTCGCCGGCCCGGGCGATCTGCTGCCACCGCTCCCGCCACCGCGCCTCCTCCGCCGGTGCCACCCCGCAGGCCCGGACCAGGGCCAGGCAGACCTCCAGCCGCGGCAGTCGGCGCCGCCGCGGGTCGAGCGCGTCCGACAGCGTGCTGCGCGCGACGCCGCTGCGCCGCTGCAGCGCCTGCAGGGACGGCTGACCCGCCCGTACCTTCAGCGCACGCAGCTCGCGAATGTAGGCGGCCACACTCCCGGCCGGTTCGTCCGCCTGCCGACGTGGCTGTACTTCCGTCATGCCGCTCCCTCTGTGAGACCGGTGGCCCGCGCGGGGGCAACCGGGTTCGTCCGGACTTGACCGAGAACATTGTGGTGCCGGGGCCGCGATCCGCAGACTCCCTTGCAGACGAAAAGTCTCCGACGCGGCGCCGGGGGCGGAGAGGGGGATGTCATGCGGATCGTGCAGCGGCTCGCGAGCGGCACCGCCGGGACGCGGGTGACGTCGGGCGGCCGAGGGGCCTCCTGCGCGTACGGCGCGGCCTCCTCCGTCCGCTCCTGCGCGACCGAGTCGGGCCGCGCGACCGGCAGCGGGGCGGTCTCCTGACCCGGCGCGCCGACCGGTGACCGGATCCGCCGAGGGAGCGGTCCGTGGCGTCACCCGGGCCCCAGGAGCCGTCGCGAGCACCCCGGTTCGAGGGGGCGACGGACTCCGGGAGCCGGAAGGAACGGGGGTTCTTCCGGCTCGTGGGGTGTGGCCCGGGCATCGCCGAGGACTGCGCGGAGACCGGCACCGACGTCCCTCCCGGCACCCGACGGCGCAACGGCCGCGGCCGGTGGCAGGGACTGACGACGGGCGGCACCACCGACCCCACGGGGTGGTGCCGCCCGTCGTCGTACCCCGTCGTACCCCGTCGGCCCTTCCGGTGGAGGGCTCGCCCCGGGCGGATGGCACGCGGTAGCGTCGGCGCCGTACTGTTCGACTCCCCGGAGGTTCCCGTGCCGCAGATCCTGGTCGACCACTCGGCCGAACTCGACTTCGACCGGACGGCCTTCGCCGACGAGGTCCACAAGGCGATCACCGAGGTCATCGACACCACCGTGGACCACTGCAAGACGCTCTTCCGCCCCGCCGCCCACCACCGCGTCGGCGACGGCACGACCGGCGAGGCCGCCGTCCTGGTCGAGATCAAGATCCTGGCCGGCCGCACCGCCGAGCAGCGCGCCGAACTGACGGACCGGATCCTCACGATCCTGTGCTCCCGGATCACCCGGCCCGCCGCCCTCGGTGTCCAGGTCACCGAACTCGACCGCGACACCTACCGCTTCGTCCACCACCCCGGCACGCACTGACCGCGCTCCGCCGGGCGGGGCACGCCGGGCCGGGCCCGGACGGGCGCCGCGCCGCCGGGCGCGGTTCCGTCGGCCTCCGCACGGTGCCATGCTGGGGACATGACGGAAAGCAGCGCGGTCGTCCCGCTCCGTGAGCGGTCGGAAGTCGGCGGACGGCGGCGGGAGTTGGCCGCGGCCACGGTGGGGTCGGTGGTCGAGTCCTTCGACTGGAACGTCTACGCCGTCCTCGCGCCGTACTTCGCGGCGGACCTCTTCGGGCACGGCAAGCACGGGGTCGGCGGCGTGCTCGGCGCGTACGTGACCTTCGCGGTGGGCTTCGTGGCCCGGCCGGTCGGCTCGTACCTGATCGGGCGGCTCAGCGACACCCGGGGGCGGCGCTCCGCGTTGAGCCTCGGCATGGCGGTGATCGCCGTGGCGAGTCTGGGCATCGCGGCGGTGCCGGGCCAGCGCTCGATCGGGGTCTGGGCGGCGGTGCTGGCGGTGGTCGCGCGGGTGGTGCAGGGGCTCGCCTTCGGCGGGGAGGCGCCGAGCGTCGCCGCGTACGTGACCGAGACGGCCCCGCCGCGGCACCGGTTCGCATTCAGCTCGGTGTCGTACGGCGGGGTCATCCTCGGCTCGCTGCTCTCCTTCGGGGTGCTCACACTGCTGATCCACACCATCGGCAAGTCCGGCCTGGAGAACGGTGGTTGGCGCTGGGGCTTCGTGGTCGCCGCGCTTCTCGGGCTGGCCGCCGTCTGGGTGCGGCGGTGGGCGCCGGAGAGCGCGGAGTTCCACCGGGCCCGGCAGCGCGCCGCGCCCACCCGCCCGCCGTTCCTGCGGATGCTCCGCGAGCACCGGTGGGCGGCGTTCACCGTCTTCCTCAACACCCTGGGCGGGACGGTCGGTTACTACTTCGCCCTGGTCTACCTCCCGCAGTACGCCGCCGCCTACCACGTGATCGACAAGGAGTCGGCGGCCTCCTTCATGACCGTGGTGCTCGGTGTCGTGCTGGTGACCATGCTGCTCACCGGCGCCGCCGCCGACCGCTTCGGCCTGCTGCCGGTCGCCCGGATCGGGTTCGGCCTGCCGATCCCGCTGGTCGGGGTGCTGCTCGCCGGGCTGCGCGGGGGCTGGCTGCCGTTCCAGGTCGTCGCCGTGGTGCTGGGGATGCTGGTGGCGACGGTGCTCGGCACGCTCAACGTGTTCACCGGGCTGCTGTTCCCGACCGAGGTGCGGGCGGTCGGCCTCGGCGTGGTCAACGCGGCCACCATCGCCGCGTTCGGCGGCACCTTCCCGCTGCTCGCCGAGTGGCTGGGCGACCGGCACTGGCTCGGCGTGATCCCCTGGTACGTCACGGTGTGCACGATCGGCCCGGCCCTCGGGCTGATAACGGCGATGAAGGTGCCCTCCTTCGCGGCCTCCGTCCGGGGCGCCGCGCCCGTGGCCAGCCGTTCACCGGCGTCCACCTGACGGACGATCATCGACTGTGGTTGAGTGGTCCGGACATACGCCGAACGGGGAGGGCGAGCGTGGCCACCGACATACCGGACACCAACGAGCCGGACAGCGCAGCGGAGAGCAGCGGTTTCGACACCGACACGTCGGAGAGCTGGCTGACCGACGCCGGGTTCGAGGAACCGCCGCAGGTCGACCTGCGCACCGACCGGGCGCACTCCGCCCGGGTCTACGACTACCTGCTCGGGGGCAAGACGAACTTCCCGGCGGACCGCGAGGTCGGTGACCGCGTCATGGCCGACCTGCCGGGCGCCCGCGAGGGGGCCACCGCCGCCCGCGCGGTGATGCACCGGATGGTCCGCCGGCTCGCCGAGGTGCACGGCGTCCGCCAGTTCCTGGACGTCGGCACCGGCATCCCCACCGCGCCCAACCTGCACGAGATAGTCCAGTCGGTCGACCCGTCGTCCCGCGTGGTGTACGTGGACAACGACCCGATCGTGCTCGCCCACTCGCGCGCGCTGCTCACCAGCACCCCCGAGGGCCGCACCGCCTACGTCCAGGGCGACCTGCGCGAGCCGGAGAAGTTCCTCGCCGACCCGGCGGTGGCCGGCACCCTGGACCTGAACCAGCCGGTCGCGCTGACGCTGATCAATATCGTGCACTTCCTCAGTGACGAGGCCGCGCACCCGCCCGTCCGCACGCTCCTGGACGCCCTGCCCGTCGGCAGCTTCCTCGCGCTGACCGCCGGCACGGGCGACACCGCGCCCGACCGCGCCGAGATCGGCAGCCGCCGCTACGCGGAGGCCGGGATCGAGGTCCACATGCGGTCGCGCGAGGGCGTCGAGCGGTTCTTCGCGGGGCTCGAACTCGACGAGCCGGGTGTGGTGCTGATCAACCGTTGGCACCCCGAGCTGGGCGAGGCGCCGTCCCCGGGTCTGGCCGACGAGCAGGTCCCGGTGTACGGGGGAGTGGGCCGCAAGGTCTGACCGCCCGGGAGGCCGGGTGTGACCCGCGCCGCCCGCCACCGCCGATATTCCGTCAATTCGACGACCGTCGAACGGGAGCTTGCCGAAACGATCGCTCTTACGTGCACATGTCATTAAAGTGACTGCCTGTCGAACCCCCACTCGGCAAGCGGAGTCCCCATGACCATTGCACGCAGGTCCATCCTCAAAGGCACCTCGGCGGCCGGAGCCGCCCTGGTGGCAGCAGGCACGGCGGCGGCCGCGCAACCCGCGGCCGCCCAACCGGCCGACGACGCCCCCACCAGCCCACTCCTGCAGTCCACCCCGCACCGCAGCGGAGCAGCCGGCGTCATCGGCCTGCACCTGCAGTTCGGCAACGACCCCAGCGCGGAGATGACCGTCTCCTGGCTCACCCCGCAGTCCGTCCGACGCCCACAGGTCCGCTACGGCACGCCCGACGGCGGCCTCGGCCGGGTCGTCCAGGCCGAGACCCGGACGTACCGGGACTCGATCGACAAGGTCGAGGTGTACGTCCACCACGCCCGCCTCACCGGTCTGCGCCCGGGCACCACCTACCTCTACAGCGCCGGCCACGACGGCGCCAACCCCGAGACGGGCACCTTCACCACCGCCCCGCGCGGCCGGGCGCCCTTCACCTTCACCAGCTTCGGCGACCAGGCCGCGCCCAACCTCCGGCGCCTGGTCACGTTCCCCGAGGGCATGCCCTCGCCACTCGGCAAGTACCCGGTGTACATGAGCAGCCAGGTCGGCACCGCGGCCTCCGCCGACATCGTCGCCGCCGTCGAACGCATCGGGCCGCTGTTCAACCTGATCAACGGCGACCTCTGCTACTCCTCCTACGCCGGCCGTCACGGCCAGAGCCGCACCGCGACCTGGGCCGACTGGTTCATCAGCAACAGCCGCTCCACCCGGCTGCGCCCCTGGATGCCCTGCGTCGGCAACCACGAGAACGAGGGCGGCAACGGGCCGATCGGCGCGCTCGCCTACCAGGCCTACTTCTCCCTCCCCGACTCCACGGCCTCCTCCGACGAGGAGACCCGGGGCATGTGGTACGCCTTCACCGTCGGCTCGGTGCGCTTCATCAGCCTCGCCAACGACGACGTGGCCATCCAGAACTCCGGCGACCTCTACCTGCGGGGCTACTCCGGCGGTGCCCAACAGCGCTGGCTGGAACGCGAGTTGCGGGCGACACGGAGCAACCGGGCGATCGACTGGATCGTGGTGTGCATGCACCACCCGATGATCTCCAGCTCGATGCACGGTGCCGGCAGCGACCTCGGCATCCGCGAGACCTGGGGCAAGCTGTTCGACGCCTACGGGGTCGACCTGGTGGTGTGCGGGCACGAGCACTACTACGAGCGCTCCCACCCCGTCCGCGGCACCCTCCCCAACGACACCCGCACCCCGGTGCCGACCGACACCCGCACCGACATGATCGACACCGGGCGGGGAACCGTCCACATGATCATCGGCGCCGGCGGCAACGCCGCCACCACCCAGGACGACCTCTTCGAACAGCCCAAGGGCCGGGTGGTCGTCGGGCTGGAGGACCCGAAGCCGGGCGCGCCGTACCGGGAGTCGGTCTGGCTCACCGAGGACGCGCCGTGGGCCGCCGTCCAGGACCGCAAACACGCCCACGGCTTCGCGGCCTTCGAGGTCGACCCCGGCGACCGGCGCGGTGCCACCACCACCATGAAGGTCACCTACTACACCTTCGACGGGCCGCACGGCGACCTCACCCCGGTGGACACCTTCACCCTGTACCGGCGCCGGACGGACGGGCGCGACGGGCGCGACGGCTGAGGCGACGGCCGAGGCAGGGGCGCACCCGGCGGCGGGTGCGCCCCTGCCTTGCCTGCCTTGCCTGCCTTGCCTGCCTTGCCTGCCTTGCCTGCCTCGCCTGCCTCGCCTGCCTCGCCCGCCTTGCCCGCCTTGCCCGCCTCGCCCCTGTCTCAGCGGCGGAAGATGCCGGTCAGCAGGTCCCACCAGCTGCGCCGCTGAGCGGGGAGGGCCGGGGCCTCGGCCCCCACCCTCCCGGAGCTCTGCGCCGCCCGCTCCGCCTCGGCCGCCGCCTGCGCCGACTCGGCCCGCTCCGCCGCCGCCCGCTCGGCCTCGGCGACCGACTCCGGGTCCGGCTCGATGTCGCGCGGGGTGAACTCCACCGGCAGCGCCGTCAGATGACGGGAGATCCAGGCCGAGGTCCAGGTCAGGTCCTCCTCCTCCACGGCGAGCCGGAGGTCCGGGAGCAGGGTGAGCAGGATGTCGATGCCGGCCTCGGCGACGTGCCGCCCGATGTCCTGGCCGGGGCATTCGTGCGGCCCCGCGCCGAAGGAGAGGTGCGAGCGGTTGCCGTACAGCGGGGCGGCCAGGTCCGGGCGGACCACCGGGTCGACGTTACCGGCGGCGAGCCCGAGCAGCAGCAGGTCCCCGGCCTTGATCTGCTGTCCGCCCAGCTCGGTGTCGGCGGTGGCCCAGCGGCCGGCCACCAGGGACATCGGCGGGGAGTCCCACAGCACCTGGTCCAGCGCCTCGCCCAGGGTCATCTGGCCGCCGGAGAGGTGGGCCCGGAAGCGCGGGTCGGTGAGCACCATCTTCAGCGAGTCGGCGATCAGGTTGACGGTGGTCTCGTTGGCGGCGAGCAGCACCACCCGCAGGTGCTCCATCACCTCGTCGTCGGTCAGCCCGGCCGGGTGCTCCAGCAGGCGGCTGGTCAGGTCGTCGCCGGGTGCCTCGCGCTTGATCGCGATGGTCCGGCGCAGGCCGGCCACCACGTACTCGTTGCTGGCGATGGCCGTCTCGGTGCCCTTCATCAGGTCACGTGCGGCGTCGACCAGTTGTGGGCCGTACTCGTCGGGCATGCCGAGCAGCTTGGTCATCACCAGCATCGGCAGGTGCTCGGCGAACTGGGTGATCAGCTCGGCCCGGCCGGTCGGCCCGACCACCTGGACCAGGTCGGTGGTGAACCGCCGTACGTGGCGGCGGATGCCGCGCCGGTCGAAGCGGTTCAGGCCGTCCAGGACGGCGCCGCGCAGCCGGCGGTGCTCGTCGCCGTCCGCGAACACGCAGATCGGCTGCCAGGCGATCACCGGCAGCAGCGGGGAGTCCATCGGGAGTTCGCCGGAGCGGATCGCCGTCCACAGGCGGGAGTCGCGGGAGAAGAGCGACGGGGTGCGCATCGCGGTGATGTTGGCGCCGTGGCTGAGGACCAGCCAGGCCCGGTGGTCGCCGTGCAGCAGCACCGGGGCCACCTCGCCGTACTCGGCGCGCAGCTTCTCGTAGAGGCCCGCCGGATCGGCCTCGGCCTCCGGCCCGTAGAGGCGCCGCAGGCCGTCGGGGCCGATCGGGCCGGGCGTTCCCGTCGGGCCGGCCTCGGCCGGGGTCGTCTCGGACGGGGCGGCGGCGCGGCCGTGCGCCGGGCAGCCGGACGGCGGGGTGGGGACGGCGTCGTCGGGGAGCGGGGTGGTCACAGGATCTCCGGTCACGGGGGTCGGCCGAGGCGTTCGCCAACGGGTTCGGGACGAGCGGGCGTCGGTCGGGCGTCGGGTCGGCGCCGGCTGGGCCGACGCCGGTCGATCGGCGTCGGTCGAGCGGGCGTCGGTCGGGGCGGCGTCAGCGGACGGGCGGCGCGGCCAGCTCGTACAGGTAGTGCATCAGCGTCATCAGGGTGTCCCGGCTGGACTGGCGGCTGCGCGCGTCACAGGTGACGATCGGCACCTCGGCCGGCAGGTCGAGCGCGCCGCGCAGCTCCTCCAGGGGGAAGGCCGGTGCCTCGGGGAAGCCGTTGACGGCCACCACGAAGGGCACGCCGCGCTCCTCCAGCCGCCCGATCACCTCGAAGCTGACCTCCAGCCGGCGGGTGTCCACCAGCACGACCGCGCCCAGGGCGCCCTCGAACAGGCCGTTCCAGAGGAACCAGAACCGCTCCTGCCCGGGGGTGCCGAAGACGTACAGCACCAGCCGGTCGCTGATGCTGATCCGGCCGAAGTCCATGGCCACGGTGGTGGACGTCTTGGCCTCGACCCCGGTCGGGTCGTCCACGCCGACCCCGGCCTGGGTCATGGTCTCCTCGGTGGTCAGCGGGCGGATCTCGCTGACGGAGCCGACCAGCGTCGTCTTGCCGACGCCGAAGCCGCCCACGATCACCACCTTGACCGCCGTGCTGACGCTGTCCGGCAGCAGGTCCGCGCCGGCCGGCCCCACCATCGTGTCAGAGCCGCTGAAGTCCATGGATCACCGCCTCCAACAGGGCCCGGTCGGGTAGTTCCGCCGCCGGTACGGCGGCGCGGGCCTCGATCAGTTCGTCGTCGAGCAAGTCCGCCAGCAGGACGATGACCACGCTCGTGGGCAGCTCCAGGTAGGCGGAGACCTCCGCCACCGAGAGCGGGGAGCGGCAGAGCCGCAGGATGGCCGCGTGCTCGGGCTGCAGGGCGGGCGTCGGCTCCCCGCGGGAGACGATCAGGGTGACCAGGTCGAAGACGCCCGGCCCGGACGGACCGCTGCGGCCGCGGGTGATCACGTACAGGCGGTCGGGCTCGGGGCCGTCCCAGCCGCCCTGGTCTGCCGTCATGCAACCGCCTCACTGTGCTCGTTCATGTGTCCGTCCCGCCGCCGGGCCGGGCCGGCGGCCGGCTCACGCCACCACCTCGGGGTTGCGCGGCGGCGTCGACAGGTGCTCGCCGATCCGGGCCACCAGGTCGCGCATCTGGTGGCTCACCAGCCCGGCGTCCACGCCCTCGTCGGCGAGCACCGCGAGGTAGGCGCGGTCGCCGGCGGCCATCAGGTAGAAGTAGCCGCCGTCGACCTCGATCACCACCAGCCGCATCGAGCCGTCGCCGTGCGGGAACTCGTGCCCGACGGCGGCCGCCAGGCTCTGCAGCCCGGCGCAGGCGGCGGCGAGGCGGTCGGCGGTGTCCGGGTCGGCGCCGTACTGGGCGATCCGCAGCCCGTCCGCGGACAGCACGATGATGTGGCGTACGTACGGGACACTGTCCGCCAGGTCGTTGAGGATCCAGTCCATGTTGCTGCGGTGCGGAATCACTGCCAATCGCCCTTCCCTGCAGTCTCTTCACTGGTGTGTCCGGTCGGGCCCGTGGCCGGGCCGTCGCCGTCGGCGGACGTCCCGGTGCCCTTGTAGCCGTCCATGAACGCCTCCAGCCACAGGCCCGGCTGCTTCGGCTCCTTGGCCGGACGGGGTGCGCGGGCCGCCGGGCCCGCCATCGGTCCCGAGGTCGGACCGGCCGGCTGGGCGGCGGTGCGCGCCGGTCCGGCGAAGCCCGTACGGGGCACCTGCCGGTGGCGTCGGCGCTGCGGGAGCCCGTTGGCCGTCCGCTCGGTCACGACCACCTCGTCGTCCCCGGCGGGCGCCGCCGCGGTGGACGGTGACCCCCAAGGACTGGTCGAGCCGTAGGACGGGCCGACGCCGGCCGAGGTGGTCGGAGCGCCCCAGGGCCGGGCCGGAGCCGCGTGCCGGGGCGGGTTCGCCGGGAGCGGGCGCGGGCCGGAGAAGGCGCCGATGCCGTGCGCCCGCCCGGTCGGGGGAGCGGTGGTGAGCAGTTCCTGCGGCACGACCAGCACCGCGCGCACCCCGCCGTACGCGGAGCGGCGAAGCGACACCTGGAAGCCGTACGCCTGGCAGAGCCGGCCGACGATGGCGAAGCCCAGCCGGGGGGACTCGGTGAGGTCGTCGAAGTCCTTGGAGACCATGGCCTCGCGCATCGCCTGCTCGGCGCGGGCACGGGCCTCGTCCGTGAGGCCGAGGCCGCCGTCCTCGATCTCGATCGCCATCCCGCTCTGCACCTCGGACGCGCTCAGGTGCACGTGGGTGTGGGGCGGGGAGTAGCGGGTGGCGTTGTCGAGGAGCTCGGCGACGGCGTGGATCAGCGGCTCGACCGCCGGTCCGGTGACCGAGATCTGGGCCACCGGGTGCAGGTCCACCCGCTGGTACTCCAGGATCCGGGACATGCCGCCGCGCAGCACGCTGTACAGGGCGATCGGCCGGGTCCACTGGCGGCCTGGGCGGGCGCCGGACAGGACGGCGATGCTGTCGGCCAGGCGGCCGGTCAGCGCGTTGCCGTGGTCCAGGCGCAGCAGGTCGTCGAACACGGCCGGGTCGTTGCCGTGCCGGTCCTCCATCTCCCGCAGGTCCTTGGCCTGCCGGTGGATGATCGCCTGGACCCGGCGGGCGATGTTCACGAAGGCGCGCTCGGCGGAGTCGCGCCGGCTGACCTCGTCGTCGACGGCGACGGCGATGCCGTGCGCGACGGACACCAGGGACTTGCGAAACCTCGGCGAGACGGACGCGTCGCCCTGCTCGACCGGCTTCAGCAGGATGTCCATCGAGTACCCGTACCGGGACCCGGAGACGACCCGGCGCAGCTCGACCTCGGCCAGCCGCGCGAGCTCGTTCTCCTGCCCGGCCAGCCGGCGCTGCAGGTCCTCCGCCTGCCGGGCGCTGCGGTCCCGCAGCTCGGTCAACGCACGCCCCCGGCGCGCCGATTCGGCGGCCACCACGGCCACCAGCACGGTGCCCGTCGCCCCGCACCACAGCACCCCGGCCCGGGCCCCGGCGCCCACCAGCGCCGCGGCGACCGCGACGGCCGCCGCCATCACGGCCGTCGGCAGCAGCCAGCCGAGCAGGGGCGCGGGGCGCCGTCTGGTGGGTGACGATCCAGCTCGAAGCATTCAGCATCCTCAAACGATCGGAACAGTACGGGGACGGACGGCGACCGGCTCCGGAGGCGTGGTGCTGCAGCATAGCCAAGTTCAGGACAATCCTGACCAAGACTCAAAAATACTGTCTCTCAACCGACTTGTGGCAACTTGCCGGACATGACCGACATCTCGCACACCAGTCCCACGCCCGGCGGATCGCCGCCCCGCACCAGGCTTCTCGCCCCGCCGCCCCCGCACCGCCAACCCGGCCCGGATTCGCCCATGTGAAGGGTTTCCGGCCCAAGTCCCCCCGCGGCGACCCGAGTTCGTGCTAGGCGGGGTCGAAGTCGGCCCGTGATCACCCGTGCGAGTGAGTGTGCAGGGGCAAGGCAACAGATGTTGCTCATCAGGGCAACGGCCATTGACGGATGGCCGTCGTCGCCCCTACAGTGCGGCCCCATGGAGACGGACGATCTTGGGCGGCGGGTGGCGGAGGACGTGGCCGGTGGGGGCGGGGTGGAAGGGTTGCGGCGGTTGTCGGGGGTGATCGAGGCGTTGGAGGAGCGGCGGACCGAGCTGGTGGAGGAGTTGCGACGCGGGCGGGAGGCGACCTGGGAGGAGATCGGGCGGGCCTGCGGGATGACCCGGCAGGGGGCGACGCGGCGGTGGGCGGAGCGGCTGCGGGCGCGGTCGTTCGGGGTCGCGGCGGCCTCGTACCAGGCCGGGCGGCCGGGGTACCCGCAGGCGCTGATCGGATCGGCGGTGCCCCGGGAAGCCCGGCGGGTGCTCGATCTGGGCGCCGGCACCGGCAAGTCGACCCGGCTGCTGGTCGAGGCGGGCCTGGACGTGGTGGCGGTCGAGCCGGACGCGGGCATGCGGGCGCAGCTGGCCGCGGCGGTGCCGAAGGCGGCCGTCCGCGCGGGGTCGGCGGAGCGCATCCCGTTGCCGGACGGGAGCGTGGACGCCGTCGTTGTGGCGCAGGCCTGGCACTGGTTCGACCCGGCGGCCGCCGTCCCGGAGATCGCCCGGGTGCTCGCCCCCGGCGGAACGCTCGCGCTGGTGTGGAACGTGCGGGACGAGTCCGAGCCCTGGGCCGCCGAACTGGGCGCGCTGATGCACCGCTCGACCCGGCAGCGGATCGACACCCGGCCCGTCCTCCCGGCGCCCTTCGGGCCGCCCGAGCGGGTGGAGATCCGCTGGGAGCACGAGACGACGCGGGCCGGGATCGTCGACATGGTCGCCTCGCGCAGCTACGTCATCGCGCTGCCGGAGGCCGAACGCGCCCGTCTGCTGGCCGACGTCGGGCACCTGCTCGCCACCCACCCGGACCTGGCGGGCCGGGACGCCGTCGCCCTGCCGTACGTGACGAGGTGCACCCGTGTCCGCCTCGGCTGAGCCCCTCGGCGGGCGCGACCCGGGTCCCGTCACCGTCCGCCGACTGGGCCGTGCGGACGCCGAGCCGTACCGGGCGTTCAGGCTCACCGCGCTGCGGGAGACGCCGAGCGCCTTCACCTCCGGCTACGCCGAGGAGTGCGCCAAGCCGATGGCCGCGACGCTCCGGCGCCTGGCCGAGGCCGAGCACGGGCCGGGCGCACTGCTCGGGGCCTTCGACGGCGACGGCACCCTGGTCGGCACCGCCGGGCTCACGGTGGCGCCGCGGAGCCAGGAGCGGCACAAGGGCACGCTGTACGGCATGGCGGTGGCCCGCGGCGCGGCCGGCCGGGGGATCGGGCGGGCCCTGGTGCGCGAGGTGCTGCGGACCGCCGACGAGGACGGGCTGCTGCGGCAGGTGCTGCTGACCGTCTCGGAGGGCAACGAGGCGGCGCTGCGGCTCTACACCGCCTGCGGCTTCGAGGTGTGGGGCCGGGAGCCGAGGGCCGTCCTGGTGGACGGACTGGCCGTCGCCAAGCTGCACATGGTCCGGCTGCTGGACACCGGGCCGACGGGCGCCGGGCCGACGGATAGCGGGCCGACGGACGCGGGGGCCACGGCGGCCACCGGGTCCACCGCGGATCGGCAGACGGCGGACCGGCAGACGGCGGCCGGGCGCTGACAATTGTCATGGCGCACCGGTGCGCGAGCACACTGCCCCGCGCACCGGGCCCGCGCCCACGATGGGGCCATGACCTCCACCGACACCAGCCCCCGCACCCCGGCCGCCCCCGGACTGCATCACCCCGACACCCGCCGGGCGTTCCGCACCGTGCGGCGGTTCGTCCTCGCCTACCTCGGCCTCAGCGCGCTGACGCTCGTCGCGGCCTTCGTCCTGCGCGACCACCCCGCCCTCGTCACCTCGGCGGTCTGGGTCCGCGGCACCATCGTCGTGGCCGGCGCCGGCGTGACCATGCTGCTCACCGTCCGCGCGGCCCGCGGATCCCGGGGCGCCTTCCGGCGGCTGCGGATCGTCTCGGCCGTCATGCTCGCCGCGATCGTCACGGTCGTCGTCCTGCCGGGGATCCTCCCGGTGTGGATGAGGGTCGAGCAGGGCCTGTGCGGGCTCGCCCTGCTGGGTGTGGCCGTCCTGGTCAACGGACGGCACCTGCGTACCCTGTTCGCCAGGCTCTGAGGGAGGGGGAGCGAGGGTGACCGACCTCGACCGCGGGACCGCGCCGGGCTCCGCCCACCGCTGGGGGCAGGGCCGGCGGCGCCTCCTGCTGGGCGCCGGGATGCTGGTCTTCCCGGCGCTCACCGCCGTCGCCATGAGCGGCACCGTCAGCGGATGGGCCGCAGTTGCCGGGTACGCCGTGGTCGCCGTGTTCTGCCTCTGCTACGCCCTCACCGCCGTCGCTCTCGAACGCGGCCGACGGCACTGGATCAAGCCGCTGCTGGCGGCGATGACCGTCCTGTTCCTCGCGGCGCTGCCGTTCGCCCACGCGGACGCCTTCTTCCTCGCCACCGTGGTCGTCTCCGCGGTCGCGGTGCTGTGGCGCGAGCACGCCGCCAGGGTGGTGACCGCCGCCACCCTGGCCGCCCTCCTGGTGCCCTGGGCGGTGCGCCCCTGGCACAGCGGGCCCGGCGGATTCCAGGCGCTGGCCCTGCTGTTCACCGCGCTCACCTGCGGCGCCTTCGCCGAGATCGCCGCCACCAACCAGCAGCTGGTCGCCGCCCGCGCCGAGGTGGCCCGGCTGGCCTCCGAGGCCGAACGCGACCGGATCGCCCGCGACCTGCACGACCTGCTCGGCCACTCGCTGACCGCGATCACCGTCAAGTCCCGCCTGGCGCAACGGCTGGCCGACCGGGACCGGGACCACGCGGTGGCCGAGATGGCGGCCGTGGAGACGCTGTCCCGGCAGGCGCTGTCCGACGTCCGCGCCGCGGTCACCGGCTACCGCGAGGTCACCCTGGGCGGCGAGCTGGCCCGCGCCCGCGAACTGCTGCGCGCCGCCGGGGTGGTGGCCGACCTCCCGACGGCCGCGGACGCGGTCGGGCCGGAGCACCGGGAACTGTTCGGCTGGGTGCTGCGCGAGGGCATCACGAACGCCGTCCGGCACGCCCGGGCGGCCCGCTGCTCGGTGGAGCTCACCGCGACCTCGGTCGAGATCCGCGACGACGGCGTGGGCGGAACCGGTGACGGCAGTGCCGTCTCCCGTACGGGACGAGGCGGTACGGCAGACGGCAAGGGTCTCACCGGTCTGCGGGAACGCGTCGCGGCGGCGGGCGGTACGGTCGAGGCAGGCCCGCTCGCCCCGCGCGGCTGGCGGCTGCTGGTCACCGTCCCGCCGGGCCGCCCCGACACCCCTCACGAAGGGACGACATGACGATCCGCCTGCTGCTCGCCGAGGACCAGGAGCTGGTCCGCACAGCGCTGCGCGCCCTGCTCGACCTGGAGGACGACTTCGAGGTGGTCGCCGCCGTCGGCCGCGGGGACCAGGTCGCTCAGGCGGCCCGCGAGCACCGGCCGGACGTCGCCCTCCTCGACATCGAGATGCCCGGACTGGACGGGCTGGCGGCGGCCGCCGTCCTGGCCCAACAGGCTCCGGAGTGCCGGGTCGTCATCCTCACCACCTTCGGCCGGGCCGGCTATCTGCGCCGGGCGATGGAGGCCGGCGCGGTCGGCTTCGTGGTCAAGGACGCGCCCGCCGAGGTGCTGGCCGACGCCATCCGCCGGGTCGCGGCGGGCGAGCGGGTGGTGGACCCGGAACTGGCCGCCGCCACCCTCGCGGCGGGCACCTCCCCGCTCACCGCCCGCGAACGCGACGTGCTGAACGCCTCCCGCCCGGGCGCCGGGGTCGCCGAGATCGCCGCGAAGCTGTTCCTCTCCGAGGGCACCGTCCGCAACTACTTCTCCTCGGTCATCGCCAAGACCGGCACCCGCAACCGTACGGAGGCCCTGCGGGTCGCGGACGAGCGCGGCTGGCTCTGAACCCCTGGCGGCCCCGATCCTGCGGCGGGCCCGGCGGCGAATCCGGCGGCGGCCCCGGCGGCGACCCCCGGTGACCAGGCAGCCGGCGGGCCGTCAACGCAGGACATCCGCGCCGAGCAACGCCCGGGCCCGGGGCCCGGCGGGGCGATTGTCGGTGCGAGGGCATAGCTTTGGGGTCGTCGGCGGGCACGAACAGCCCCCGCGATCCATCTCCGTTGCCCGAAAGGGGACTCCGCCGTGTCCGTCGCCGTGGGAGAGCAGGTCACCTACCTCGAACTGTCCGAGGACGAGGGGAGTGCGCACAAGTTCTACGAGGTGCGGCTCGCCGGCGCGGTGGTGACCGTCCGGTACGGGCGGATCGGCGAGCCCGGGCAGAGCAAGGCCACCGGGTACCCGAGCGTCGAGAAGGCGTCCGCCGCGGCCGCGAAGAAGATCGGCGAGAAGGTCCGCAAGGGCTACGCCCCCGCGGTCCAGGGCGTGCGCCAGCGCCGCGAGGTGACCAGGCGGCAGATCGTCAGCACCCGCTCCACCGCCCGTCAGGCGCCGTTGCTGTGGCGGTTCCGCTCCGGTTCGCCCGCCTTCGGGATCTTCGTCGGCGAGGAGCACGCCTGGGTCGGCAACGAGCGCGGTGACGTCTACACCCTCACCCACGACGGCGAGGTCACCGCCCGCTACGGCCTGCCGGACGGCGTCAAGTGCATCGTCGCGGACGACTGGTGGATCTACGCCGGCTGCGACGATGGCAAGGTCTACGACCTGGGCGGCAAGGTCCCGCGGGTCGCGTACGAGATAGCCCAGGACGTCGACATCTACTGGCTCGACATCCACGACGGCGTGCTCGGCGTCGCCGACGAGCGCGGCGGCCTGACCACGGTGGACCACGAGGACGAGTTCCAGTGGCGCCGTCAGGCCGACGGCCGGGACGGCTGGATGGTGCGCTGCGACGCCGACGGCGTCTACCACGGCCACTCGCGGGGTGTCGCCCGCTACGACAACCGCAGCGGCGACCCGCGGTGGCACACCCCCACCAAGGGCGAGGTGCTGTTCGGCTGGCAGGAGGCCGATGAGGTGTTCGCCGGCACCGGGCGCGGCTGGGTGCACCGGCTGCGCAAGTCGGACGGCGCCGAGGTGGCCGCCTACCGCTGCGACGCCGCCGTCTTCTCCTGCGCGGCGTCCCCGGACGGCGAGTACGTCTTCGCCGGGGACAACCACTCGTCGGTGTACTGCTTCGCGGCCGACGGCACCCGGCTGTGGAAGCTCGCTACCGGCTGTGGCTCGGCGTACAGCATGCAGTACCGGGACGGCCGGCTGTACCTGGTGACCACCGACGGCTCGCTGGCCTGCCTGGACGCGAGCGAGCAGGCCGTCCGGGCGGCCGAGGACGGCACGCTGCCGAAGACCGCCGAGGTCGGGAGCGCGGGCTGGGAGCCGGTGCTGGCCGGCACGGCGCTGGAGACGGTCGTGGTGACCGCCGGGGCCGGCACCGGCGGCGGGATCGAGGTGGAGTGCGTCCAGGACGGCGCCCGGCTGCGGGTGCGGGTGCTCTCGCAGGGCTACGACCCGACGTGGCGGGTGCAGTTCCCGAAGGACATCCGGGTCCCCGGGGCGCGCTACCTGGTCGCCGAGGTACGGGAGTCCGCGTCCGGCGGCTTCTACCGGGCGCGCGGCGAGATCAAGCGCCTGCTCTGACTTGCGGGCCCCTGCCCGGGGCCTCGCTCCAGGGCCTCTGACCGGGGCCTCGCTCCCGGGCCTCTGATCGGGGCCTCGGGCGGCCGCCCGGGGGAAGCGGCCGCCCGAGGAGTCTGCTCGGGCGGAGCGGATCGGTCGAACCGGATCAGCCGGATCGGTTCGGCCGGAGCGGACCAGCCGGAGCGGATCAGCCGAGGCGGAGCACCAGCTTGCCGGTGTTCTCGCCGCGGAACAGCATCTGCAGGGTCTCCGGGAAGTCGTCCACGGTGCCTTCCACCACCTGCTCCTTCACCTTGATCCGGCCGTCGCCGATCCAGCCCGCGATCTCGGCGGCCGCCTCCGCGTACCGGCGGGCGTAGTCGAACACCACGAAGCCCTCCATCCGCGCCCGCCGCACCAGCAGCGACAGGTAGTTGGACGGGCCCTCGACGGCGGTCTCGTTGTTGTACTGGCTGATCGCCCCGCAGATCACCACCCGGGCGTGCATCGCGAGCCGGGTCAGTGCGGCGTCCAGGATGGGGCCGCCGACATTGTCGAAGTAGACGTCGATGCCGTCCGGGGCGTGTGTGCGCAGCGCCTTGCGGACGTCCTCGGCGCGGTAGTCGATCGCGGCGTCGAAGCCCAGTTCCTCGGTGAGCAGCGCGCACTTCTCGGGACCGCCGGCGATGCCGACGACCCGGCAGCCCTTGACCTTGGCGATCTGCCCGACCATGGTGCCGACCGCCCCGGCGGCGCCGGAGACCACCACGGTCTCGCCCTCCTTGAGCGCCCCGACGTCCAGCAGCCCGAAGTAGGCGGTCATGCCGGGCATCCCGAGGGCGCCGAGGTAGGTGGAGAGCGGCGCGAGCGCGGGATCGACCGTGATCGCGCCCTTGCCGTCCGACACCGCGTACTCCTGGACCCCGAAGGCCCCGACCACGTGGTCCCCGACCCGGAACTTCGGGTGGTTCGACGCGACGACCTCGACCACCGACCCCGCCCGCATCACCTCGCCCAGCCCCACCGGCGGCAGGTACGAGGGCCGGTCGTCCAGCCACCCCCGCATCGCCGGGTCCAGCGACACGTACCGCGTCCGCCCCAGGAACTCGCCGTCCCCGGGCACCGCGACCGGCTCGCTCCCGTGCGCCCAGTCCTCCGCCCGGACCTCCCCGACCGGCCGACGGGCGAGGCGGATCTGGCGGTTGACTCCGGTGTCTTCGGTCATGACGTCTCCTGGGTGCGTACTCGGCTCGGGAACTCGACGGGCCTGATTCTAAGCAAGCGCTTATTCATCTGGCCAGAGCCTGAGACCTTCCGAAGCCCCGCAACGGCCGCCGCCGTCGGCCGCACCGCAACGGCCACCGCCGCCGGCCGACATCCGGCGGCGTCAGTGGCGGTCAACCCGCCCCGAGCGCCCGGGTGTTGGACATGCCCAGCGGGTGGCAGGTCCAGTCGAGTCGGAGCGGGGCGCGCTCGGCCAGGAGGACCGCGTCGACGGCGGAGTGCTCCTCGCCCCAGGAACGCGCGAAGTGGCGGTGGCCGCCCGGGGGCTCGGTCCGGACCTCCAGCGGCGGCGGGCTGTCGGCGGGCCGACGCGGGGAAGGGTCCCAGGCCGGGCCGACGAGCAGCCCGGGCCGGTCGGCGGTGGCCTCCAGGCGGGTGTACAGCAGTCCGCCGACCCGCAGGACCCCGCTGTGCCAGACCCGGACGCCCTCCGGAGCACCGCCCGCCCGTTCGCCCGCCCCGCCGTCCCGCGACGGCTCCAGCAGGGCGGGTTCGGCGAGCAGGTCGGCCGCCGGGGAGGGCGTCACGGCGGCGTCGAGGAAGAGCCCCACCGACCGGGGCAGGAAGGCGTGGTGCATCACGAGCACCAGCCCCCGCCGCTCCGCCACCTGCCCGAACTGGCAGATCACCAACTGGACGCCGTACTCCTGGTCGTCGAGGAGCCGGGGCAGCGCCAGCGTGCCGTACGGGCGGCCGGGCATCGTGAGGTAGACCAGCCACGGCGACACGGCCCCGCCCTGCGGCGGCACCGGCCGGTGTTCGAGGGCGAGGACGGTGAGCAGGCCGGCCGGGGTGTCCAGGACGCCGCCGTGGCTGAGCCGGGTGCCGGGCGTGTCGAGGAGCGTCTCGGGCGGGCGCAGCAGCGGGAGGGTGGGACCGGTGGGGTGCATGGCGGCGAGGGTAGGCGACCTGCCGGTGCGGTCCCCGGTCGCCGCACCGGCAGGTCGACCGGTCGGCCGGTCAGCCGGACTCCGCAGCGGGGCGCCCGCCCGGCTGCCAGCCGAGCGCGGGCCCGAGCCGCGTCGCGAGGTCGGTGAGGATCTGCACGTAGTCCCGGTGTTCGAAGGTGAACGGCAGGGCGAAGGCGACCTCGTCGACCTCCCGGTACCCGGCGTGGGCGTGCAGCCGCTCGACGAGCTGCTCGGACGTGCCGACCAGGTCGGGGGCGAACAGCAGCCGGGCCGGTCCCTGCGGGGCGAGCGTGCGCGGGGCGCGGGTGAGGGCGTACGCCTCGTACCTGGCGCGCTGTTCGGGCGTGGCGCTGTCGGTGGGGATGACCACCAGCCCCTGGGAGACCCGGGCCCGCTCGCCGTCGGGGTGGCGCTCGCGGAAGGCCCGGATCTGTTCGGCCTGGATCGCGGCGAAGTCGAGCGGCCCGTCGTCCGTCCCGGCCTTCAGCACGCTGCTGGTGAGCAGGTTGATCCCCTGTTCGCCGGCCCAGCGGGCGGAGCGCAGGCTGCCGGCGCCGTACCAGAGCCGGGCGGCGAGGCCGGGGGAGTGCGGCTGGACTCTCCGGGAGTACACCTCGATGCCCTCGGTGCCGTCGAAGTCGGAGGCGTCCTCGCCGCGGACGAGGGCGAGCAGGCGCTCGGCGCGGCGGGGGCTGAAGTCCTCGTGCTCAGCGGTGTCGGGGTGGAGCGCGCCGCGTACGTGCTCGTAGTGGACGGGCGGGCCGACGGAGAAGCCCGGGTTGAGCCGGCCGTCGGACAGGATGTCGAGGGTGGCGAGGTCCTCGGCGAGGCGCAGTGGGTTCTCCCAGCCGAGTGGGGTGACGGCGGTGCCGAGGCCGATGCGGCTGGTGCGCTGGGAGGCGGCGGCGAGCACGGCGACGGGCGAGGAGATGCCGTACTGGAGGTGGCGGTGGCGCAGCCAGGCGTTGTCGAAGCCGAGCTGCTCGCCGAGGGTGATGAGGTCCAGGGTGGATTCGTGGCCCCGGCGCGGGTCCGCCTCGTCGAAGAGCCCGATGGTCAGGAAGCCGAGCTTCCGCAGAGGACGAGGGTCCGGCATGGTGGGCGGCTCCGCGAGGTGTGAGGCGGTCCCGGGGAGGGCCGCGGCGGTGGTGCCCTTCGAACGTAGGCGTCCTGGTCCCGGTCCGACAAGATCGGCGCGCCATCCGGACATCCGGCCGCAACGGGCCGCAACGGCGTGCAATGGACCGAAGCAGCGTGCAACACACCGAAACGGCGGCAATGGCGTGCGACAGACCGCAATGGCGCGCAACACGGCGTCATGCGTGCGGGGCCCGCGCCCGGTGCGGCGCGGGCCCCGTGTGCGGCCGCCGGTCAGCAGCTGCGCAGCTCCGGGCTCTGGTTGCGGATCTGGTTGTGCAGCGAGGTGAACTCGCGGTACGCGTCGCTGTCCTCGGCGCCGGGCCGGAAGGCGCCGACGCGGTGGCAGTTGACGAAGGCGAGCTTCACGCCGAAGTGGTCCTCCAGGCTCCCCCGGATGGCGTTGCTGGCGAGGGCGCGCAGCAGCTGGGCCCGCTGCTCGTCGCTGGGCGTGGTGTTGTCGGTGGTGAACTCGTCGTCGCCGGCGGCGAGTTCGGTGCTGAGCCCGGCGACGACCTGGTAGGCGTACGGGAGGGAGTCCCGGACGGTGGCGAGGAAGTCGGCCTGGTCGACGCGGCCCTCCCGGGCCTGGGCGAGGAGGGTGGGGGAGACGTCGAGCGACATGGGTGTCCTCTTTCGGGGGTGTGGGGCGTGCGTGGGCGTCGGTGGGCAGCAGCCACCGCCATGGTTATCGAAGATGAAAACCATTACGGGAAAGACTTGCGCCCACCCTGACGCCCTGTCAAGCACCGCCCCCCGAAGGACTGACGTCCGCCGTGGCCGGGAGCCGGCGGACCTTGATGACGAGCGTCGCGATGAGGACGGCCAGGGCGGCGAAGACCAGGCCCATCTGGAAGGCGCTGGCGATGCCGTGCACCAGGACCTGTGACGAGTAGGGCTCCGGGAGCCGCCCGGTCGCCTTGAAGCGCAGGGCCTCCTGCGGGGTGGCCTGCTGCAGGAACGCGCTGACCTGCTTGCCCGCCTCGTTGCGGCTGGCGGTGCCGTAGACCGTGACCAGGATCGACAGCCCGAGGGAGCCGCCGACCTGCTGGGTGGTGTTGAGCATGCCGGTGGCGGCCCCGGTCTCGTGCGGGGCGACCTTGGAGACGGCGGTGAGCATCACCGGGACGAAGATCGAGCCCATGCCGAAGCCGAAGAGCAGGGTCGGGCCGAGGATGCCGCCGACGTAGGTGGTGTTGACGTCGATCTGGGCCGCCCAGGCGACACCGGCCAGCACCAGGACGGAGCCGGTGACCAGGAACGGCTTGGGACCCCACCGCAGTTGGTTGCGCGCGGCGAACTGCGCGGCGGCGATGATGGCCACGCTGATCGGCAGGAAGGCGAAGCCGGCCCGCAGTGGGCTGAACCCGAGGATCTCCTGCACGAACAGGGTGATGAAGAAGAAGATGCTGAACATCGCCGCGGCCACGCAGAGCATCAGCCCGTACGCGCCGGAGCGGTTGCGGTCGCGGAACAGGTGCAGCGGGGTGATCGGCTGCGGCACGCGCCGCTCGTTGAGCAGGAAGGCGGCCAGCAGGGCGACGGCGAGGGCGAACGAGGTCAGCGTCACCGGGTCCGTCCAGCCGTGCTCGGAGGCGCGGATGAAGCCGTACACCAGGGAGACCATGCCCGCGGTGGCGGTGAACGCGCCGGTGAGGTCGAAGCGTCCGGGGTGCCGTTCGGACTCGTTGATGTAGAGCGGCGCCAGCAGGGCGATCGCGATGCCGATCGGCACGTTGACGAAGAACACCCAGCGCCAGGACAGCCAGGACGTCAGCATGCCGCCGAGCAGCAGCCCGATGGCGCCGCCCGCGCCCGCGACGGCGGAGAACACGCCGAAGGCCCGGTTGCGTTCCGGGCCCTCCTTGAAGTTGGTGGCGATCAGCGCGAGCGCGGTCGGCGAGGCGATCGCGCCGCCGAGGCCCTGCAGGGACCGCGCGGCGAGCAGCCAGGCGGAGGACTGCGCGACCCCGCCGAGCAGCGAGGCGAAGCTGAAGACCAGGACGCCGACCATGAACACCCGGCGCCGGCCGAGGATGTCGCCCGCCCGGCCGCCGAGCAGCAGCAGCCCGCCGAAGGTCAGCGTGTACGCGTTGATGACCCAGGACAGGTCGGTGGTGTTGAAGTTCAGCGCCTGCTGGATGTGCGGCAGCGCGATGTTCACGATCGTGATGTCCAGCACGACCATCAGCTGGGTGGCCGCGATGACGGTGAGGGCTATCCCTGGGTGCTGGCCCCGACGTGCGGTCGCGGGCGGAGCCGTGGCCAGGGCACGCGAGGTGACCATGGCAGGTTCCCCAATGACTCGGGGGTGAACGACGGGAGGGGACGGATTCGTTCACCTCCACCGACACTAGTCCCGGGAGATAGGGAACACAACCGTTCATTACGGACAAGCGGCGATTTCCGGACAACCGGGTCGAGCGGTCGGTAAGCGTTCGTCCCCGGTGTCCGGACGCCCCGGTCAGACCAGCCCCGCACCCCAGGCGCGGGCGCGGTCGAGTTCCCCGGCGCGCAGCGGGCCGTCGCCGTCCTCCACGATGAAGCCCTCGGGTTCGGCGACCACGTCGAAGTGGTGGTGGGCGAGCCGGTGGGCGATGCCCTCGGCCGCGCCGCCGGACCGGGCCATGTCGGCCCTGGTGTCGAACGCGGCCGCGTGGGTGCCCGGTTCGGTCTTCGGGAGGTCGTGGAACCAGGACCGCAGGCCCGGGCCCGCGGCGGTCTCCCGCGCCTCGGCGGCCGCCGCCTCGTGGCCCTCCTTGTGACCCTCGGCCATCGCGGCCATCCGGCGGCTGAGCCCGGAGGACATGCCGTGCATGTGGGTCGGGCCGCCGACCACCAGCAGGTCCGCGGACCGGGTCTGCTCGGCGTCGGCCTCGGCCACCGCGAGGCAGTCCACGGCCGCCCCGGGGTCGGCCTGGCGGACACCCTCGGCGATCGCCTCGGCGATCTCCCGGGTGTTGCCGTACATGCTCTCGTACACGATCACGGTGTGCATGGTCTCCACCTTTCGTCACCTCCAGCCTCGCGCCGGAGGCGTCCGGCGGGGGTGGGCCGTTCGGCCCGGATCGGGGCCGTCAGGCCCAACGGGGGAACGGGGGAACGGCGGGACGGCCCGGAAGGCCGAGCCGTGCGCAGCGGCCGCCCTCGTACAGCGGCCGCCCGCGCGCGACCGTCAGAGGTGGAAGCACCGGGCCTCGCCGGGCCGGATCGTCGCCTCGGTGCCGCGCAGGCGGACCCGGACCGGCTCCTGCCGGTCCTCGCGCAGGCTCACCGTGACCGTCCGCCGGTCGACGGCGACGACCAGGCCCCAGTGGCCCCGGTAGCGCAGGTCCAGCCGCAGGCTGCCGAGGGCGGAGGGCAGTCGGGGGTCGAGCCAGAGGGCGCCCTCGCGGATCTCCAGGCCGGTGTAGCAGCGCTGCAGCAGGTCCACCGCGCCCGCCATGGCGCCCAGGTGCACGCCCTCGGCCGTGGTGCCGTGCTGGCTGTCCCGCAGATCGGCCACCAGGGCCTCGCGGAAGTACCGCCAGGACGCGCGGCGGTCGGAGCGGGTGAGCACCCAGGCGTGCACCACCGAGCTGAGCGTCGAGCCGTGGACGGTGCGCCGCAGGTAGTAGTCGGTGGTGCGGCGCAGCAGCTCGTGGCCTGCCGGGTGGCCGAGACGCCGCAGCAGGTCACGCACCTCGCGGGCGGAGAACAGGTACCAGAGCATCAGCGCGTCGGCCTGCTTGGAGGCCTTGTAGCGGTTCACGGTGTCGCCCTCGGCCTCCAGGATCCGGTCGAGCCGGCGCAGGTCCGGGTAGTGGCGCCGGTAGCCCGCCCAGTCGAGCTCGGCGAGCCGTTCGTAGCCGTCGAACTGGCTGAGGACGCCGTCGTGGAAGGGCACGTGCAGGCGCCGGCCGACGTCCTGCCAGCGTTCCAGCTCCGCGGCGTCGAGGGCCAGGCGCTCGCGCAGCTCGTCGCTGCGGTAGCCGGGCAGGAGGTCCAGCGCGTCCCGGGCGCGGGCCAGGACCCAGGAGGCCAGCACGTTGGTGTAGGCGTTGTCGTCCAGGCCCGGCCGCGCCGCCCAGGGGTAGGCGTCGTGGTACTCGTCGGGGCCGAGCACCCCGCGGATCGACCAGCGCTCCCGGGTCCGGTCGTAGACGGCGGCGCAGGACCAGTAGCGGGCGATCTCCAGCAGCATCTCGGCGCCGGCCGTGGCGAGGAAGTCCCGGTCCCCGGTGGCCTGGTAGTACTGCCAGACGTTGTAGGCGACGGCCGAGCCTACGTGCCGCTGGAGGTGGCTGTGGTCGGGCAGCCAGCGGCCGGACAGCGGGTTGAGGTGCAGCTGCTGGGACTCCTCCCGGCCGTCGCCGGCGCTCTGCCACGGGTAGACCGCCCCCCGCAGTCCGAGCGCGCGGGCCTGCCGCCGGGCGGCGTCCAGGCGCCGGTGGCGGTGGCGCAGCACGGCGCGGGCGAGCTCGGGGAAGCGGAGGTCGAGCAGTTGCAGCACGAACAGCTCGTCCCAGAAGACGTGCCCCCGGTACGCCTCGCCGTGCAGCCCCCGGGCCGGGATGCCGACGTCCAGGTCGACGGAGTGCTCGGAGTACGTCTGGAGCAGGTGGAACAGGTTCAGGTGCAGTGGACCGGCGCCGTCGAAGTCGGCCTCGATCCCGCAGCGGCGCCACAACTCCGCCCAGCGCAGGGTGTGTTCGGCGAGCAGCTGCCCGAAGTCGCCGGCCTCGGCGGCGAGCAGGCGTGAGGCGTGCAGCGGGGTCTCGACCGCCCGGTCGCGGGAGGTGTGCACGGCGACCGTCTTCGTGACGGTGACGGACCGCCCCGCGGTGGCCTCCAGGGCGAGGAGGTGGGCCGCCCAGCCCTCGCGCTCCTCGGTCGCGGCGGTGTGCGCGCGGTCGGCGCCGGTGCGGGCGCACAGGGCGATCCGCAGCGGCGAGTCGACCGCCTCGGCTTCGAGCCGGATCAGCCCCGACTCGTCCGCCCCCTGGCCGGCCGGGACGAGATGGCGTTCGGCCAGACCCTGGTAGCGGGCGACCCCGGTGTTGGCGACGTTGCCGTCCAGTCCGGAGCGCACCTCCAGCAGGCCGGACCAGTTCTCCGGGGTGAAGGTGCTCTCCAGGGCCAGCAGGTGCGGCCGGGCCTGGCTGGCGAGACGGCGTTGCACCAGCCGGGTCCGCCGCCCGTGCCCGTCGACGACGAGGGCGGTGCGGGTGAGCAGTCCCCGACGCAGGTCCAGCTCCAGCGTCTGCTCGGCGGGCGGTCCGGTGAACCACGCCCCGCCCGCCGGCCGGAAGGTCAGCGGCAGCCAGTTCGGGCAGTTGACCAGGTCCTCGTTGGAGACCACACGGCCGGCGACGGCCGACGCCGCCCGGTGGTAGCAGCCCGCCAGGTACGTCCCCGGGTAGTGCACCCCGTCGGCCACCGCCTCCGGCGCGGCGCCCCGGCTGACCACGTACCCGTTGCCGACCGCGCACAGGGCCTCCCGCAGCCCCTCCTCGGCCGGGTCGTGGCCCCGGTACCGGAGCGTCCACGGGTCCGGCATGTCGGGATACCCCGCGGGTGGGTCTGCTGCCACGACGTGACCTCCGTGCCGACCGGTCTGCCTCCAGTCTGCGGACTCGACCTTCCTGCTGCCCGGCCGCCGGTCGGCGGCCCGCCGACGTGCTGCGCGGGGCGGCGCGGACGCGCAGAATCGGTGGTGTCACCGCCCGCGCACCCCCACGGAGCAGGCCATGGACACGCCCCGGCCCGTACGCGTCTTCCTGCTGGACGACCACGAGGTGGTCCGCCGGGGCGTCCGGGAGCTCCTGGAGACCGAGGCGGACATCGAGGTCGTCGGCGAGGCCGGCACCTGTGCGCAGGCCCTCGCCCGGGTGCCCGCGCTGCGCCCGGACGTCGCCGTGCTCGACGTGCGGCTCCCGGACGGCGACGGTGTGAGCGTCTGCCGGGAGCTGAGGGACGGGATGCCCGGCCTGGCCTGCCTGATGCTGACCTCCTTCGACGACGACGACGCCCTGCTCGACGCGATCATGGCCGGAGCGGCCGGCTACGTCCTCAAGGAGATCAAGGGCGCCGACCTGGTCGGCGCGGTCCGCACGGTGGCCTCCGGCCAGTCCATGCTCGACCCGGCCACCACCACCAAGCTGATGGAGAGCCTGCGCCACCACGAGGAGGAGAGCGCGAGTGACGCGGCACTCGCCGGCCTGACACCCCGCGAGCGGGAGATCCTCGTCCTGGTGGGGGAGGGCAAGACGAACCGGCAGATCGGCCGGGAGCTCTACCTGGCCGAGAAGACGGTGAAGAACCACGTGTCGCGCCTGCTCGCCAAGCTGGGCGTCGAGCGCCGCCTCCAGGCCGCCGTCCTCGCCGCCCACGCCGACCCCGAGCAGCAGCACCACCCGCGCCCGCACTGAGCCCGCCGGCTCCCCGGCCCGGCCCAGGACGGGGCCGGACGGCCCGCAGGCAGAGTCGAACGGCCCAAGCGGCACACCGCCCCCCGGCCGCATGGTGGAGGTGATCGATCCCCCTGGAGGCGGCCATGCCCACCCTCGCCCTCGACGCCGTCGCGCTGGAGAAGCTCGTCTCCGCGGCGGTGGCGGCGCCCTCGATCCACAACAGCCAGCCCTGGCGCTTCCGGCTCCAGCCGGACACCTCGACCCTGGAGGTCCGGGCCGACCGCAGCCGGGCCGTCCCGGCCGTCGACCCGCGGGGCCGGGCGCTGCACATCTCCGTCGGAGCGGCCGTCCTCAACCTGAGAGTCGCCGCCCGCCACCTCGGCTGGGCGCCGGAGGTGCGGCTGCTCCCCGACCCGGCCGAACCCGAGCTGTTGGCCGCCGTCGAGCTCGACACCCCGGCCGCCGCACCGGTACCGGGCACGGAGAAGCTGTACGAGGCGATCTGGCGCCGGCACTCCAGCCGCAGTCCGTTCACCGGCGTGCCCGTCCCCCCGGCCGTCCTCGACGAACTGGCCATCGCCGCAAGGTCCGAGGACGCCCTGCTCCACCTGCCCGACCACGAGGAGACCGCCCGACTGCTGCACCTCACCGCCGAGGCCGAACTCCGCAACACCACGGACGAAGCCCAGCGCACCGAGAGCCGCAGCTGGGTCCGCACCGGGGAGGCACCGCCGTACGGCATCCCGGTTGACGCACTCGGCCCCCAGGACGCGCTCGGCCACCTGCCGATGCGCGACTTCGCCGCCCTCCACGCCGCCGAGCACCGGGCCCCCGCCCACTTCGAGGTGGAGCCCCGGATCGCCGTCCTCGCCACCGAGCACGACACCCCCGAGGACTGGCTGCGCGCCGGCCTCGCCCTGGAGCACGTCCTGCTCGCCGCCACCGTCCACGGCGTCCGCGCGTCCCTGCTGCACCAGGCCATGGAATGGCCCTACCTGCGCTGGGAGGCCCGCGACCCGCACCACGGCCCCGGTCACGTCCAGATCCTGATCCGCCTCGGCTACGGCCCCGAGGGCGCCCCGACGCCCCGCCTGGCCCCGGGCGAGGTGCTGGACCGGCCCTGAACCCGTGGCTATCCGCCGGGGAGCGGAACCCGCCAGAGCAGCTCGGTGCCGCCCTCGGGGCGGGCGCGCGCGGTGAAGGAACCGCCCAGGGCGGCGGCCCGGTCGGCGAGGTTGGCGAGGCCGCTGCGGCGGCCGCCCCCGGGGAGGCCGACGCCGTCGTCGGTCACGGTGACGGTCACCTCCGAGTCGGCGACGATATTGGCCTCGACGCTGCTCGCCTTGGCATGGCGGGCCGCGTTGGACAGCGCCTCCTCCAGGACGGCGACGACCGCGTCCGCGACCTCGGCGGGCACCGTGACGTCGAGCAGACCGCTCATCCGCAGGGCCGGCGCGAAGCCGAGCGAGCCGGCGGCGCGCTCGACCACCTCGACGACGCGGCTGCGCAGCCCGTCCGCCGCCGGGCCGCGCTCGCGCAGCCGAAGCCCGAAGATGGTGGCGCGGATGATCCTGACGGTCTCGTCCAGGTCGTCGATCGCCCGCAGGACACGGGCGGCTGCCTCGGGGTGCTCGATGAAGCGCGTCGCGCCCTGCAGGGTCATCCCGGTGGCGAAGAGCCGCTGGATGGCAAGGTCGTGCAGGTCGCGCGCGATCCGGTCGCGTTCGCGCAACAGCGCGATCTGCTCGGAGTCCCGGCGGCGTTCGGCGAGCTCCATGGCCACCGCCGCCTGGCCCGCGAAGCCCACCAGGGGCCCGGTCTCGCCTCCGTCGAACAACGGCGCACCGGCGGCCCTGGCCAGCAGCAGCACCCCGCGGACGCCGCGGTCGGCGGTCCCGACGGGGACGGCGACCGCCGGGCCCAGGCCCGCCCAGCGCGGCGGCCCGACGGTGATCCTCGGGTCCTTCCGGACGTCGGGACTGACCACCAGCCCGCCGGTGCGTAGGGCGGCGCCGGCGAACGACCCCTCGACCGGCAGCACCAGACCGCGGTGCTCCTCCGCGCCCAGCCCGACGGCGATCCGCACCTCCAGCTCGCGGGCCTGCGGCAGCGGCGCGGCGAACACGGCGAGGTCCGCGCCCGCGATCTCGGCCGACCGGGCGAGCAGCAGGTCCAGCACCTCCTGCTCCGCACTGCCCGACAGCAGGCTGCTGGTCACCTCGGCGCTCGCCTCCAGCCAGCGCTGCCGCTGCCGGGCCCGGGCGTACAGCCGGGCGTTGTCGATGGCCACGCCGGCGGCGACGGCGAGGGTGGCGAGCACCGACTCGTCCTCGGCGTCGAAGTCGCCCCCGCCCCGCTTCTCGGTCAGGTAGAGGTTCCCGAACACCGTGCCGCGGATCCGGATCGGCACCCCCAGGAAGCTCCGCATCGGAGGGTGGTTCGGCGGGAAGCCGTATGAGGCCGGGTGGTCGGAGATCCGGCCGAGCCGCAGCGGCTCGGGGTGACGGATCAGCTCGCCGAGGATGCCGTGCCCGGACGGCAGGGCGCCGATCGCCTTCACCTGCTCGTCCGTGACCCCGACCGGGATGAACTGCGAGAGCCGCCGGTCCTCGCCGATCACCCCGAGCGCGCCGTACTCGGCGTCCACCAGGGTGACGGCCGCCTCCACGATGTGCTGCAGGGCCTGGGTCAGCTCCAGGTCGCGCCCGACCGCCAGCACCGCCTCCAGCAGGCTGTGGATGCGGTCGCGGGTGCCGCGGGCGACGTCCAAGCGGGCCTGGAGCTCGTCCAGGAGCTCGTCCAGCCGCAGCTTCGGTACGGGCGTACCCGTCTGCGGTGCACCCGCCTCCGACGAGCCCGCCTCCGACGAGCCCGCCTCCGACGCACCCGCCTCCGACGAGCCCGCCTCCGACGAGCCCGCCTCCGACACACCCGCCTCCGACGCACCCGCCTCCGATGCGCTGCTCTCCGACGCGCTGCCCAAGGGAACCTCCCCGGTTCGCCCCCGGTGCCCACTGACCAGCGTAGGCGCGCGACCCGGGCCACGTCGGGCGGAAAGGGGCCCAACGGCCCCATCGGAGCACCCCACCGGCCCCCTGGCTGCGGGCGCGGTCGCGCGGAACGCTGGAAGGGCGAGCGGGACCGCCAGGGTTCCGCCGTCCGAGAGGAGCGACCGCAGCATGAAAGCGCTCACCTACCACGGGCCCGGCCGCCGTACCTGGGGCGACGTCCCCGACCCGGTCGTCCGCGATCCCGAGGACGCCGTCGTCCGGGTGGACGCGGTCACCATCTGCGGCACCGACCTGCACATCCTCAAGGGCGACGTCCCGGAGGTCGAGGAGGGCCGCGTCCTGGGCCACGAGGCCGTCGGCACCGTCACCGAGACCGGACCGGCCGTCCGCACCATCGCGCCCGGCGACCGCGTCCTGGTCTCCTGCATCTCCGCCTGCGGCCGCTGCGCCTACTGCCGCGCCGCGAGCTACGGCCAGTGCACCGGGGGCGGAGGCTGGATCCTCGGGCACCTCGTCGACGGCTGCCAGGCCGAGTACGTCCGCACGCCCTTCGCGGACACCTCCCTCTACAAGCTGCCCGACGGCGTCCGGGACGAGGACGCCCTGCTGCTCGCCGACATCCTGCCCACCTCGTACGAGGTCGGCGTCCGCAACGGCCGGGTCGGGCCGGGCGACACCGTGGCGATCGTCGGCGCCGGGCCGATCGGGCTCGCCGCGATCCTCACCGCCCGGCTGTACAGCCCCGCCCGCATCATCGCGGTCGACCTCGCGCAGAGCCGCCTGGACGCCGCCAAGCGCTTCGGCGCCGACTCGACCCTGACCGTGGCCGAAGCCACCCCGGAGGCCGTCCGGGGCCTGAGCCGGGACGGGCTCGGCGTGGACGTCGCGATCGAGGCGGTCGGCGTGCCCGAGGCCTTCGAGCTCTGCACCCGCCTGGTGCGACCCGGCGGCCGGGTGGCCAACGTCGGCGTGCACGGCAAGCCCGCGGCGCTCCACCTGGAGGACCTCTGGATCCGCGACGTCACCATCACCACCGGCCTGGTCGACACCCACAGCACCCCGCTGCTGCTCGACATGCTGGCCGTCGGCCGGCTGGACGTCGGGGGCCTGGTCACGCACCGGTTCGGCCTCGGCGAGATGCAGGACGCGTACGACACGTTCGCGGACGCGGCCGGCACCGGGGCGCTCAAGGTCGCCCTCTTCCGGGCCTGACCCGCCGTGCTCGGAGGAATCGCCACCAGGACCGGCCGGCCCGGTCCCCGCGACATCGCCCGCCGGATCGTCCGGCACCGTGACGAACTCGGCATGAACGAGGGCACGCTGGCCGACCGGGCCGCCATGTCGCCCGCTTGTCTTCGCCGACTCCTGCGCTCGGGGCCCGAGTTCGACCCGCTCGGGTTCGACCGGGTCGCCGCCGTGCTCGGGCTGACCCGGGCGGACCTGCTGTCGGCCCGACACCCCGACACCCCGACGCCCCGCGGACACGTGCCGACACCGAACCCCGCCCCGGTCCCTCCGGCCGACCGCGCCGCAGTGCCGGGCGCGGACACGGCACTGCGGCGCCGCACCGGAAGCCCGTTCCGGCGCGGCGGCGCGAGACGCGAGGGGTGCGGTACTCAGCCCGTGATCGCCTTCACGGCGGCGGTCATCGTCGCGGCCATCCCGGAGGTGCCGTTGTAGGAGCCGACGGTGGCGTCGTTGAGGGCGTTGACGATGTCGTCCCCGGCGACCTGGTTGTTGTCGCCGATGATCACCGTCCCGTAGTTGCCGCCCGTGGCCTGGGCGGCCTCCATGGCGCCCGCGGCGACCCCGGCCGTCGTCCCGCTCGCGCCGTTGTGGGAGCCGACGGTGGCGTCGTGGCCCGCGTTGATGATGTCGTAGCCGGCGACCTGGTTGTCGTCGCCGACGATGACCGTCCCGTGGTTGCCGCCGGAGACGACCTCGGCGCTCGCGGCGGTCGGCACGGCGGCCACTCCGGCGGCGGTGAGCAGGATCAGCGTCCGGGTGAGGCGACGGTTCATGGGTGTTTCTCCGCTTCTGTCAGTGGATGTCCCCGTTCGGGGCGAAGGCGACAGTAGGCGTCGTGTCCCGGCGTGGCGGGCGATGGTCCGCCGCCCGTGGCGTGTCGGCTGGGGGCGACGGGACCCGTCGGAGTGAGCGCACCGGCCGCGGGCGGCCGGCCCCCGCGCCGTGGCCGCCGACCCGACCGGCGTTCACCCGTCCGGCTGGTCGACGGCGCGGCACGCGGGGGAGCGGCCGGGGCGCGGGGCTAGGGTCGGCGGGGCCGGTCCGCCCCACCACGGGAGAACGATGCCGCGGGTCCCCAGTCTCCGCTCACGATGGGCGAGTGCCGCCGCCGGGCTGGCCGTCGTCGCGTCCGTCCTGACGGGCTGCGGGAGCAGCGGGCAGAGCGGCCCGGTCACCCTCGACTGGTACAACTTCCCGGACGACTCGGGCGCCCTGCAGCAGGCCGCCGACCGCTGCGGGCAGCAGTCCGGCGGGCGCTACACGATCCGCTACAACAAGCTGCCCCGCGGCGCGGACGGCCAACGCCAGCAGCTGGTGCGCCGGATGGCGGCGCACGACACCGGCGTGGACATCCTGGGCCTCGACGTCACCTGGCCCGCCGAGTTCGCCGAGGCCGGCTGGATCCACGAATGGACCGGGCAACTACGCGACCGGGCCACCGCCGACACCCTCGACGCGGCCGTGCGCACCGCGACCTGGCAGGACCGGCTGTACGCCGCGCCGTACAACTCCAACACCCAACTGCTCTGGTACCGCGACGACCTGGTGCAGACCCCGCCCAGGACCTGGGCCGAGATGCTGGCCAAGGCGGACGAGCTGGCCCGCGCCGGCAAACCGCACTACGTGGAGATCCAGGGCGCCCAGTACGAGGGCCTCACCGTCTGGTTCAACACCCTGGTCACCAGCGCCGGAGGCTCGATCCTCACCCCCGACGCGCAGGCGCCCTCACTCGGGGCGCCCGCCGTCACCGCCGCCACCGTGATGCACGACCTGGCGACCTCGGCCGCCGCCGACCCCTCGCTGCCGAACCAGATGGAGGACCAGAACCGGCTCGCCATGGAGTCCGGCACGGCCGCCTTCGAACTCAACTACCCCTTCGTCTACCCCTCGATGAAGGCCAACCAGCCCCAGCTGTTCCCGCACTTCCGCTGGGCCCCGTACCCCGCCGTGACGCCCGACCGTCCCGCCAGCGTCACCATCGGCGGGATCGACCTCGCGGTGGGCGCCTACAGCCGGCACCCCGACCTCGCCTTCGAGGCCACCCTGTGCCTGCGCGATCGGGACAACCAGCTCACCAACGCGCTGAAGGGCGGCCTCCCGCCGTCCCTGCGCAGCCTCTACCAGGCGGCGGAACTCACCGAGAGCTACCCCTTCGCCGCGGACGTGCTCGCCGCCCTGGACTCCGCGAGCATCCGGCCGAAGACCCCGGCCTACCAGAACGTCTCCATCGCCGTCTCGCACACCCTCTCCCCGCCCGCCGACATCCGCCCGGAGAAGGACGTGGCCGACCTCCACGGGCAGATCCAGGACGCCCTCGGCTCGAAGGGGCTGATCCCGTGACACCGTCCACCGCCTCCCGCGCCCTGCCCGGCCGGGCCCCGGCCGGACCGTCCCGCGGCGCCCGCCAGGAACGCCGGCTCGGCCTGCTGCTGTGCGCCCCCGCGGTCATCGTGATGCTCGCCGTCACCGCCTACCCCATCGGCTACGCCGTCTACCTCTCGCTGCAGCGCTACGACCTGCGCTTCCCCGAGCAGGCGCACTGGGTCGGGCTCGCCAACTACGGCGCCGTGCTGACCTCACCGTTCTGGTGGCAGGCACTCGGCGTCACCGTGCTGATCACCGTCGTGTCGGTGGCCGTCGAGCTCGTCCTCGGCCTCGCCCTCGCCCTGGTGATGCACCGCGCCGTCTTCGGCCGCGGCACCGTCCGCACCGCCGTCCTGGTGCCGTACGGGATCGTGACCGTCGTCGCCGCCTACTCCTGGCAGTACGCCTGGACACCCGGCACCGGCTACCTCGCCGCCCTGCTGCCCGAGGGCAGCGCCCCGCTGACCGAACAGTGGCCCGCCATCGGCCTGATCATCCTTGCCGAGGTGTGGAAGACCACCCCGTTCATGGCCCTGCTCCTGCTCGCCGGCCTCGCGCTGGTGCCCGACGAGACCGTCCGGGCGGCGATGGTGGACGGCGCGAGCTTCGGGCAGCGGCTGCGCCTGGTGATCCTGCCGCTGATGAAGCCGGCGATCCTGGTCGCCCTGCTGTTCCGCACCCTGGACGCCTTCCGGATCTTCGACAACATCTACGTGCTGACCGGCGGCGCCAACGACACCGGCTCGGTGTCGATCCTCGGCTACGACAACCTCTTCACCGCGCTCAACCTGGGCATCGGCTCGGCGATCTCCGTCCTGATCTTCGTCTGCGTCGCGCTCATCGCCCTGGTCTTCGTCAAGCTGTTCGGCACGGCCACGCCGGGCGCGGAACCGGAGCGCCGATGAGCACCCGCCACGCCCGGACGCTGACCGGCTGGGGCCTCGCCAACCTGGTGGTCGTCCTGTACGCGCTCTTCCCGGTGTGGTGGATCGTGGCGCTCTCCTTCAAGGACCCCTCGACCCTCACCGACGGCAACTTCGTGCCGCGCAAGTGGACCTGGGCCAACTACCGCGGCATCTTCGAGACGTCGGAGTTCACCCGGGCCCTGGTGAACTCGATCGGGATCGCGGTGATCTCCACCGCCATCGCCGTCGTCCTCGGCACCATGGCGGCCTACGCGGTGGCCCGGCTGCGCTTCCCCGGCAAGCGGCTGCTGATCGGGATCTCCCTGCTGATCGCGATGTTCCCGCCGATCTCGCTGGTCTCGCCGCTGTTCGACATCGAGCGGGCGCTCGGCCTCTTCGACACCTGGGCCGGGCTCATCATCCCCTACATGACCTTCTCGCTGCCGCTCGCGATCTACACCCTCTCCGCGTTCTTCCGGGAGATCCCGTGGGACCTGGAGAAGGCGGCCAAGGTCGACGGCGCCACGCCCTGGCAGGCGTTCCGGCTGGTCATCGCGCCGCTCGCGGCACCCGGCGTGTTCACCACCGCGATCCTGGTCTTCATCTTCTGCTGGAACGACTTCCTGTTCGCGATCTCGCTGACCTCCACCACCTCGGCCCGGACGGTGCCGGCCGCCATCGCCTTCTTCACCGGGAGCTCCCAGTTCGAGCAGCCGACCGGCTCGATCGCGGCCGCCGCCGTGATCATCACGATCCCGATCGTGATCTTCGTGCTGCTGTTCCAACGCCGCATCGTCGCCGGGCTCACCGCCGGCGCAGTCAAGGGCTGAGACCCACACGACGAGACCGCCCCCACGGGGCGGACCAGGAAGGCGGACCGTGGCCGAGATCGTCCTCGACGGCATCACCAAGCGCTACCCCGACGGCGCCCTCGCCGTCCGCGACGTCAACCTCACCATCGCCGACGGCGAGTTCGTGATCCTGGTGGGCCCGTCCGGCTGCGGCAAGTCCACCACGCTCAACATGATCGCCGGGCTGGAGGACATCACCGACGGCACCCTGCGCATCGCCGGGGAGGTCGTCAACGACCGCGCGCCCAAGGACCGCGACATCGCGATGGTCTTCCAGAGCTACGCCCTCTACCCGCACATGAGCGTGCGCGACAACATGGGCTTCGCGCTGCGCCTGGCCAAGGCCGACAAGGCGACCATCGCCGCCAAGGTCGAGGAGGCCGCCCGGATCCTGGACCTCACCCGGCACCTGGACCGCAGGCCCGCCAACCTGTCCGGCGGCCAGCGCCAGCGGGTCGCGATGGGGCGGGCCATCGTCCGGGACCCCAAGGTCTTCCTGATGGACGAGCCGCTGTCCAACCTGGACGCCAAGCTCCGGGTCCAGATGCGCACCCAGATCGCCGCGCTCCAGCGCCGCCTGGGCACCACCACCGTCTACGTCACCCACGACCAGGTGGAGGCCATGACGCTCGGCGACCGGGTGGTCGTCATGCGGGCCGGCGTCGTCCAGCAGGTCGGCTCGCCGCAGCACCTGTACGACGAGCCGGTCAACCTGTTCGTCGCCGGGTTCATCGGCTCGCCCGGCATGAACTTCCTCGGCGCCGCGCTGGAGGAGAACGGGCTGCGCACCTCGCTGGGCGCGCTGCCGTTGGACGACCGCACCCGGCGCGCGCTGGAGCGGGCGGACGCGCCGCGCGAGCTGATCGTCGGCATCCGCCCCGAGGACTTCGAGGACGCCTCGCTGGCCGAGCACACCGGCGGCGTCACCTGCACCGTCACCGTCGAGGTCCGGGAGTCCGTGGGCTCCGACGTGTACGTCCACTTCGCGGAGGAGGGCGGGCCGGCGCAGACGGAGGAACTCGCCGAGCTCGCCGCGGACTCGGGCCGGGCCGACACGGGCATGCAGGAGCACCGCGTCGTCGCGCGGCTCAACACCGCGACCCGCGCCGCCGAGGGCCACCCGCTGGAGCTGTGGGTCGACACCGCCCGGATCCACGTCTTCGACCCCCGCGACGGAGCCAACCTGACCCACCCGGAGCGCCAGCCGGGGTGAGCCGGGCGGGGGCGGTCAGGGCGTTCCGCCCTCCTGGCGGCTCATGAACTCCATGATGGCCCGTTCGGTCACGGCGAGGTCGTCGGTCGGGCTGAACTGCAGCAGCTCGGTTCCGGCGTCGACGTACGGCCGGTGGCCCGGCGGCTGGTAGAACGCGTCGCCGGCCTCGTACACCTCCTCGTGGTCCTCGAAGACGTAGCGCATGCGTCCGGCGACGACGTAGCCCCAGTGCGGACACCGGCACATCCCGCCGGGCAGCGACTGCAGCGGCCCGTCCAGGTCGGCGTCGGCTCCGAAGGAGACGAACTCGACCGTGTAGCCGTCCATCTCCGCGCGGCGGTCGGTCACCGGCCCGAACTCCTGGACCTGCGGCGCCGACTGCTTGGATACCTTGGGCATCGGTACGGCTCCTCCCGGTGGCAACCCCGAGACTTCCCCTCGTATCGAGTCGACCACCCCGTGCCGCGCGGCGCATCCGGGCCGGACGCCGAAGCGCGCGCCGCCGGTCCGGAGCAGGTCCGGACCGGCGGTGCGCGCGGGGCGGCGGGTGTCAGCCCGCGGCCGGGGTGGCCGACGGGCGGCGGGACAGCGCGTCGGAGGCCTTGGCCGTGGCGTACAGGGAGACGGCGAGGGCGAGGACCAGGGCGGCGCCGGCGGCGAAGAGACTGCCGGAGGAGACGGCCTTGGCGCTGCCGGCCTCGGTACGGGCGGAGCCGGCGAGGAACGGCATGACGGCCAGAACGGCGACCCCGAGGGCGACCTCGCCCCAGACGACCTTCGGGAAGTGGCGCAGCGTGAGGTGGCGGAGGGAAGCGGTGTCGTCGGCGCGGCGGGCCCGGGCGATGCGCGGCATCAGCCAGAACTGGTTGAAGGCGCCGGCGGTGACCAGGGCGAGGACGAGGAGGACCTTGACGAGCAGGGCGAGGCCGTAGCCGGTCGTCCACAGCTGGGACACCGCGCCGACGTGCTTCCAGGTGAGCCACAGGCCGGAGACGACCACGGCGCCGACGCAGACCATGGCGACCAGGCTGAAACGGCGCCACAGGTCGGCCCACAGCGGGCCGGCGGCGTCGCCGAGGCGGCCCCGGGCGCCGGCCAGGGCGACGAGCAGGGCGAGGCCGCCGAGCCAGACGGTGCCGGAGACGATGTGGGTCTGGTCGAGCACGAGGTCGAGCCAGCGGTCGAGGTCGGCGGGGGCGGTGGTCGGGACGGCGGCGATCAGGGTGACGGCGAGGGCGGCCGGCAGGGCGGCGAGGGCGACGCGGTCGGTGTGGCGGCGGACGGCCGGGACGAACAGGGCGGTCATCGCGGCGGCCGTGGCGAGCAGGACGAGGTTCTGGACGAGGTAGACGGTGCCCTGGGCGATCCAGGCGCCCTTGGCGGCGGGGGCCCGGAGGAAGTCCAGGATCCGGTCGGGGGCCAGGGCGTCGCCGAAGGGCATGCCCTTGCCGGAGCGGGCGACGCGGGCGGCGAGCTGGAAGTAGCCGGCGACCAGCAGCACCACGCCCGCCCAGGCGAGGCAGGCCGCCGATCTGGATCTCAGGACGGCCGCGTCGTGCGTGCCGGCGGCGCCGCCGGTGCGTTCGGCGGTCCGCAGGGACGGGCGGACGGTGGCGGCGTAGGTGACGGTCGTGCCGATGGCGCCGCTGAGGCCGATGAAGTAGCCCGTCTTGGTGAGGATCCGCCAGAGCTGGGGCGTGGTGTATCCGGCCGTGTTCGCGGCCAGCAGCAGACTGTTCATGAGGGAAGGCTAACCTTATGAAGGTTAGCCTTCCCTCATTCTCGGGCGATTGACTGTCCTATCGTCACCAATCCGTGATGAACCCTCGGGAACCTGTGCGGGCCGAGGTGCGTACGGGCCGCCGGGGGCGTTTCGTGGAAGCAACGGGGCATTCGCGTCAGGACGAGCCGGCAAGGGAGCGGTGACATGGCTGTGGTGATGTCGATGCGGTGGGTCGGGGCAACTCCGGAGCAGTACGACACGGTGCGTGACGAGGTCCGCTGGGAGGAACTCGAACCGGCGGGTGCGCAACTGCACGTCGCCTGGTTCGACGCGCAGGGCCTGCACGTGACCGACGTGTGGGATTCCCAGCAGGCGTTCGAGACGTTCTTCGCCGAACGGCTGGCCCCGGCGGTCGAGAAGGCCGGCATCCCCGGTGCGCCGGAGACGACGTTCAGTCCGCTCCACCGGCGCTTCGTCGTCCCGGGCGTCAGCGGCGCCGCCTGACGGCACACGGCGGGTGCGGACGGCACACGGCGGGTGCGCCGGAGCCCGGCGCACCCGCGCGGGGGTCAGGGCCGGGCCTCCAGAAGGATGTTGAGCGGGGCGCTGTCCTCGGCGATCCGCCGTACGCGGGGGAGCCCGCCCGCCGCCAGGACCTCCCGCAGCCGGGCTTCGCCGGCCATCGTGCCGAGCGCGGCGGCGCCGGTCTGGGCCAGCGAGGACGGGGTGCACACCAGGGTGGAGATCGCGTAGCCGACGCGGGCGTAGGGATTGGCGAAGTCGTCGGCGAAGCGGTCGGCGGCCAGCGGCTCGACGACCAGGACGGCGCCGTCCGCCGCGAGGGCGGCCCGGGCGTGCGCGACGGCGGCGACCGGGTCGCCCATGTCGTGCAGCGAGTCGGTGAAGGTGATCAGGTCGTAGTCGTCACCGGCGTAGCCGGCGGCGTCGGCGACCTCGAAGACGGCCCGGCCGTCGAGCCCGGCCTCGGCGGCGGACGCCCGGGCGCGGGCGACGGCGGCGTCGTCGGGATCGAAGCCGACGACGGTGCTGCGCGGCCACCGCTGGGCGATCAGGATCGAGGAGAGGCCGTGGCCGCAGCCGACGTCGGCGACCCGGGCACCGGCTTCGAGCCTCGGCACGATGCCCTCGACGGCGGGGATCCAGGCGCCGATCAGGCCGTGCACGTACGCGGGGCGGGTGAAGCGCTCCTGCGCCAGGCCGAGGGCCGGGTGGTGCTCGCCCCAGCCCATGCCGCCGCCGGTGCGGAAGAAGCCCTCGACCCGGTCGAGGTCCGCCCAGAGCGCGGCGAGGCCGGGGAAGACGCCGATCAGCGCGGTCGGGGACCCGTCGTCGGCGAGGACGGCGGCGTACTCGTCGGTGAGGGTGAAGCCGTCCGTCGCCGCGTCGTACTCCAGGTAGCCGGCCACGGCGACGCCGCGCAGCCACTCCCGGACGTAGCGCTCCACCAGGCCGGTGCGGGCGGCCAGTTCGGCGGACGTGAGCGGGCCGGCGCCGGCCAGCGTGCGGAACAGGCCGAGCCGGTCGCCCAGCACGACCAGCGGCGCGGTGCAGTTGACGCCGAGCTCGCCGAAGACGTGGCCCACGGCGGCTTCGAGTCGGTCGGTGTCGACGGGCGGGGCCGTGCTTTCGGTCGACGTGGCGATGTCGGTCGGGGTCCGGGATTCGGTCGGGGTCGTGGTTTCGGTCGCGGGTGCCATCTCGATCACCTCTTCGGACGTGCTGTTGACCGAGAGGCGTGAGGAACGGCCTCACAACCTGTGGGACGGCCGTCCGCCGGGCCCGTTGGCCGCGGGACGGTGGTCACAGCTGCCAGCGCACCGGCTGCGCGGGGCGGTAGGCGCACGCCCGCCCGGTGGTGACCGAGGCGGCGAGGTGCCGGCCCAGCTCGGGGTGCTCGCGCTCGATGCGGCGCAGGGCGTCCCGGATCCGGGCGGTGACGGTGGTGCGCGCCCGTTCCCCGGCGTCGCCGAGGCGGCGCGGACGCCCGCCGAGGCCGTACGCGCCGCGCAACTCGGCGATCAGCACGTCGCGTTCCTCCTCGGCGCGGGCCAGCCGGGGGACGTCGTCGAGGTCGCGGGCCTCGGCGATCTCCTCGTCGAGGCGGTCCAGCCGGGCCCGGTAGGCGGCGCGCGCCCGTTCGTCCGCGCGCTCGTCGCTGCCGGAGGGCGGCTGGTCCGGGCCGCCCAGCAGCCGGGTGGCGGGGACCTCCCGGCCGGGGCAGGACAGCAGCAGCGCCAGGTCGTGCAGGCCCTTGGCGTCCCTGAGGACCACCGTGCGGCCGCGGTAGCCGAGTGTCCACAACTGCCCGTCCCGGTGGAACACGTGGTCGCTGTCCGCCCGCGCCAGCGTGGCCCGGGCGTCGTCGCGCAGCCAGTCCAGGCCCAGCTCCTCGGCGGCGGCCAGCGCCTGGGAGAGCAGGCTGCGACCGCGTTCGCCCGCCGGGTCGCGGGTCAGCAGCGCCCGGCCGAGTTCGAGCCGGGCCCGCACGGCGACCGGCCGGGCGCCGAGGCGGTCGGCGCCGTCCAGGGCGTCCGTCAGGTGCCGGACGGCCTCCGGCCCGGTGGCGGCCAGGCCCAGGTAGAGCGCCACCGGGCCGAGGACGGCGACACCGCCGCCGACCACGATGGTCTCCCGCTCGTACGGCAGCAGCCGCCGGTAGCGGTCCTCGCGCACTTCCGGCACGCCGGCCGCGACGGCGATCTCCACGTCGAACGCGAGGCCCGCCAGGGCCCGCCACCGGTAGCGGGACAGCACCTCGCCGGCGGGCAGCGCGCGCAGCACGGCGGCGGCCGCCCCGGGCTCGTCGGCCGCCAGGTGGTCGAAGCAGCGCCAGTGCGGCAGGAACTCCGGTGGCAGCCCGGCGTTGCCGCACTCCGCCAGCGTGGCGGAGATCCCGGCCGGACCCTCCCGGGCCAGCGCTCCGGCGATCCGCTGGGTGGCGCTCACCCCGGCGCCGTCCGGTTCACCGATCGTCTCGGCCAACTCGGCTGCCTCGGCGGACAGTTGATCGGCCTCCCGGTAGCGGCCGCGGAGCAGCGCCCAGGCGGCGTCGCGCGAGCGGACCAGGTAGCGGGCGCGCGGCAGCCGGGACCGCTCGGCCGCGTCCGCCGCCCGGCGCAGCGCGTCCGCCGCGGCCGGGTCGGCGAGTTCCAGCAGCGCCACGAAACGGCACATCGTGCCCTCGAACTCCAGCGCCGCGTCGTGCGCCGCCACCGCGGCCGCCACCAGGCCGTCGGCGAGGGCCAGCCGCTCCTGCGCGGTGCCCGGCGCCCAGGAGACGTCGTGCTGTGCGAAGAGCGCGGTGGCGAGGGCGTGCGGATCACCGGCGGCGCGGGCCCGCTCCGCGGCCCGCCGGGCGAGGTCCCGGGCCCGGGGGGTGTCCCGCTCCGGCCCGTCGGCCAGCTCCCGGGCCAGTGCCGCGAGCACCTCGGCGTGCCCGGCCGCGTGCGGCCCGCCGGCCAGGGCGGTCTCGGCGCGCTCCAGCCAACCGACCACCTCCCGGGGGGAGTCACCGCTGCGGACGCCCGCCTCGTGGAGCCCGAGCGCGGCAGCCGCCAGCAGCTCCGGCCGGTTCCCCGCCTCGGCGGCCCCGGCCACCTCGGCGAACCGGCGGGCGGCCGAATCCCTTGCCCCGGCCCGCAGTTCGGCCTCCGCCAGGGCGACGCGCAACCGCAGTGCCGCAGGATCGTCCGGGGCCGTGAGCCGCACCGCCTGCTGCCACCACCGGGCGGCCTCCTCGTACGCGAGCAGGGCCATGGCCTCCTCGCCGGCCCGTACGGCGTGCCGGACGGCCGGCTCGACCGGGCCGAACGGCAGGGCCTGGCCGTGGTGCCAGGCCAGCTCGGCCGGGCCGGCGGTGTCGGCCAGCGCCCGGGCGGCGGCGAGGTGGAGCTCGGCGCGGCGGGCCGGATCGAGCCGGTCCACCAGCTCCGTCCGGAAGAGGTCATGGACGAACCGGTAGCCGTCCGGGCCGTCGGGGGCGACGATCCGCGCGTGCACGGCGGGCTCCAGCAGGCCGGGGACCTCGGCCCGGGGCACGGCCGCGACGGCGGCGAGCCGGGCGGCGGTGAAGGCGCGGCCGAGCACCGCGGCGGTGCCCAGCGCCCGGGCCGTCCGGTCCGGCAGCCGGGCCAGGCGCCGGGCCACCGTCTGCCCGACGGCCGTGGGCACCGTCGGGTTGTCGCTGCCGGCCGGGTTGTCGGCGGCGGCGGCGCGCAGCCGGGCGACCTGCTGGACGAAGAACGGGTTGCCGCCGGTCCGCCGGTGCACCAGGGCCGCCGCCTCCGCCGTCGCGGGCGGTCCGTACCGCTCCAGCAGCGTCCCGACGCCCGTCGGGTCCAGACCGCCGAGCACCACCACCTCGGCGCCCGGCAGCGCGGGCAGGGGGTGGCCGTCGGGCAGCTCGACGTCCCGGTAGGTGCCGATCAGCAGCAGCGGCTCGTGCCGGGAGCGCCGGCCCAGGTGGCCGAGCAGCAGCACCGACGCCGGGTCCGCCCACTGCAGGTCGTCCAGGACCGCCACCAGCGGGCGGCCGTTCCGCAGGAGCAGGCCCGCGATCCGGTCGAACAGGGCCAGCCGGGAGTCCGCGCCGGCGGCGGGAGCCGCCGTGCGCGGTGCGGGCGGATCCTGCCCGTACGGCTCGTCCCCGGGTGGCTCCTCGCCGGGTGGCTCCCGGTCGGGCGGCTCGTTCCCGGGCGGCTGCGGGACGAACGGCTCGGCCCGTCCGGTGACCGCGCGCACGATCTGCTGCCAGGGCCACAGAGCGGGCGCCACACCCCCGTCCTCGCACAGGCCCCACACCGCCGTCACGCCGGTGCTCCGCGCGTGCCGCACGACCTCGGCGGCGAGCGCGGTCTTCCCGATCCCCGGCTCCCCGGCCAGCAGCACCAGCCCGCCGCGGCCCGCCGCGGCGCCGTCCACCGCGCGGCACAGCGACGTCAGCAGCGCGGCCCGGCCCACGAGGTCCGACTCAGCCGGCGAGCCCACACCGGCATTCTCCCACCGGGCCGACCCCGTCACCCCGTGCGGATCACTGCGCGCGGACGATGACCACCGGGCAGGTGGCGTGCTGCGCGCAGCGCGTGCTGACCGAGCCGAGCAGGGCCCGGGTGAATCCGCCGTGGCCCTGGCTGCCGACCACCAGGACCTCGGCGCCCTGCGACGCGTCGAGCAGCACGTCCGAGGCGTCGCCCATCACCAGTGACGGGCGGACCTCCACCGGGCGGTCCGTGCCGAGCACCGCGTGGAGCTCGTCGGCGAACTTCCGGTCGGCCACGTCCCGGTCCAGGGCCATGTCGACCACCGGCGCCGACCAGCCGAAGTGGCTCGGCGGCTCCCAGGCGCCCACCGCCTCCACGACCCCGCCGATCAGCGTGGCGTGCCGGATCGCCCAGCGCAGCGCGGCGTGCGACGACGGCGAGCCGTCGACGCCGACCACGACGCGGGGAGCGGATTCGTTCGCGTCCATGTGCACCGTCCTGTCGGTCGTCGCCCCTTCCACCACGGTGCGCGCCGCCCTCCGCCGCCGCCAGTACGGTCCGGCAGCCGGGTGACGGCGGCGGCGATGCCGCTGCCGGGCCGACGGCTCAGCCGGCCAGGCCCGGCAGCACCTCGGCGCCGGGCAGCCGGGCCAGCGCCCAGCCCGGCAGGATCAGCTTGCCCCGGCGCCGGCCGCTGCCGACCAGGACGTACGGGGCCGCGGCCACCGCCTCGTCGACGAGCAGCGGCCAGGCGGCGGGCAGGCCGACCGGGGTGATGCCGCCGTACTCCATGCCGGTCAGCTCGACCGCGGTGTCCATCGGGGCGAAGGACGCCTTCCGCGCCCCCAGGTGCGTCCGGACCACCCGGTTGACGTCCACCCGGGTCGTGGCCAGTGCGAGGCACGCGGCGTGGGTGACCTCACCGGCGCGCTTGGCGGCGACCACCACGCAGTTCGCGGAGAGCTCCGGCGGCGTGTCGTACGCGGCGCAGAAGACCGCGGTGTCCGCCTTCCCGGGGTCGGTGTCCACGTAGAGCACGGACGCGGCCGCGTCCCGGGCGTCCCAGTTCTTCAGGGCGTCGGCCACGGGGGCGGCCAGGTCGTCACACACCTCCAGGGCGGCGAAGGAAGTCGAGAAGCTGCCGAAGGGAGGGGTTACGGGTTCGCTCACGGGACGGACTGTAGCGCGGTCCGTCACCCCGCCCGGCTGTCCCCGGCCGGCTATCCCCAGTAGGCCGCGTGCACCGCGGCCGCCTCCTCGTACAGGTGCGGGCCCGACACCTCCACGGTGTCACCACCCGCGGCGAAGACCCGGCGGCACGGCAGGTCGAGCACCGGCTCCTCCGGGTCGGCCCCCGCGATGGCGATCAGCTCGGACGCGCCGAGCGCGTAGACGACCCGCCGGATGCCGCTCCAGTAGATCGCGCCGGCGCACATCGCGCAGGGTTCGGTGCTGCTGTACAGGGTGGCCACGGTCAGCTGCGCCGGGTCGAGGGTCCGGGAGGCCAGGCGCACCAGGTTGATCTCCGCGTGGGCGGTGACGTCGCGGTCCGTCAGCACGGTGTTCTCGGCGGTGAGCAGGACGGTCCCGGCGGGGTCGGTCAGCACCGCGCCGAAGGGGTGGTTGCCGTGCTCGCGCGCGCTGTGCGCGAGCCCGATGGCGGAGAGCAGGTGGGTGCGGGTGGGGTCGGCCATGGCGGGCTCCTCGGGGCAGGCGGTGGGTCGGGTGGTGGGTCGGGTGATGAGGTCAAACGTATGACGGCGGGCGTTCGGCGCAAGCGGCCCGGCAGCGGGCGCCCGGGTGACAGGATGCCCGGGTGAACGAGATCATGCGTGCCGCCGAACGCCTCCTGCACACCCGGTTGTCCGATCCCGTCGACCTGGGCGGGAGCAGCCGTACCACCGTGCTGCGCTGCCGGACGGCCGACGGGCGGAGCGTCGTCGTCAAGGCCTACACCGGCGGGCCGGACGCCCTGCGCGGCTTCACGGCGGAGGCGGCCGGGCTCTCGCTCGGTCTGGCCGGCCCGGAGGTGCTCGGGGTGGACCGCGACGTGCCGCTGCTGGTCCTGGCGGACCTCGGTGACGCGCCGACGCTCGCCGACCTGCTGCTGGCGGACGACCCGAAGGCCGCCGAGGAGGGCCTGCTGGCCTGGGCGGTCGGGCTCGGCCGGCTGGCGGCCCGGTCGGTGGACCGGCGCGCCGAACTCACCCGGCTGTGGGCGCGGTACGACACCGGCATGCCGACCTGGGCGGAGGACCCGTGGATCACCCGTGCCGCCGCCCGCCTGCCCGGCGTGCTGGAAACGGCCGGCGTCGCCGTACCGGACGGCCTCGGCGAGGAGCTGGCGCGGATCGGGACGGCGGGCCGGGAGGAGTACCCGGCCTTCACACCGGGGGACACCTGCCCGGACAACAACCTGCTCACCCCGGAGGGCCTCCGGCTGCTCGACTTCGAGGCCGCCGACTTCCAGTCGGTGTTCCTGACCGCGGCGTACTGCCGGATGCCGTTCTCCTCCTGCTGGTGCGTCTTCGCGCTGCCGGACGGGCTCGCCCGGCGGATCGAGGCGGCGTACCGGGCCGAGGTCGTCCCGGTCTACCCGGCGCTGGCCGAGGACGCGGTGTGGGAGGACGGGATGCGGCGGGCGGTGGCCGTGTGGACGGTGAACGCGACCGTGGGGCTGCTGCCGCGCGCCGCCGAGGACGGTCCGATGCACCGCACCCGGCGGCCGGTGCCCACCCGGCGCCAGGTGCTCCGGCACCGCTGGGAGACGGCGGCGCGGCTGGACGGGCTCCCCGCGTTCACGGAGACGATGCGGCGCCTGCTGCGGGAGGTCGCCGACGGCTGGCAGGTGGACCCGCTGCCCGGCTACCCCTGCTTCGGGCGCGGGGGCGCCGACCGCGACGGCTGACGGGCGGCGAGGGTTGACGGGCCGCGAGGGCCGGCGGGTCGCGACAGCTGACGGACCGCGCGGGTCGGCGGGTGGCGAGGGCTGTCGGGCCGCGAGGGCTGCCGGGCCGGCGTCCGTGGAGTCGGCCGGTCAGTCGTACGGGACGACGGCGACCGGGCAGTGGACGTGATGGATCGCGGCGTGCGCGACCGGGCCGAGGTGGTGGTGGCGCAGCGGCCTGTGGTGGCTGCGGCGGCCGACGACGAGCAGCCGGGCCGTTGCCGCCGCGTCCACGAGCTCGACGGCGGGCTTGCCCCGTACCAGGTCGGCCGTGACGGCCACCTCGGGGTGCCGGGCCCGCCAGGACTCCAGGGCCTCGGAGAGGTCGGCCCGCTCACCGGAGGACACCTCGCCCTCCAACCCGCCGATGGCGCCGTAGGACATGTGCTCGCTGCCGGCCGGCGGGGACCAGACGTGCACCACGCGCAACGGCGCGGCGCGGAGCGCGGCCGCCTCGAACGCGAAGGCCAGCACCGGATCGGCCGGGTGTGCCAGGTCGAGGCCGACCGTCACCGTGCCGTCCGGATCCTCCTCGCCCGCGCGGACGAGCACCACCGGGCAGGTAGCCCGGCGCAGCACCTCCTGGCTCACCGAGCCGACCAGGAAGCCGCGGACGGTGCTCAGCCCGCGTGAGCCGAGCACGAGGACGGTGGCGCTCTCGGCGGCGGCTTCCAGTGCCTCGGCGGGCTCGGCGGCCTCGGTGGCGGAGGAGACCGTCACCCCGGGCACCAGGGCGTGCAAGGCGGCCTCGCGGGCGGCGAGTTGTGACCGGGCCTGCCGGTAGCTCTCGTCGCTGCCGACCACGTCGTGCTTCGGCAGGGGCCACGCCTGGAGGACCCGGAGCGGCAGGCCCCGGCGCCGCGCCTCACGGGCGGCCCACTCGGTGGCGGCCAGGCTCTCCGGCGAGCCGTCGAAGCCGACGACCACGGATCCGGTCATGGCGTCCTCCTCGGTTCCGCGCTGGATCGGGGCGGCCGGGGCGGGGCCCGTCCGCCCGGGGCGGGGCCTTGGCGTGCGGCGCCGGCCGCCCCGGGTGTGGTGCCCGGCGGCCCCGGGTGCCGCCCCAGTATCGGCAGTGGGCGCGCCCGGCGCCTCCCGGGAGGTTCCGCCGGGTGTCGGCTCTGCGCTGCCGGAGCGGGGCGGCCGTCGGCCCGTACCGGCTGAGCAGCGGAAACGTCGCTCGGTGAGCGGATATCCTGATCACATGAGCGACAACCTTCCCGCCTGCCCGCAGTGCGGCGGCGAGTACACCTATGAGATGGACGCCCTCATGGTCTGCCCGGAGTGCGGCCACGAGTGGGCGCCCGCCGACGCCGGCGCGGCCGGTGCCGGGGGCGGGGAGCGGGTCGTCAAGGACTCGGTCGGCAACGTGCTGAACGACGGCGACACCGTGACCGTCGTGAAGGCCCTGAAGGTGAAGGGCAGCGCCTCCGGCATCAAGGCCGGCACCAAGGTGCGCAACATCCGCCTGGTCGACGGTGTCGACGGCCACGACATCGACTGCCGCATCGAGGGCTTCGGCGCCATGCAGCTCAAGTCCAGCGTGGTCAAGAAGGCCTGACCCGCCCCCGGAGTCCCGGCTCGTCCTCCGGCTCGTCCTTCGCCGGGGCCGGAGGACGAGCCCTCAGGCGCGGATCCGGCGGAACACGACCAGCAGGGCGACCGCGGTGAGCGCCAGCAGGATGCCGGCCTCGACGAGCTGGATCGGCACGAGGTGGTCGGCCGGGTGGTACCGGAGCCAGATGGCCGTGGCCCCGTCGCAGGGGGAGGCCTGGCACGTGCCGTCGGAGATGCGGCTGCCGTCGGCCAGGACGGAACCGCGGTCGACCAGCCACGCGTTGGTAGGCTGCCCGATGAAGGACTGCTTGGCGTCCATCGGGACCACCTCCTCCACGACGGGGTGGAAGTACGGGCGGACCCAGTGCATCAGGCCGTGGGCGCCCGCGACCAGCGCCCCGGTGAGGAACATCGCGGGCAGCGTCCGGCGCACCAGCCGGCCGACGAGGACGCCCAGCGCCAGCGCGAACAGCGACCAGGCGATCGGCGCGACCCCGAGGGCCGGGTAGGTGAAGAACTGGAACGGCGGGTCGAAGGCGACCGGCCCGTGCACGATGTCCGTCCACCACACCCAGGTCATCAGCGAGGCGAGCACGCCGCTGAAGACCAGCACCGCGAGGCCGGGCACCGCGAGCCGGGCGGCCAGCCAGCGCCCCGGGCTGACGGACTGCGCGCGGATCAGCCGGATGGTGCCGCGCTCGTACTCCTGGGCCAGCAGCGGCGCGCCGACGAAGACGCCGATCAGCAGCGGGACGGCGGTGACCGCGGGCTGGAGGATCTGGAGGTACCAGAAGGTCGGCCGGTCGATCGGCGAGAGCAGGGTCCAGCACCGGCTGTCGGACCAGCTCGGGGGGCTGTAGCAGCCGGTGCGCCGCAGGACGCCGATGGTGTGCCGGCTGGCGAGGTGGATCCAGAGGAGGTCGGCCGCCACCAGGACCAGCAGCGCGGCCAAGGTCCATAGTACCGCCCGGTTCTGACGGATCGTCAGCCAGAGGATCCCGCGCAGCGCGGGGGTCGCGGGGCGTCGGCTCGCCGGTGCGGTGGCGCGGTCGGGCAGGACATTCGTGCTCATGCGGCGACCCCGTCGTTGGTGCGCTCGTCGTTCGTGCGCTCGTCGTTCACGTGCTTGTCGGCCGGTCCGCGGAGGTAGCCGAGCAGCAGCTCCTCCAGGCTCGGCCGCTCGCTCTCCCAGGCGCCGCCCAACGGCTCACCGGTGCGCACCAGCGCGGTGGCCCGGCGTCCGCCGACGCGCTGCTCGACGACCAGGTCGGCCGGGAGCCCGGCGGACCCGGCCGGCCCGGTGACCAGCCGGTGCCCGTCCAGGATGTCCTCCAGGTCCCCGGCCAGCCGGATCCCTCCGCGCTGGACGAGCAGCAGGTGGTCGATGACGCCCTCCAGCTCGGGGAGGATGTGCGAGGAGACCACGATGGTGGTGCCGCGTTCGGCGGCGGCCGACATCAGGGTGCCCATGAGCTGGTGGCGGGCGAGCGGGTCGAGATCCGCCATCGGCTCGTCGAGCACCAGCAGGTCGGGGAGCTTGCCGAGGGCCAGCGCCAGGCAGACCCGGGTGCGCTGCCCGCCGGAGAGCGAGCCGATCCGGGCCTTCGGCCGCAACTCGCCCTGTTCGACGATGCGTTGGGCCGTGTCCTGGTCCCAGAGCGGATTGAGCTCGCGGCCCATCCGCAGCGTCTCGGCGACGCTGAGGCCCGGGTAGAGCGGCTTGTCCTGCGCCACGTACGCGACCCGGGCGCGCTGGTCCGGTGTGCCGGAGGCTTCGCCGAACACGCGCACCTCGCCCTCGCTCGGCGAGAGTTGGCGGGCGGCGAGGGAGAGCAGGGTGCTCTTGCCGGCCCCGTTGGGGCCCACCACGCCGCAGATCCGCCCGGTCGGGACGGTGAAGTCGCAGTCGCGCAGGGCCCATTCACCCCGGTATCGCCTGCCGAGGCCGACGGCCTCCAGCGCGGGCGTCATGGTCGTCGGGTCTTCCACCCGGTCCCCCCACTGTTCTCAGTTCGGTGTTGCCGGGGAGACCCCGGTGTCGAAACGCTGCTCCAGGACGGAGGCCATCAGCGCGGCGATGTCCTCGCGCTCCAGGCCGGCCTCCCGGGCCCGGTCCACCCAGCCGACCAGGTCCGCGCGCAGCGGGCCGTCGGCCGCCGCCTCCGGCCGGGCGAGTGAACGCCGGACGAAGGTGCCGAGCCCCGGGCGGGGCTCGACCAGCCCCTCACGTTCGAGTTCGCGGTAGGCCTTCAGCACGGTGTTGGGGTTGATCGCGGTCAGCTCCACCACTTCACGGGCGGTCGGCAGCTTGTCCCCGGGCTGCAGCAGTCCGAGCCGCAGGGCCTGCTTGGTCTGCTGCACGATCTGCTGGTAGGTGGAGACGCCGCTGCGCCGCTCGATGCGGTACTCGATCACCGACGTTCCGGCCTTTCACTAGTTCAATAGTGGAATGGTGGCGCACTGCGGCGCGAGGGTCAAGCCGGACCGGGGGAGGGGCGGGAGGAGCGGCCCGGTCAGGGGCGTTTGAGCAGGATCAGGCCGTCCTGGTCGACCAGCCGCCGGTAGCCCGACTCCTGGTAGACCGTCAGCATCCGGGCGGTGTCGGCGACGGCGCACGGGGCCCGCACACTCGGGTCGCGCAGGTCGACGGCCACCCACTCCGGACCGGGCCGGATCGGCTCCCGGCACACCAGGGTGACCTCGGTCCGGTCGGTGAGCTGGGCCGCCAGGCGGTTGGAGGCGGCCACCGTGGCGTCGTCCGGTATCAGCCGGAGCATCGCCCGGGTCTCGGTGAGCCTGGGCGAGGTGCGCCAGGCCTCCGGCATCACCACCTCGTGCAGCGGGTAGAGCGGCAGCGTCACGACCGTCACCAGGGCGCTGACGAGCAGTGCGCGCCGGGCGCGCAGGAGGAGCGGGGTGGGCGCGGTGTCGGCCCCGCCCGCGGTCGGGCGCGGGCGCCGGGAGCGGGCGACGGTGTCGACCAGGGCGGCGATCGCGATCGGCATCAGCACCGCGCTGTAGTGGTAACTGACGCCCCAGTAGTGGGGGTTGGCGGACAGCAGCCGCCAGGCCAGGGTGGGTACGCAGAGCAGGAACAGCGGTGAGCGCAGGCCGAGGAAGCCGGCCGTGGCGGCGAGCAGGAACAGCAGCAGCCACTTGACCGGCGGCCACCCGAGGAGCAGCGGCAGGGTCCACGGCGCGGGCTGCCCACCGCCGTCCAGCTGCTGCCAGTAGTCGAAGCCCCCGCCCGGGTTGAACGCGGGCAGCACCACCAGCACGGTCACCGCGGTCGCGGCGAGGCCGACGGCGGCGAGGGCGATCCCGGGTAGCGGGGTGCGACCGGTCTGCCGGGCCTGCCAGGCGATCAGCAGGCCGACGGCGGCGACGGTCAGGCCCAGGTCCTCCTTGACCAGCAGCAGTGGCAGCGACCAGAGCGCGGCGGCGAGCGGGCGGCGCCGGCCGAGCGCGGTGGCGGCGAAGGCGAGCAGCGGGACGGCGAACGCGATCTCGTGGAAGTCGTCGGCCGCGGCCCTGACGATCCCCCAGGAGGCGCCGGTGGCGCAGCCGACGACCAGGGCCACCCGCGGCCCGGCCACCTCGTGGGCCCAGCGGGTGAGCGGGACGACGGCCAGCGCCATGAGCAGCGCCTGGGCGACCACGAGGGTGAGCGGCGTCGGGAAGGCCCGGTACACGGGGGCGAGGGTGGCGATCAGCGGGTGGAAGTGGTCGCCGAGCAGGTGGTACCCGGGCCCCTTGAGCGGCACGATCGGCGGCCGCAGGTGCGCGTACGCCCGGATGGCCTGTTCGAAGATCCCCAGGTCGTAGGCCTTGGTGAGGCCACGCCGGTGCCGGTTGGCGGCGACGCAGACGTAGAGCGCGGCGAAGCCTGCCGCCAGGCCCCAGGCCAGTGCGGCGGGGTGGTGCAGGAGGCGAGGGAGGCGGGCGGCGCGTCGGGGCGGGGCCGTGGGCGGCCGGGGCCGGGGAGGGCTGTGCGGGGAGAGGGCCAGGGGCATCGGCATTGCACCCTTTCACTATTCGATTAGTGGAAGGGTGATGGAAGCTTGAGCGGGCGTCAAGTTCGGTTCGTCGGCGGTGCGCACCGCAGGTGACGGCGGTGCGGGTGGGCCGGTGGCCGGTACGGTGGCTGCTGCGGTCGGCGCGTGGAGTGCGGTCAGTGCACGCCCACGGCGGTCGGGTCGTGCCCGAGGGAGCCGCGGCCGAGCCCGTCGAGCACCTGGGCCGCACGGCGGTCGGCGGCCCAGGGCTCCCGGCGCACCGCCGGTTCACACCGCGGGGGCCCCGGCCTCCTGCAGCGTGCCGTCGGCCAGCCGCAGCCGGCGGTTCACCCCGATCTCGGCGAGGAACCGCTCGTCGTGGCTGACCACCAGGAACGCGCCCTGGTAGGCGTTGAGCGCGCTCTCCAACTGGCCCACGCCGACCAGGTCGAGGTTGTTGGTCGGCTCGTCGAGCAGCAGCAGGTGCGGGGCGGGCTCGGCGCACAGCACGCAGGCCAGGGTGGCGCGCAGCCGCTCGCCGCCGGAGAGCACCCGGACGGGCAGGTGCGCCCGGGCGCCACGGAACAGGAAGCGGGCGAGCAGGTTCATCCGCTCCGTCTCGGGCCGCTCGGGGGCGAAGGCGGCGAAGTTCTCCGCCACGGTGCGCTCCTCGTCCAGCAGGTCCAGCCGCTGCGAGAGGTGGGCGATCCGGCCGTCGTTGCGGGTGATCCGCCCGTCGTCCGGGGCGAGGTCGCCGGTGATCAGGCGCAGCAGTGTCGACTTGCCCGCGCCGTTGGGCCCGGTGAGCGCGATCCGCTCGGGGCCGCGGACGTTCAGGTCGACACCGCCGTCGGCGAACACGGCCCGGCCGCCGTGGCGGACCTGCAGCCCCTCGCCGAGGAAGAGGTTGCGCCCGGCGGGCACCTGGGTGTCGGGCAGTTCCAGGGAGAGGCGCTGCTCGTCGCGCAGGGCGCGGCCGGCCTCGTCCAGCCGGGCCTTGGCCTCGCTGACCCGGCCCGCGTGCATCTGGCCGGCCCGGCCCGCCGACTCCTGTGCGCCGCGCTTCATGTTTCCCGCGAAGATGCGGGGCAGACCGGCGTTCTTGAGGTTGCGGGCGGCGTTGCTCGCACGGCGCTCGGCGCGTTCACGGGCCTGCTGCATCTCGCGCTTCTCCCGCTTCAGCTCCTGCTCGGCGTTGCGGACGTTCTTCTCGGCGACCTCCTGCTCGGCCCGCACGGCCTCCTCGTACTCGGTGAAGTCGCCCCCGTAGTAGCGCAGTTCACCGCCGTCGAGTTCGGCGATGCCCTGCATGCGGTCGAGCAGCGCGCGGTCGTGGCTGACCAGCAGCAGGCAGCCGGTGAAGTCCGCCAGCACGTCGTAGAGCTTGCGCCGGGCGGCCAGGTCGAGGTTGTTGGTGGGCTCGTCGAGCAGCAGGACGTCGGGGCGCTTGAGGAGTTGGGCGGCGAGGCCGAGGGAGACGATCTGGCCGCCGCTGAGCGTGCTCAGGCTGCGGTCCAGGGCGAGGTGGCCCAGACCGAGACGGTCGAGCTGGGCGCGGGTGCGCTCCTCGATGTCCCAGTCGTCGCCGATGGTGGTGAAGTGCCGCTCGTCGACGTCGCCGGACTCCACGGCGTCGATGGCCCTGACGATCGCGGCGACGCCGAGCACCTCGGCGACGGTGAGGTCCCCGGTCAGGGGGAGGCTCTGGCTGAGGTGGCCCAGGGTGCCGCTCACCGTCACCGAGCCCGTAGTGGGCGTGAGTTCACCGGCGATCAGCTTGAGCAGGGTGCTCTTGCCGGAGCCGTTGGGGGCGACCAGGCCGGTCCGGCCGGTGGGCACGGTGAAGGACAGGTCGTGGAAGACCGGGGTGTCGTCCGGCCAGGCGAAGGAAAGGTTCGAGCAGACGACGGCGGCGTCGGACATGGAGGTGACCTCGAAGGAGAGTGCGGGCAGGCCTTGGAGCGCTGCCCTGGGCAGACACGGGAAAGGGGTACGACGAAACGGACCACTTCGGCTGCGGCGCTTCCGATGCGCCGGCCGGTGGCCGTCAGCTCCGGATCTCACCCGGAGATGTCGTCGTCACCCGCCACGTCTGCCACTCCTCGATCACACGAACGTCAGGTCACCCGGACCCTAGCAGGCGTTCCGCGTCGGCCGTCGGCATTTTCCACTGCTCCGGACATGCCGGACCGGCTGCGCCGACTCCGTTACCGCTTCGACCGGTGATGTGACGTCCCATCACCAGTCAAGGCGGTGACGCTGCGGTCGGCTACCCGCGCCGCACCAGGGCGTCGACCCGCACGGCCACGGACAGCAGCTCCCGGTCGGCCGTCCGACGCCCGATCAGCTGCAGGCCGACGGGCGGGGACGCGGTGACCGGAAGGGGCACCGTGACCGACGGGAGGCCAGCGACGGCGGCGGGGGAGGTGTTGCGGATCAGGGTGAAGAACGTGGGCACGGCCTGCCCGTTGAGGGGGAGGGAGTCCTCGAAACGGCGCAGCGGCCGGGCGCACACCGGGACGGCGGGGCTGAGGATCGCGTCCAGGCCGTTGGTCGTGAACAGGTCCTCGTAGGCGGCCTGCATCACCCGGCGCTGGGCGAGCGCCCCCTGGAGGGCGGCGGGCCCCGGGTACCCGGGGCCGGTGGGCAGGGCGGTGGCCTTGAGCATGTCGCCGATGACGGGGTCGCCGACCGCGTCGAGGACGTCGGCCGGGGTGAGCCCGGCGCGGTGTCCGTCGAGGTAGCGGCCGAGGGCGTCGGCGAACTCGCCGAAGACGAGCGGGAATCCGATCCGGGAGTCGAACTCGACCAGGTGCGCCGTGTCCACCGGGACCCAGGTGGTCCGGTCGGTGGTGAGCCGCTCGACGGCGTCCTGCCAGGCGGCCCGGACCGGGCCCTCCAGATCCTCGGTGAACACGTGCCTCGGCAGGCCGAACCGGAGCGGGCGCCCCGGGTCCTGCGGGCTACCGGTCTCGCCGGTGACGAGGGTGTCCAGCGTGCGGAGGCGGTCCAGGGTGTTCGCCATCGGCCCGGGTGTGTCCCGGGTGGGGCACAGCGGCGTGACGCCCGCCGAGGGGTAGCGTCCGGCGCTGGGGCGCAGGCCGTAGATCCCGTTGAGGGCCGCGGGGATGGTGATCGAGCCGCCGGTGTCGGTGCCGAGCCCGGCGTCGGCGACGCCCGCCGCCACCGCAGCGGCCGTACCGCCGCTGCTGCCGCCCGCGAAGAGGGTGGGGTCGGTGGCGTTCCCGACGGCGCCGAAGGCGTGGTTGCACGAGGTGGCGCCCAGGGCCAGCTCGTGCATGTTCGTCTTGCCGAGGACGATCGCCCCCGCGGCGCGCAGGGCCCGGACGACGGGCGCGTCCGTAGCGGGGACGAAGTCGGCGAGCGCCGGGGTGCCGGCGGTGTTGGGCAGGCCGGCGACGTGGATGTTGTCCTTGACGACGAGGCTCCAGGGGGCGGGCTTCTCCCCGGACCCGTCGGGGGCGTCGTGGCGGGCCGCGGTGGCGAGCGCGCCCTCGGCGTCGAGCGTGACGAACGCGTTGAGGTGCTCGGTCGCGGCGGCCCGGTCGAGCGCCGCCGCCACCGTCTCCTGCGCGCGGCCCCGGCCGGTCGTGTCCGGGTTGACCATGGGGGTGTCTCCTTGTGACGGTGCGGGTGAACGGCTCCGCCGTGGTCGCGGCCGGGCGGCACTGCCCGGGCGGGACCACGGCGGAAAGGGACACTAGCGGTGTCGTCAGGCCGGTACCACCAGGTAACTGGGCGTCGCCGTCGGGATGTTGGACCGGGCCGGCGAACCGGTGGCGGTCGTGCGGGCGATCCGTACGACCCGGAGGGCGCCTGGAGGTTCCACGACTGCCCGGCCGTCGACCCGGGGTCGTGGCTCCCGTCCGGCAGACCGCACGCCGCTGCCGCGCGGGCCCTCGGCGGACACCCGTCCGGGGTGCCGCGCCCCGTCGGGGCCGCTGCCTCATGTGCCCGGGACACCGGGTGCAGGAGACTGCTGCCATCCGGTGGGTCGTCGGAGAGGACGGGGTGCTCATGGCTGCGGAGAGTGCGGGGCGAGCCTGGTGGCGGCCCCGGTCCGGCCCGGCGGAGCGTCAACTGGCCATGGCGGGCGTGTGCGCCGTCGTCTGCCTGGTGGCCGGCGGCCTGTGGGTCGGCTACGTCCTGAGCCACCAGGGTGCCGCCGGCATCTCCCAGCCCGCCCACCACCTGGCGGTGCTGGGCTCCGGGCTCGCCTCGGTGGCCGGTGGGGTGCTGCTGCACGCCCACCGCCCGGGCACCCAGCTCGGCTGGGTGCTGCTCGTGTACGGGACGGCGCTGATCGTCCCGCTCGCCGTCCAGGCCCCGGTCTGGGTGGAGGTGAGCGACCCCCGGGTCGTCGGGGCCGTGGTGGTCCTGGTGTCGGTCGGGTACGCCATCACCGGCCCGCTGTGGCACGCACTGCCGCTGTGGCTGCCGTCCGGGACCCTGCCCGGCCGCCGGTGGTGGTACGCGATCGGCGCGCTGGCCCTGTGGATCCTGCCCCAGGCCTGCTACTACGTCTACCAGCCCACGGTGTTCGGCCGGCCCAACCCGCTGGCCGACACCGCCGTCGCCGGCTGGCTGCGGACGTTCAACGACCGGATGCACATCGCCCAGCTCGTCGTGTTCGTCGTGCTGACCGTCCTGGTGATCCTCGTCCCGCTCGCCCGCACCCGCGGGGTGTCCCGGCGGCGCCGGCAGAACGTCCTGATCGGTCTCGGCGTCTACCTGCTGTGGGACCTCGCCGAACTCGGCTACTACTTCGACGGCCAGGTCACGCCCTCGTACATCGCCTTCACCGTCGCCTCCGCACTGTGGACGCTCACCCTGGCCGCCGTCGTCGTCCGCGACGGCTCCTGGCGGCTCGACCGGGCGGCCCGGCGGGTCCTGGTCGGACTGCTGGTCGCGGCCGGGCTGGTCGTGGTGTTCGTGCTGGTGGCCTGCCTGCTCTCCACCATGCTGATGCCCGGCCGACGCGGCGCCGGGGCGCTGCTGCTGGTCGCCGCCGTCCTCCTGCTCGCGGCCGGCCTGCCCCGGGGCGTGCGCTGGGCCTCCGGCGTCGTCGACCGCTGGTACTACGGCGCGCGCGCCCAGCCGTACCAGGTGCTGCGCAGCCTGGCCGGACGCGTCAGCCAGACCGTCGACCCGCAGGACGTGCCCGCCGTGCTCTGCGCCACGGTCAGTGACGAACTCCGGCTCTCCGGCGTGGCGTTGACCGTCTCCACCCGCGGCGGCGAACGCCCGCTGGCGGCCGTCGGGGACCGCTCCGGCAGCGGCGAGGGCTTCGCCCTGGTGCACCGGGGCGCCGAGATCGGCCGGCTCACCGTCGCCCCGCGCTCCGGCCAGCAGACCCTCGACGACAGCGACCGCGACATCCTGCGCTCGCTCGCCGACCAGGCCGCGCCGGCCGTCGCCTCGCTGCAGCTGATGGAGGACCTGCGGGCCAGCCGCGAGCAGATCGTCGCGGCCCGCGAGGAGGAGCGCCGGCAGCTGCGCCGCGACATCCACGACGGGCTCGGCCCGATGCTGGCCGGCCTGCGGCTGCGGCTGCAGGGAGCGGCCGCGGTGGACGACCCGGCGATGTTCTCCGGCGCGCTGACGCGGGTCGCGGACGACCTCGCCACGGCGGTCCGGGAGGTGCGGCGGATCACCGACCGGCTCGGGCCCACCGCGCTGGGCGACTACGGGCTGTCGCGGGCGCTGGGCCGGCTCGCGGAGACCTTCAGCGACGACGACCTCGCCGTCACGGCCCGGCTGGAGCCCGACCCGCTGCCGGAGCTGCCCGCCGCCGTGGAGGTCGCCGTCTACCGGATCACCGCGGAGGCGCTGAACAACGTGCTGCGGCACGCCCGGGCGAGCAGTGCGACGGTGTCCGTGCGGGTGGACGGCGGCGAGCTGGAGCTCGTCGTCGACGACGACGGGCAGGGCCCCGGGCGCGGCGGACCGTCGCACCCCGGGGTGGGGCTGCGGTCGATGTCCGAGCGGGCCGCGGAGATCGGCGGCAGCTGCACCGTGGACGCGCTCGGGCGCGGCACCCGGGTGCACGCGGTGCTCCCGCGCCGGCCGGCGAGCGGCTGAGCGCGGTGGCCGAGTGTGGCGGCCCCGGTCCGGACCGGCGCCCGCCCCCGGCGCGACGGGCGCTCCGGGGGCGGGATCCACGAGCTGGTCGACGGACAGGAGGATCGATGGCGGCGTCAGTTGCAGTTCGGCGGGTTGGGGCACTTGTGTCTGGGGCCGCCGCCGGGCGCGTGCCCGATGTGCGGCCGGCGCCTCGCTCGGTGGCCGCCTTCGCCGTGCTCGACCGGGCACCTGCACGCCCGGGCCGCCGCGGCGACGCTGATGGCGGCGAAGAGCGCCGCGGCACCGGCCGCCACCAGCGCCGCACTGGCCGTTCTGTCGGTCATGGTGACCTCCACGGTGGGTTCCGCAGGCCGGTCGGGCCGGCCTGCTCCTCCATGCCACCGCCGGTCGCGCCCCGTCCGCATGGGGCGACGGTCCCGTCCCGGTCCCGCCGGGCGGGAGCGCGCTCACGGTTCGTGGCGCGGGCACCGGGGAGCCTCTGTTCGAAGCGTATCCGGGCGAACACTCCTCGCAAGTCGGCCGGTTGGCACCGGGTGCCAGTGGGCGCGGCGGGGGACGGCGCACCCGGCGCGCTCGGCGCGGGGGCGGCTTCCGCCCCTGGTCGGCCGGTCCGGGATAAACTTGACCGGCGGTCAGTTTCTTGCTCCGGGACCGTACCGGACCAGCGGTCCAGTTGTTCGCGAGGGAAGAGGACCCCATGAAGAGGACTCCATGACGGAAGGCCGACGCGAACGCGCCGATGCGACCCGGAACCGGCGCGCGATCCTGCGGGCGACCGAGGAACTGCTGGCGGGCCACCGGCCCGAGCAGATCTCGATGGAACAGGTCGCGGCCGCCGCCGGGGTGGGGAAGGGCACCGTCTTCCACCGCTTCGGAAGCCGGATGGGCCTGATGCGGGCGCTGATGCAGGAGCGGGCCTTCGACCTGGAGGAGGCGGTGCGCAGCGGGCCGCCGCCGCTGGGCCCCGGCGCCCCGGCCCGGGAGCGGCTGCTCGCCTTCCTGGACGCGGTGGTCGACGTCGTCTCCCGCAACAAGAGCCTGCTGGCCGCGCTCGGCCAGGCCGTCTCCGCGAACCCGCCGTCGTCCGACCAGGGGCCGCGCGAGGCGCACCCGGTCTACCGGGCGTGGCACGAGCACCTCGCCGCCCTGCTCGCCGAGCAGCGGCCGGAGCTGGACGCCGAACTCACCGCCCACATCCTGCTCGGCGCGCTGCACAGCGACCCGATCCTGCGCCTGCTGGAGCAGGGCGAGGGGGAGCGGCTGGCGGACGCGTTGCGGGAGCTGGCCGTGTCACTGCTCGGCTCCTGACGGCATCGGGTGACAAGGGTTGGGAGGGAACGGGTTCGTTCACTAACATCGTGAGTAGCCCCGGGACAGGGAAAACCCGCGTGAGAGGGAAAACCCGTGTGCGAGGGAAAGCCCGTTCGCCCGTGCGCCCCGGCCCCGGCCGTTTCCTTGTGCAGAGAAGCGGACGGCCGGAGAACCGCGGCGCGGGCGAATGCGTGTACCGATGGGATCGAGGAAGGACGACTGAAGAAGGTGCACAACCATGACCGCTGAAACGGATGCCGTGCGAGGACCGGTGGCGGGCGCCCCGCTGCGGCGACGCGGCGAGGCGTTGGAGAGCGCCATCTACGAGGCGGTCCTCCAGCAGCTCACCACCGACGGCTACGCCCGGCTGACCATGGAAGGTGTGGCCGCCGCCGCGCAGACCGGGAAGGCCGCGCTCTACCGGCGCTGGTCCTCGAAGGAGGACCTGGTGAAGGACGCGCTGAGGGCCAGCCTGCCGCCCGGCGCGTCGGCCCCCGACACCGGCAGTCTCCGCGGTGACCTGCTGGAAGTCGTGGCCAGGCTGCGCGAGGCGATGTTCAGCGAGCTGGGCGCCGCCGTCCGGGCGATCATGAGCGAACTCGACCACCAGCGGGCGCACGCCTTCGTGGAGATCGTCTTCGAGCGGGTGGTCGAGCCGACGACGGCGCTGATCGCCGAGGTGCTGGAGCGCGGGACCGCGCGCGGCGAGGTCCGCCCGGGGGCGGTCACCCCGCTGGTCACCGACGTGGTGCCGGCACTGATGCTGTACCGGATCAAGATGTGCGGCGGGGACGCGGTGCAGCTCGACCCGGAGGAGATCGTGGACGAGGTGCTGCTGCCGATCGTCCGCCCGTGACGGACGCGGTGCGGCGATCGGCGGCGACCCTCGGGAATTCCCCGCTCCGGAATCGGCCGAAATCCGGTCGGCGTGGCCCGGTGTCGGTTCAGTTGTCGGTTCCGGAGTCGGCTCCGCTGTCGGTTCCGGAGTCGGTTCCGTTGTCGGTTCCCGTGTCGCTTCCGGTGCCGGTTCCGGGGGAATTCCGGTGGTTTCCGGTGAAGGAGCGGGGAGCGCTCACGCCCCGCTGTGGCGGAGCATCTCCTCGCGCTCGACGACCTTGACCCGCTCGCGGCCCTCGGCCTCGCCGAGCGCGCGCTCGTGGGCGTCGAGCAGCTGCCAGCCCGCCCAGGTGGTGTACCGGACGCCCTGGCCGCGCAGGTGTTCCTCCACCGCCGCCGGATCGGGCTCGGTGGCGCCGGGCAGCCAGCCGGAGGCGTGGTCGTCCAGCAGGCAGGCGACGGTCTCGTTGGCGTCGCCCTTGGTGTGGCCGATCAGGCCGACCGGGCCGCGCTTGATCCAGCCGGTGACGTAGGTCGCGGTGCGGTGCGAGCCGTCGCCGTCCACGACCCGGCCGGCGGTGTGCGGGACGGTGCCGGAGACCGGGTCGAAGGGCAGCTTGGGCAGCTCGTCCGAGTAGTAGCCGACGGCCCGGTACACCGCCTGGACGTCCCAGTCGGTGAAGCGGCCGGTACCGCGCACATTGCCGGTGCCGTCCGGCTCGGTGCGCTCGGTGCGCAGCCCGACCACCCGGCCGTCCTCGCCGAGGATCTCCGCCGGGGACTCGAAGAAGTGCAGGAAGACCCGGTGCGGGCGGTCGCCGACGTCGCGGATCGCCCAGTTCTCCAACGTCGACGCGACCAGGTCGACGTGCTTGGCCGCGCGGCGCTCGGCGATCGAGCCGGCGTCGTACTCGATGTCCTCGGGGTTGACGATCACCTCGATGGTGGGGGAGTGGTCCAGCTCGCGCAGCTCCATCGGGCTGAACTTGGCCTGGGCCGGGCCGCGGCGGCCGAAGACGTGCACCTCGCGGGCGCGGTTGTGCTCGAGGCCCTCCTGGACGTTCCCGGGGATCTCGGTGGGCAGCAGCTCGTCGGCGGTCTTGGCGAGGATGCGGGCGACGTCCAGCGCGACGTTGCCGACGCCGAGCACCGCGACCTTCTCGGCGTCCAGCGGCCGGCTGCGGGGCACGTCGGGGTGGCCGTCGTACCAGGAGACGAAGTCGGCCGCGCCGTAGGAGCCGTCCAGGTCGATGCCGGGCAGGTCCAGCGGCCGGTCGGCGGTCGCGCCGGTGGCGAAGACCACGGCGTCGTAGAACCGGTGCAGGTCGTCGAGGGCGAGGTCGGTCGGGTAGTCGACGTTGCCGAACAGCCGGACCTGCGGCTTGTCGAGGACCTGGTGCAGGGCCGTCACGATGCCCTTGATGCGCGGGTGGTCGGGTGCGACGCCGTAGCGGATCAGGCCGAACGGGGCGGGCATCCGCTCGAACAGGTCGATCGAGACGCCCGGCGTCCGGGCGGCGTCGGACTTCAGCAGGGCGTCGGCGGCGTAGATGCCGGCGGGGCCGGCTCCGACGATCGCGACTCTGATCGGGCGAGGCATGACGGGCGGTCCTCCGGTCGGGCGCAGCGGGAGGTGGTCTGGACCCGTTCAGCCAACCCCGAGGTGGGGCGCGGATGTAGTCGGTTCGGATCTATGGGGCCATAGAGACGAGCTATGGGTACGCGGCCACTCGGAGCGGCCGGCCCGGGCGGGTGCCCGGGCGGCCGCGCGGGGTGGTCAGCTTCCGTCGGCCGGGGACTGCGCGGGTACGGCGGGCGGCTGGGTCGGGGCTGCGGCGGCCTTGCCGCTGTCGGCCGAGCCGTCCGCGATCCGGGCGGCGGAGGCCTCGAAGAAGCGCAGCAGCTCCACCGGGAACGGCAGCACCAGCGTCGAGTTCTTCTCCGCCGCGACCTCCACCACCGTCTGCAGCAGCCGCAGCTGCATCGCCGCCGGGGTCTCGGCCATCTTGACGGCCGCCTCGGCGAGCTTGGACGCGGCCTGGAACTCGCCGTCGGCGGTGATGATCCGGGCCCGACGCTCGCGGTCGGCCTCGGCCTGGCGGGCCATCGAGCGCTTCATCGAGTCGGGCAGGCTGACGTCCTTGATCTCCACCCGGTCGATGTGCACGCCCCAGCCGGTCGCCGGGCTCTCCAGCATGACCTCCAGCCCCTGGTGCAGGTTCTCCCGGCCGGAGAGCAGGTCGTCCAGCTCGCTCTTGCCGATGATCGAGCGCAGCGAGGTCTGGGCGACCTGCAGCATGGCGAAGGCGTAGTTCTGCACGTCCACGGTGGCCTTGATCGGGTCGATCACCCGGAAGTACAGCACCGCGTCGACGCTGACCGAGACGTTGTCCTTGGTGATGCCCTCCTGCGCGGGCACCGGCATGGTGATGACCTGGACGTTGACCTTGCGCATCCGGTCCAGCACCGGCAACAGCAGGGTGACGCCCGGCTCGCGGACCCGGCCGCGGACCCGCCCGACGCGGAACACCACGCCGCGTTCGTACTGCTGCACCACCCGCACGCCGGTCACCAGCCAGAGCAGGAGCACCACGGCGACGATCACGGCCACTGCCACGATTCCGACCTCCCCCGTCGCGGCGCAGCCGGGCCGGGTCCGGGTGGGCCCTGTCGCTCGGTGCGAGCCGCGCAGCACAGTATGCTCCCTGGTCGCCGGGCCGGACAGACACGTGCGGGGCGGTTTTGACGGATCTTTGGCAACCGCTTCACCGTCGGGCGCCGACGCCCCCGAGCCGACGCTCCCGAGCCGACGCCCCCGAGCCGACGCTCCCGAGCCGACGCCCCCGAGCAGGCGCCCCCGAGCAGGCGGCTCGTCAGCGGAGCGTTCCTCAGCGGGCGCCGACGCGCTCGGGCTGCGGCGCGTCCGGTGCCGCTTCGGCCCCGGCCCGGTGGCGCGGGCGGCCGGCCGTGGCGTTGATCGCCGCGACGGCCAGGCCCAGGCCGAGCGCGACCAGCCAGGCGCGCCGCTGGTCCAGGTGGGGTCCGGCCGCGACCGAGGCGAGCACGGCCACACCCAGGGTGTTGCCGAGCTGGCGGGAGGTGGTGGCGAGGGCGGAGGCCACGCCCGCCCGCTGCGGAGGCAGGCCCGTCACCGCGGTGTTGGTGATCGGCGGGTTGACCAGGCCGAACCCGAGCCCGAGCGCCAGGTACCCAGCGGCGTACGGCAGGTAGCCGTCGCCCCCGGCGGCCAGGGCGAGCAGTCCGGCGCCCAGCGCCAGCAGCAGGCCGGAGCCAACCAGCAGCCGGCGCGCGCCGACCACGTGGATCAGCCGCCCGCTCAGCGGCGACACCACGGCGATCGCCAGGGTCGCCGGGAGCAGCGCGAGTCCCGTCTCCAGGGCGGAGGCGTGCCGCTGCTGCTGCCAGTACACGCTGGACACGAACAGGAACCCGGCCAGGATCGCGAACACCAGCACCGCGCTGACGGTGGCGGCGGTGAAGGTCGGGCGGCGCAGCAGCGCGAGCGGGAACACCGGGTGCGCGCGGCGCCGTTCGACGGCGACGAACGCGGCGCCGCCGCCCAGCGCCAGCACCCCGCAGACGACCGTGGTGACGCCGCCGAAGCCGTGGTGGGCGCCGTCGATGAGCAGTTCGGTGGCGGCGAACACGGCGACCGCGCCCAGCGCCAGCCCGGCCGGGTCGAGCGGACGGGCCGTGGCGCCCCTGGTCTCCGGCATCCGCACCGACGCGCCCAGCGCCAGGGCGGCCACCGGCAGGTTCACCAGGAAGATCCACCGCCAGCCCAGGGCGTCGACGAGTGAGCCGCCGACGAGCGGTCCGACGGCGGCGGCCAGCCCGAAGATCCCCGCCCAGAAACCGATCGCGCGGGCCCGGCGGACCGGATCGTCGATCGCCGTGGTCAGGGTGGACAGTGCGTTCGGGCCGAGCAGCGCGGCGCCGCAGCCCTGGAGGACGCGGACCGCGATCAGCTGGTCGGCGCCGCCGACGAGTGCGCAGCCCAGCGAGCCGGCCCCGAAGACCAGCAGCCCGGCACGGAACATGGTGCGCCGGCCGAGCCGGTCCCCGAGCGCACCGGACAGGAGCAGCAGCACCGCGAGGGTCAGCGTGTAGGCGTCCACGATCCAGGCCAACTGCGAAGGGCCGGCGGACAGTTCTGTGCGCAGGGCGGGCAGCGCGACGTTCACCGCGGTGGAGTCCAGGCTGGTGATGAACATCGAGGCGCCGCAGACGACGGTCAGGCCGACGGGGCCGAGGACACGGCGTTCGCGCGGCGGTCGGTGGACGCGCCTGGGCAGGGCGGAGGGCATGCGGGACCCCTTCCGGGTCGTGGGCGGAAGCGGCGACGGACGGGGCGCCGCCCCGGCGCGGAGGGCCGGTCGGGCGGGTTGCGGTCGCTCTCCTTCGAACCTAGGCCGCCTCCAGGTTTGCGGCAATCGGCAAAACGGCAACTGCTAGTTTCACCTGGTGCAACTGTCCTCGGTCGACCTCAACCTGCTGGTGGTCCTCGACGCCCTCCTGGAGGAGGGATCCGTCACCCGGGCCGCCCACCGGCTCAACCTCTCCGTCCCGGCCACCAGCCGCGCCCTCGGCCGGCTGCGCCGCGCCTTCCAGGACCCGCTGCTGGTGCGCTCGGGCCGCGGGCTGCGACCCACCGCCGCCGCGGTGGACCTCCGCCCGCGGCTGCGGCTGTGGCTCGAACAGGCCGAGCAGCTCCTCGACCGTCAGGCCCGGCCGCTCGACCGGAGCCTGACCGTCGTCGCGCCGCAGGACCTGATCGTGACCCGGAGCGCCGACCTGCTCGCCCGCCTCGCCGGGTCCGCGCCCGCCGCCGAACTGCGCCTGCTGGCCTCGGACGGCGGGCGGGACGGCGCCGAGGCCGTCCGGGACGGCACCGCCGACCTCGCCGTCGTCGTCAACGCGGCCAAGTACCCGGACCTGCGCTCGCTCGGCCTGGTGCGGGCGGGGCTCACCGCCGCCGTCCGGACGGGCCACGGGCTCACCCGGGGCGCGATGACCGTCGAGCGCTTCGCCGCCGCCGAGCACGTCCTGGTCTCCCGCAGCGGACGGCCGGAGGAGGCGCTCGACCGGGAGTTGAAGGACGCCGGCCTGCCCCGCACCGTCCGCTGCGTCGTCCCCGGCTACCTCGCCGCGCTGCAGCTGGTCGGCCGGACGGACCTGGTCACCGTCGCCCCCGCCGCGCTGGTCCGGGAGCTGGGCGCGGCCCTCGGCGTGGTGCCGGTCGACGTTCCGGCCCGGCTTCGGCCGCTGCGGGTCACCCTCCTGTGGCACCCGCGCCGGGACCAGGACCCGCTGGTGCGGCTGCTGCGGGAGAGCCTGGGCGTGCTGGCCGCGGAGCTCACCGGGGAGGGTGACGAACCGCCGCACTGAGCCGGCGCATGAGCCGCCGTGCCGGGTCGAGGTGCCGGGTCGAGGCGCTGAGCCGCCGTGCTGAGCCGCCGCGCCGGGTCGAGGTAGTGGAGCCGGACCGCACCGGTGGCCCGTTCGGGCCGGTACCGTCACCGGGTGACCACGACGAGCAACTCCACGTCGCCGGAAGCCGGTTCCGACCGGCCGCCGCTGGTGACCCGGGCCCTGCTGCTGCGCTTCGTCTCGCTGTTCGGGTCCTCCGTCGGCTTCAACCTGCTGCTCTCCGCCGTCCCGCTGTACGCCCAGGAGTCCGGCGGCGGCGAGCACGCGGCGGGCCTGGCCACCGGAGCGCTGATGCTGGCCACCGTCGTGGGCGAACTGGCCACGCCCGCGCTGACCGCCCGGTACGGCTACCGGCCGGTGCTGGCCGCCGGGTTGGTGCTGCTGGGCGCGCCCGCGCTGGTGCTGGCCGCGACCGGTTCGATGGCGGCGGTGGTGGCGGTCTGCCTGCTGCGCGGGATCGGCTTCGCGATCGCGCTGGTGGCGGGCGGGGCGCTGACGGCCTCGCTGATCCCGGCCGAACGGCGCGGGGAGGGGCTCGCGCTGGTCGGGGTGGTCTCCGGAGTGCCGTCCGTGTGCGGCCTGCCGCTCGGCGTCTGGCTGGGCCAACACGTGGGCTGGGGCTGGGTGTTCGCGATCGGTGCGGTGGCCCCGCTGGCCGCCGTCGCCTCCGTCCCCGCCCTCCCGGACCGCACGGCGGCGGCCGGTCCGGCGGTGGGCCTGCGGGAGGGGCTGCGCAGCGCCGCCCTGCTGCGACCGGCCACGGTGTTCGGCGCCACGGCGCTGGCGGCGGGAGTCATCGTCACCTTCCTGCCGCTCGCCGTCCCGTCCGGCGGAACCGTCGCGGTCGCACTGCTGGTCCAGCCCGGGGCGGCGACGCTCGCCCGCTGGGTGGCCGGGCGGCACGGGGACCGGCGCGGCTCGGCCGGGCTGGTGCTGCCCGCCCTGCTGGCCTCGGGGGCCGGGGTGCTGCTGCTGACGTGGACGGACAGCGCGGTGGCGGTCGTCGCGGGGGCGGCGGTGTTCGGCGTCGGCTTCGGCATCGCGCAGAACGCGACGCTGGCGCTGATGTACACCCGGGTGCCGGCGTCCGGGTACGGCACCGTGACCGCGCTGTGGAACGTCGCCTACGACGGGGCGATGGGCGTCGGGGCGGTCGCGTTCGGGGCGGTCGCGGGCAGGACGGGCTACCCGTGGGCGTTCGCCCTCACGGCGGCGGTGATGCTCGCGGCGCTCGCCCCGGCCCGGTGGGACCGGGGGAGCGCCGCGGCGGGGTGAGGTCCGCGCCGGGGCGGGCGCGCCTTCCGCCGCGGGCGGCCGCGCCGTGAGGGGTGACCGCCCGTAGATATGACTGTCCGTCAGGCGCTGAAGACGGCCGCGTGCTCGGCGGCGAACTCGGCGAAGGAGCGGGCCGGACGACCGGTCAGCTTCTCCACGTCCGGGCTGACCGCCGAGGCGTGCCCGGCCGCGTACAGCCCGTACAACTCGACCATGCCCTCGGCCCGCCACGGGTCCCAGCCCGCGCCGACCATCCCGGCCAGGGCCTGCTCCGGCGCGAGCGCGGTGTACGCCACCTCGCGGCCCGCCACCGCGCCCAGCTGCTCGGCCAGCTCGCCGTGGGTGAGCCCGGCCGGGCCGGTCAGGGTGTAGACGGCACCCTCGTGGCCGTCGGTCGCCAGCACCTCGACGGCCGCCGCGGCGACGTCCCGGGCGTCCACGTACGACACCGCGCCCGTGCCGCCCGGCACGGCCAGGGTGCCGGCCTTCACCGACTCGGCCATGCCCAGGAAGTTCTGGTAGAAGCCGTTCGGCCCGAGGACCGTCCACGGCAGGCCGGAGGCGCGCAGGTGGTCCAGCCCGCTGACGTGCGAGCCGACGAAGCGCACGCCCTCCGGGCGGTGCTCGACGCCCGCCGCCGCGTGCAGCACGATCCGCGGGCGGCGCCCGGTGCGCACCGCGGCGTCGATCACGTTCCGCTCGTGCCCGGCCATCTCGGGGTGCACGGCCACCAGCAGGTAGACCACGTCGGCCCCCGCCAGGGCCGCGTCCAGCGAATCCGGGTCCGCGAAGTCCGCGGCCACCCGCTCGACCGCGTCGTCCCACTCGGCCGGCCCCGGGGACCCGGCGCGCACCAGCGCCCGCACCGCCGCACCGCGCTCCCGCAGCCCCACGACCACCTTGGACCCGACCGTACCGGTGGCACCCGTCACGACGATCACGGATGGCACTCCTCCCCGTTGTGAACCCGGACCTGATTCCGCGTCAGGCCGATGATCGCAGCCGGGTGGTGGGCGATCAAGGCCGGATTCCGGGCGCCGCGATCCCCGGCCGCCGCACCGGCGATGGTGCGTGCCGACACGGCCGACGGTGCGTGCCGACACCGCCGACGGTGCGTGCCGACACGCACGGGCCGGGCCGTTGCTCGACTTGCCGCAGGGCGGGCGCTTGGATGGGTCCGCCCTGGTCAACCCGACGGACCCGCAGCGGGCTGCGCCCGGCCCGCGGCCCGAACACCCCCGGCAAGCCGAGGAGTCACCACCGTGCACGACACCCCCGACCCCACCGTCGTGGCCCGCCGGATCGCCGAACGGCGGGAACAGCTGGGCCTCGGCGAGGAGGACCTGGCGCGCCGGGCGGCGATGGCGCCCCGCTACCTGCGGCACCTCCTCGAGGCCGGGCCCGGCTTCGACCCCGGGGGCTTCGTCCGGATCGCCGCCGCCCTCGGCAGCAGCCCCGACGAACTGCTGGCGGGCCGCGCCGACGCCCCGCCCGGACACGGCGGCCCCGGGCCGCGGCCGCGGTTGCAGAACCTCAGCGAGGCAGAGTGCTGGGAGCTCGTCGGCACCCACGGCATCGGCCGGATCGGCCTGTCGGTCGAGCCGGGGCCGGTGGTGCTGCCCGTCAACTACGTGGTCGACCGGGCCTCCTTCGCCTACCGGACCGGTGTGCGCCATGCCACCGCGCCGGAGGAGGGCGCGGCGGTCTCCTTCCAGGTCGACCACATCGACGAGTACCTCGGCCGGGGCTGGAGCGTGCTCGCCCTGGGCCCGGCCCACTACGTGGACGACCCGGGGGAGCTGGAACGCCTGGCCGGCCTCGCCGGTGCCGCGCCGTGGGCGGGCGGCGACCGGCCGCGCTGGGTCCGGATCCGGCCCGAGGAGATCAACGGCCGACGGCTGGTCACGGGCTGAGCCGTCCGTCGCTGCCCGTCGGAGGTCGGTGCCCGGCGACTGCGGCATCATGGCGGGAGTGGGCGGGCGAACGCCTCGTCGCCGTCGACGTCCCGCCCGACGTCGAGCCCGACGGACTGCTCGCCGTCACGGCGGCGCTGGTCGAGGCCGGACACGCCCGCCGGGAGTGGGCCGACGCGATGCCGTTCGCCGCCCGCGCCTCCTGACGCCTCCTCAGGGCGCCGCGCGGCGCCGCCGGGTGCGCGATGCGCGCGGCCGTGTCACTCCTCCTCTCGGTCGGACGACCGGTGTGCCCGACGCGCCGACACAGGGCCGTCAGTCGAGGTCGAGCAGCTCGCGGACGCGGTCGGCGACGAGTGCGGGCTGCTCGGCCTGGATGAAGTGGCCGGAGTCCACGCGCTCGTACCGACCGTCGGGAAGGGCCTCGGTCCAGCGGCGCTGGTGTTCCTGGAGGGCCGGGTGGGTGCGTTCGCCGCCCCGGCGGGGGCGGTCGGCGGACAGCAGGACGGTCGGGCAGGCCGGGGGCGTCGGGGGCTGGGCGCGCAGCCGGGGGACGGCGGCGGCCACGGCGCGGAACTCGCGCCGGGTCTGGCTGATGCCGGCCGGGACGAAGTCCTCGGCGAGCATGGTGGTGTACGTGTCGGGCGGGAAGACCCGGCGGACCTCTCCGCCGGCCAGGCGCGCGACCGCCCGGACCCGGAGCAGGGGCCCGACGACCGCGAGCGTCCGGTCGACCCGCCGGGCGATCTGCTCCATGGCGTCGTACGCCGGGGCGGTCTCCGGCGTGGGGTCGACCAGCAGCACCCCGCGCAGCCGGGGTGCCAGCCGCTCGGCGGCGAGGCGGGCGACGAGGCCGCCCATGCTGTGGGCGACCAGCACGAAGCGGCCGGGGACGGCGAGGTCCGCCAGGGCGACCAGGTCGGCCGCCAGGTCCTCGACGGTCAGCGGCGCGTCGCTGCGTGGGCTGCGGCCGAAGCCGGAGCGGTCGTACGCGACGAGTCGGGCGCGGTCGGCGAGCAGCGGCAGGACCGGGTCCCAGGAGGTGCGGCCGAGGCCCTGGCCCGCCTCGAAGAGGACGTGGTCGGTGCCCCGGCCGGACTCCTCGACGTACAGCGGCCGTCCGTTGACGGTCACTTCCCGCCCGCTCGTCCGACGTGCCTGCGGTGCCTGCGATACCTGTGGTGCCTGCGATGTCTGTGGTGCCTGTCGTGCCTGTCGTGAGTGCCGTTCCTGGCGCATGTGCCGGTCCCCCCGTTCCGCGCGCCCGGATCCGCTTTCCGGGCGCTGACTGTTTTCATCTTTGAGAATGGTAGCGGCTGTGAAATCGTGGAGCAATGGACCACGATCCCGCCGACCTCCTCCTCCACCCGGTGCGCCTGCGCGTGGTGCACGCCCTCGCCGGGGGCCGGGTGCTCACCACCACGCAACTGTGCGAACGCCTGTCGGGCGTGTCGAAGGTGACGGTGTACCGGCACGTCGCGCTGCTCGCCGAGGCGGGCTTCCTGGAGGTCGCGGCGGAGCAGCGGGTGCGCGGCGCGGTGGAACGGCACTACCGGCTGCGCGAGGACCGCCCGGCGGTGGACGGCGCCACCGCCGCCGGGATGTCGAGGGAGGACCACCGCCGGGGCTTCGCGGCCGCGATGGCCGTCCTGCTCGCCGAGTTCAACGCCTACCTCGATCGGGACGACGCCGACCCGACCGCCCAGGGCGTCTCCTACCGGCAGGGCACCTTCTGGCTCAGCCCGGAGGAAATCGCCGAACTGAGCGGGGAGTTGTTCGCGGTGCTGGCGCCGAGGCTGGCCAACGGCCCGGCGCCGGACCGGGATCCGTACCTGATCAGCCCGATCGTCTTCCCCGCCGCCGACTCCGCCGGGCCCGCCACTGACGAACCGTGAGCGAAACCGCCGGTCCGAAACCCGCCCCCGCTGCGCGGCCCGTGGACGCGCGCGCCGATGACTGGTATCCAGGCCACGGGGCAGCCGGACGGAGCCGCTGCCGCGCCGGGACGTACCACCAGGAGAGCAGGGGCGATGCGCAGAGTTCTGATCGTCGGTGCCGGGCAGGCCGGACTCCAACTGGCCCTCGGGCTGCAGGCCCACGGCTACGACGTGACGGTGCTGACGGACCGCAGCGCGGAGGAGGTGCGCGCCGGACGGGTGCTGTCCACCCAGTGCATGTTCGACTCCGCGCTGCGCACCGAGCGCGCCCTCGGCCTCGACCTGTGGGCCGACGAGGCGCCCCGGATCGAGGGCGTCGGGGTGTCGGTGGCCCTGCCGGAGGCGGCGCGGATGATCGACTGGGTGGGGCGGCTGGACGCCTACGCGCAGTCCGTCGACCAGCGGCTGAAGATGTCCACCTGGCTGGAGGCCTTCGCCGAGCGCGGCGGCCGGGTGGAGCTGCGCACGGTGACCGCCGCCGACCTGCAGCACCTGGTCGGCTCGTACGACCTGGTCCTGGTCGCCTCCGGCAAGGGCGTGCTGGGCTCGCTGTTCGAGCGTGACCACGCGCACTCGCCGCACGAGCGGCCGCAGCGCGCGCTGGCCGCCGCCTACGTGCACGGGCTCGCGCCGCGCCCCGAGCACGACTTCCCCGCGGTGCGCTGCAACGTGGTGCCCGGCATCGGCGAGTTCTTCGTGATGCCCGCCCTGACCATGTCGGGGCCCTGCGACATCCTGCTCTGGGAGGCCATGCCGGGCGGCCCGGCGGACGCCTTCGACGGGCTCCGCGACCCGGCCGAACACCTGCGGGTGACGCTGGAGTTGATGAAGACCTTCACGCCTTGGGAGTACGACCGGGCCCGCTCCGGCGTCGAACTCACCGACGCCGGCGCCACCCTGGCCGGGCGCTTCGCCCCGGTGGTGCGCCGCCCGGTCGGCGAACTGCCGGGCGGCGGGGCGGTGTTGGGTGTGGCGGATGTCGTCGTCACCAACGACCCGGTCACCGGGCAGGGGGCCAACAACGCCGCCAAGTGCGCGGCGGTCTACCTGGAGGCGATCCTCGCCCACGGCGACAAGCCCTTCGACCGCGACTTCCAGCAGGCCGCCTTCGACGGCTTCTGGGAGATCGCGGGCCCGGTCACCACCTGGTCCAACGCGATGCTCGCCCCGCCGCCGCCGCACGTCCTCGACCTGCTCGTCGCGGCCGGCGAACACCAGGCGGTGGCCGACCGCTTCGCCAACAACTTCAACGACCCGGCGGACGTGGCGCGGTGGTTCCTCGACCCGGCCAAGGCGGCCGCGTACCTGACCTCGGTCACGACCGGCAGCTGAAAGGTCAAAAGCTCCCCAAGTCGGGTGCGATCACGCGTCGATCATGGTGGGTTCGTGTCGCCCCCTCACCGAGGGGGACATTCGGCTCGGAACGCGAGCAGTACGGACATCCGGACAACAGGAGACAGTGGTGGCGGTCGACGGGGGCAACATGGCCCAGGCTGTGATCGATACGGCGTACAACGAGCGAAAGCGACTGCACACCGGCCGCAGCCGGACCACTACCATGATCGTGCTGGGCGTCCTGGCCGCGATAGGCCTGTTCCTGGCGCTGGTGGTCGGCAAGTCCGACCCCGACACCGCGCCGACCTGCGACGGCCACACCATGACCCGGGACAGCGAGTGCCGGATCTGGTCCAACCACGGCGGCGGGGGCACCTACTCCTACGACGAGATGATCGACCGCCGGGAGTCCTCCGACGGCGTGTGGCGGGTCATCGGCTTCGGCGGCGCCGGCCTCGCCGTCGTCCTGATGGCGGTCGCGTACACCAAGCTCGACCCGAACCGCCCCTGGGGCAAGCCGGTCAGTGCGGCCTGCCCGCGCTGCCGGGAACTCAACCTGCGGGAGAAGCTCACCGTCCACAGCATCACCAAGGGCCGCACCACCTACCGCTACAGCGGCATCGTCACCCTCTGCACCCCGGCCTGCGGCTTCTCCACGATCCGCCAGCGCTGACCGGTCCGGGGTGCCGGCCCGGGGCCGGCCCCTCCGGTCCCCGCCCCCGGGCCGGGACCGGAATAGGCCGTCGGGCTCCCACCCACTACGCTCGGCCCCGATCGAACAAACGATTGGGTGAACCGAGTGAGCAGGTGGGAGCGGGCGCTGGACGCGGCCGGCGTGCACGACCCCGGGCTGCGGGCCGATTACGGCCGACAGCGCCGACAGGTCGCCCGGTACAAGCGGGAGGTCACCCTGGCCGCCGGCCTGCTGCTCCCGGACCGCACCGTCCCGCACGTGATCGCGGCCGCCGCCTTCATGCACCGCACCGACACCCTGCTCGACAGCGGCCCGCTCGCCGAGCGCCGGGCGGCGTCCGCCCGGTGGCAGCGGGATGTCACCGGGAGCCTCGACGCCGACCGCACCGACGACCCCGAGCTGCGCCCGCTGCTGAACAGCGTCGCCGCGCACCCCGCCCTGCGCGGGCACGTCCTGGACTTCCTGGCCGCGGCCGACGCGGACCTCGACTTCACCGGGTTCGCCACCGAGGAGGAGTACCAGGCCTACGTGGACGGGTACTCGCTGCCCGGCTTCATGCTCGTCGCCGGACTGCTCGGCCCGGACGGCGACCAGGCGGCCTACCGCGCCGCCTGCCGCACCTACATCGACGCCGCCCAGCGGCTCGACTTCGTCAACGACCTCGCCGAGGACCTGGCCGAGGGCCGGCTGACCGTCCCCGCAGAGACCCTGCGCCGGCACGGCGTCACCCGGGCCGACCTGGAACAGGCCCGCGACCTGCCGGCCGTCCGGACGCTGCTCGGCGAACTGCTCGACCGCGCCGACCGCACCCTCGCCGAGGGCGGCGCCGTCGTCGAACTGGTGCCGGCCGCCCACCGGCCGATGGTCCGCTGCCTGCTCGGGGTGGACCGGCTCGTCAGCGCCGCCGCCCGCGCCGACCTGGGCGCGCTGCTGCGCCGCTCCGCGAGCCCCGCCAAGGGGGCCGCGCTGCGCCTGCTCGGCCGCGAGTACCTCCGGGCCCGCCGACTGCGCGGCTGAGGGGTCGAGCCGGGGCCGAGGGCTTGCGTTGTCCGCTCGCGCCACCGCTGAGGTTCCGTCAGATCCCGGTCCGGGTGCGTGAGTCGGCCCCGTAGGGCGGGCCGAGCCGGGATGCGGCGTCGGCGGGTCCGCTGCCACGGGTCCGCAGCCGACCTGCGGACTATACCCCAGCCGACACATCTTGAACGCATCAGCCCCAGGCGTCACTGCCAGGGCTCCTACGGTGTCCCGTCCGTGTTGAACCGCCGCAGAAGTCCCCGCCTGCCCCTGCCTGCACACTGTCATCGTCACTGATAGTCGCGACAGCGCCGCATTGCGTGTTCATGGCACCCCTTTCAGGTGATGGATGCGTTCAGGAAGATAACGAAAAGGCCCCGCCTTCTCTCGCCTTGGATTTACTTCTTGACTCCATCTGGCAGATGCGGGTTGACTCCCTCCCACTCCGCCGCACCGTCGCGGCGACGTCAGGGAGGCACCCCCACATGAACGCAATGATGCGTCGCGCCGTCATCGCCACCGCAGCCGTCTCGATGGCCCTGTCCATGGCCGCCTGCGGCAAGGCCGGCAGTGACAAGAAGGACTCCGCCGCGAGCGGTGACACCAAGTCCATCGGCCTGCTGCTGCCCGAGAACGCGTCCTCGACCCGCTACGAGTCCTTCGACCGGCCGTTCATCGAGGCCAAGGTCAAGGCGCTGTGTGCGGACTGCAAGGTGCTCTACAACAACGCCGAGGGCAGCGCAGCCAAGCAGAAGCAGCAGTTCGACACCCTGATCGCCCAGGGCGTGAAGGTCATCGTCCTGGACGCCTTCGACGCCACCTCCACCCAGTCCTGGGTCAAGGAGGCCGCCGCCAAGGGCGTCAAGGTCGTCGCCTACGACCGCCTGGCCACCGGCCCGGTCGCCGCCTACGCCTCCTTCGACAACGAGAAGGTCGGCGAGCTCCAGGGCCAGGCGCTGGTCGACGCGCTCGGCGCGCAGGCCGCCGACGCCAACGTCGTCATGATCAACGGTGACGACGCGGACCCGAACGCGGGCCAGTTCAAGGCCGGTGCGCACAAGGTGCTCGACGGCAAGGTGAAGAAGGTCGTCTACGAGCAGTCCGGCGAGTGGAAGCCCACCGTCGCCGGCCAGAAGATCGGTGCCGCGATCACCCAGCTCGGCAAGGACGGCTTCCAGGCCGTCTACTCCGCCAACGACGGCATGGCGGGCGCCATCATCACCCAGCTCCAGGGCGCGGGCATCAAGGTCCCGGTCGGCGGCCAGGACGCCGGCCTCGACGCCATCCAGCGGATCGTCAACGGCGACCAGGCCTACACCATCTACAAGGCCTACAAGCCGCTCGCCGACAGCGCCGCCGAGCTGGCCGTCGACCTCCTGCAGGGCAAGGACGTCAAGTCCGTTGCCACCGGGACCGTCGACAGCGCCACCGACAAGGGCATCCCGGCCAAGCTGCTCGACCCGAAGGTCGTCACCAAGGCCAACATCAGCGACACCGTCATCGCCGACGGCCTCTACAAGGCCGCCGACATCTGCACCGCGGACTACGCCGCCGCCTGCGCCACCGCCGGCCTGAAGTAGCACCGCCCGGGCGGAGCTCCCCGCCTCCCCGGGGAGCCCGCCCGCAGCTCGCGGCCGGCCCCGGCCCGCCCCGACAGCCCCTTTTCGACGTTCACCCGCCCGCTCCGCACGGCGCGCGGGCCACCCCGGCCGCCCACCCACCGTCACGGCGCGCACGGGAAGAAGGAGATGGTTCACGTGACAGGCGCACCCGTACTGGCGTTGCGCGGGGTCTCCAAGCGCTTCGGCGCCGTCCAGGCACTCACCGACGTGCACCTGGAGGTACACGCCGGCGAGGTGGTGGCCCTGGTGGGCGACAACGGCGCCGGAAAGTCCACGCTGGTGAAGACCATCGCGGGCGTCCACCCCATCGACGAGGGGACGATCGAGTGGGAGGGGCAGCCCGTCTCCATCGGCCGCCCGCACGACGCCCAGGCCCTCGGCGTCGCCACCGTCTACCAGGACCTCGCACTGTGCGACAACCTCGACGTGGTCGGCAACCTCTTCCTCGGCCGTGAGCTGAAGCGGTTCGGCACGCTCGACGAGGTCGCCATGGAGAAGCGCGCCCGCGAACTCCTCGACACGCTCTCCATCCGCATCCCGAGCGTGCGCATCCCCATCGCCGCCCTGTCCGGCGGCCAGCGCCAGGTGGTCGCCATCGCCCGCGCCCTGGTCGGCGACCCCAAGATCGTCATCCTGGACGAGCCCACCGCCGCCCTCGGCGTCGAGCAGACCGCCCAGGTCCTCGACCTCGTCGAGCGCCTGCGCGACCGCGGCCTCGGCGTCATCCTGATCAGCCACAACATGGCCGACGTCAAGGCCGTCGCCGACACCGTCGCCGTCCTGCGCCTGGGCCGGAACAACGGCGTCTTCGCGGTGGCGGACACCTCGCACGAGGAGATCATCTCCGCCATCACCGGCGCCACCGAGAACGCCGTCACCCGTCGTCAGGCCCGACTCGCGGAGGACGCGAAGTGAGCACCGAACAGACCACCCCCGCCCCGGCGGCCCCGGCTCCGGGCGCCCCCGCGGTCGACCCCCGACTGCTCGTCCGCGAGGCCGGCCTGGCCGGCTACCTCGCCGAGTTCAAGCGGAAGATGAAGAACGGCGACCTGGGCTCCGTGCCCGTCGTCCTCGGCCTGATCCTCATCGGCGCCATCTTCCAGGGCATCACCGGCGACTTCCTCAACGCCGACAACCTCACCAACATCACCAAGTGGATCGCCGGCCCCGGCCTGATCGCCGTCGGCATCGTCTTCGTGCTCCTCCTCGGCGAGATCGACCTCTCGCTCGGCTCCGTCGCCGGCGTCTCCGCCGCGATCGCCGCCGTGCTGTCCGTGCGCTCCGGGTACAACGAGTGGGTCGCCTGCCTCATCGCCATCGGCGCCGCCGTCGCCATCGGCGCCCTGCACGGCTTCTTCTTCGCCAAGATCGGCGTCCCGGCGTTCGTCGTCACCCTGGCCGGCCTGCTCGCCTGGAGCGGCCTGCAGCAGTACGTCCTCGGCGACAAGGGCACCGTCAACGTCGTCAACGACGGCGTCCTGGCCAACCTGGACACGTACTTCCTCGGCGACGGCGACATCGCCTACACCTGGGGCCTCGCCGTCCTCGGCATCGCGCTCTTCGCCGTCGGACAGATCCTGGACGCCCGCCGTCGCGCCGCCGCCGGCCTCGCCGCACGCCCGATGAGCGAGATCGCGCTGCGCACCGCCGTCCTTGCCGCCATCGCGCTGACCGCCGCCTACATGCTCAACCAGGACCGCGGCCTGCCGATGCCGCTGCTCGTCTTCCTGGCCGTCGTCGTCATCACCGACTTCGTCCTGCGCCGCACGAGCTACGGCCGGCAGATCTTCGCGGTCGGCGGCGGCGTGGAGGCCGCCCGGCGTGCGGGCATCAACGTCGCCTGGGTCCGGATCTCGGTCTTCATGATCTCCGCCGGCATGGCGGCCCTCGGCGGCCTGTTCATCGCCTCCCAGCAGGGTTCCGCCGACAAGATCCTCGGTGGCGGCAACGTCCTGATGAACTCCATCGCGGCGGCCGTCATCGGCGGCACCAGCCTGTTCGGCGGACGCGGCAAGACCTGGTCGGCCCTGCTCGGCATCCTGGTCATCCAGTCGATCATCACCGGGCTCGACCTGGTCCACGTCAACCAGGCCATCCAGTACATGATCACCGGCGCCGTCCTGCTCGCCGCCGTGGTCCTGGACTCGGTGTCCCGCCGTACCCGCAAGACCGCCGCGCGCTGACGCGGCGACACGTCCGGCACGGGCCGGCCCGGCACCCGAGGGATGGGTGCCGGGCCGGCCCGTGCCGTGTGCCTGAGGGCGGACGCATGCGGCGTCCACAAGCGGAACCGCCCTTTGTCGTAGGAGAGTTGCCAGGTCTGTCCGACCCCTGTGACGGCCTCGGGGGCGTGGCTGGCATGAGGTCTCCAGTCAGAGGTCCCAATGACCCGAATCACCGGGAGGATCCACATGAATGCACTGGTGACCGACATCCGCGACGCAGGCCCGCTGGACATCGACGAGGACGCCATCGCGTTCGAGGACGCGCTCGACGCGGACCTCACGCCGGTCGCGTGTCCCGCCGACCCGTGGGTCACGTACGTCCCGACCCGCTTCCCCAGCCAAGACTTCTGATCCCGGCGATCCGACCGGAACACAGCGGAACCGGGGGAGGGAACGGACCCTCGAGCACACCACCCGACCCCGACCCCGGCTCCGCCGACGGGCTGCGGCGCAGCGTCGAGACGCTCGCCGCAGCCGCAGCCGCAGCCGCAGCCGACCCGCGCGGACCGCTGCGCACCGACGGACAGTGGTGGTACCTCCGAGACCCGCGGATGCCGGAACTCGCCCACGGATGGAAACTGCACGTGTCCACCCGCCCGGGCCGACTGGCCGACCTGCTGGACGTGGTGGTCCCCATCCTGCTGCGCCACACCTGCGACGTGAAGTTCGCGCGGAGCGCGGCCGCACTCCCGGTGTTGCCACGTTCCTGCGGCGCGTGTCCCGGTGTGGTGGCCCGGTGCCGGGGTTGCTGCCGCAGCGCTGAGTGGTGCCACCGTGCCCGCCCGGCCCGCGTCGAGTGCGTTGGGACGCCTCCGAGGGCGGGCGCGGTTTGCGGTGCCCGCCCTTCTCTGCATGCCCCGAAAAGCCCGGTGCGAACGGGGCCGTTCGACCCCGGACGGCGGTGGCAGGTCGCAGACCGGTGGCGGATCGCTCAAGCGCCGCTGAAGAGGCGGTGGCGATGCGCCGTGGGGGCACGGACTACCGGCCAAACGCCTGGCCGACCATGTCGGCGGCGGGTTCCCGAGGCCTAGAGTCGACCTCGGGCGGCGCGAGAGCAGGGTTCGAGTGACCCTCGACCGACGCACCCACGGGGGGCCCGGCACATCCCACAGCACCCGCTTCGCAGACGCGTCCCGGATCGTCCGGCGCGCCTGCCACCTCAAGGGAGTCCGCCATGTCCGACATCGCTCTCGACCCTCAGGACCTCGACCTCAGCGAGCTGAACGTCACCTCGCTGCGCGACACCGTCGCGCTGCCGGAGAACGGCGCGTCCTGGGGCTCCTGCTCCTGCCAGGGCTCGTCCTCCTGCGCCCAGCCGGAGACGATGGTCGCCCCGCTTTCCTGACGATCCATCACATCACTGTCCTGCAAGTCTCGTTCGAGAACACGGGAGAACTCATGACCGACCACGCTCAGGGCACGCTCGCGCTCGATGACATCCTCGCCCTCGACGGCCTCGACCTGGGGGAGCTGACCGTCACCGCGCTGCGCGACACCGTCGCGCTGCCCGAGACCGGCGCCTCCGGCGGCCCCAGCTCGACCTCCTGCGGATCGTCGTCCTGCGGCGCGCCGCACCCGCCGGTCCTCGACACCTTCTGAGAACCGGCGCCACCGAACCACCCGGAACCACCCCGCACAACCCCGCACCACCAGCGCAGCAACCCTGAACCCGGCGCGTTCGCGCGGACGCGCCGGGTTCCTGCCGTGTACCGCCCAGGCCCGTCGGAGGGAGCCGCCATGCCGAACCGAGCCCTACCGCGACCCGTGCTCCGCCCGGTCCCCGCACCCGCACCCGTGCCGGCACCGGTCCCCGCACCCGCACCCGTGCCGGCACCGGTCCCCGCACCCGTGCCGGCACCGGTCGCCCACACCGCCCGCCACGCCCTGGTGCGCGCCACCGTGCTCGCCCGGCCCGCGCAGTCCGCGCCGTCGGCGGCCGTACGGAGCCTGCTCGCCGAACTCGGGGCCGTCGAAGCCGCGGAGGCGGCCCTGCGGACCGGCCTCTGTGACGACCTGTACGACAGCCGCACCGGGCACGACGAGGAGTTCCACCGCCGGATCGTGCTCCCGCTCCGCCGTGACCTGCACAACGGACGCCCGCCCCGCGCCGCACAGCTCGACCGGCTCGCCGACCTGCCGCAGCGCGTCCCCCGGCTCGCCGACTGGCTGGAACTGCGGCAGCGGCGCGCCCGGCTGCTCGCCGCGCTCGCCGACGCCGTCCCGCCTGCGCTCGCCGTCGAACGTGCCGCCCTCGCCGAACTCTGCCGCGCGTCCGCCTTCACCCGGGCCGTCGCCCTCACCAGTGCCGACCTGCTGCGTGCGGTCGCCAACACGGCCCGCGCGGCCGACTCGACGGGGGAGCGGCCGGCCCGCGCCCGCAAGGAGGAGGCCGCCGTCCTGCGCCACGCGCTGCGGGCCACCGCCAAGACCAGCCCGCTCTCCTGGTTCACCGCGGTCGGCTGGTCCTCGGGAGACGGGGAGGCGGACGGGCACACGGGTGACGGGACTCCGGGCCGGCGCACGGCAGACGCGACACCGGACGGGCCCGCCGGATCGCCGGTGCCCCCGTACGCGGTGGTCCGGGAGAACCGGACGCTGGTCGCCGCGCTCGTCCAGGCCCTGCTCGACGACCCCCGGCGCAGCCGCACCCTGCCGCACCGGATGACCGGAGCCGCCCGCGTCGCCGACGGCCGCGCCCACTACGCCCGCAGCGAGGTGGTGTTCGCGGGCGGCCGCTACCTCGTCACCCGCGAGGAGGAGGTCGAGCTGGCCGACCGGCCCGAACTGGCGCTGCTCGCCTCGCTCGCCGACACGCCGGACACCCCGGATCGGCTCGCCGCCCGCCTCGCCGCCGCCCTGCGGCGCCCGGGGGACGACCCCGTCGTGCACCGCTTCGTCGGCCAACTCCGCACCGCCCGCCTGCTGGTGCCCACCGACCCGGTCGACCCGCAGGACCCGCAGCCGCTGCGCAGTCTCGCCCACTGGCTCCGGCAGTGGCCGCAGGACGCCGCGATCGTCGCCCTGGTCGACCACCTGGCGGACCGGACGGCCGAGTTGGCGGACGCACCGGGCGAGCGCCGCCCCGCGCTGCTCACCGCGCTCGCCGACGCCTGGCACCGGGTGCTCGCCGCCGCCGGCCGACCCGTCCCCGCCGAGGCCGCCCCGCTCACCGTCCTCAGCGAGGACGTCCACGCGCCCGCCCCGCCGCAGCGCCGACCGAACCGGGCCGACCGCGTCGCGCTCGCCGAACTCACCGCGCTCGCAGAGCTGTTCGACCACGGCCACCTGATGCGACGGGCCGCCCGCGACCGGTTCGTCGCCCGCTACGGCACCGGCGGGGTCTGCGGCACGCCGTGGGAGTTCGCCGCCGATGCCGCCCAGGCCTGGGCCGCCATCGCCGTGCCGGACGAACTGGCCGCCCTGCGCGCCGAGTTCGCGGCCGTACCGGAGACCGAGGGTGAACTCGTCCTCCCCGCCGAGCGGGTCCGGGCGCTGGCCGCCCGACTGCCCGACTGGACCGCGGCCCGACCGCTCAGCTACTCGTGGTTCGTCCAATCCGACCCCGCCGACGGCCTGTTGTGCGTCAACCACGTCTACGGAGGCTGGGGGCGCTTCGCCAGCCGGTTCCTCGACGCCACCACACCGCGGGCCGCCGCCGACGTCACCCGGCAGATCCGCCGCGGCCTCGGCGAGGGCGCCCGCGCCGCCCAGATCCGGCCGGTCGGCGGCTTCAACGCCAACCTCCACCCCCTGCTGCTCGCCGACGAGATCGGCCCCGACCGCCGGTGGGCCAACCTCGTCGAAGCCGACCTCGACCTCGTCCACGACCCCGCCACCGACCAGCTCCGCTTCCGCCTGCGGAGCACCGGCGAACTGCTGGACGTCCTCTACCTCGGCTTCCTCGCGCCGGTCATGCTGCCCCAGCGGCTCGCCCCGCTGCTCGCCGACCACCCGAACGGCGTCGTCGACTTCCGCCCGCTGCTGCCCCGCACCGCCCTCCGCGCACCCGGCGGCACCGTCACCGGCACCCCGCGCCTGCGCCACCGCCACGTCGTCCTCGCCCGCCGCCGCTGGCACCTGCCGCCGGCCGTCCTCGACGCCCTGCGCGCCGACCTCGCCGCGGACCCGGGCTCCGACGGAGTCCCGGCCGGGGCCACCGCCCGCTGGCGCGCCCTGCTCGGCCTCCCCGAACAGCTCTTCCTCCACCCCGTACCGGCCACCCCCACCACCACGGGCACGCCCGCCGACGCCTTCGTGGCCCACCTGCGGGCGCCGAAGCCCCACCCCGTCGACCTCGGCAACCCCCTGCACCTGTGCCACCTCGCCAAGTGGCTGACCCGGTACCCGAACGGGGTGGTGCTGGAGGAGGCACTGCCCGCCATCGCTGGCGCGGCGGAGCCGACCCGGACGGTCGAGCTGGTGGTGGAGACCTACCGGCCCGGACGGGCGGGCGCCGCAGGGCGCGAGGAGGCAGCCCGATGACGCGGGCGCCGTCGTACGGGAGCGGGCCGGCCGTCCTGCGGGCGAGGTGTCCCAGCGTGCCGCGCGAGCCGGCGCCCGTCGGCCCGTCGGCCGGCCCCGCAGGCGGCCGGCCCCCGGGCCCGCGTCCGTTCGTCAGTCCTACCTTCCGTCCCGCTCCGCACTGCCGAGGAGGCGTCCGATGAGTGACCTGGCCGACGGCCCGGAGGCCGTGACCGCTCGCGATGTGGTCCTGACCTACTACCAGCCCGTCAAGGCCCGCGCGCTGCGCGAAGCCGTGCTGCCGCACGCCCGGCAGGCGGCGGCCGACGGGCTGGACGCGCACGTCGAGCGGCACTGGCGGTTCGGGCCGCACCTGCGGCTGCGCCTGCGCGGTCCGGGTACACGGGTGGCCGCCGCGGCCGAGCGGGCCGCCGAGGGGCTGCGGGCCTGGACGGCGGCGCACCCGTCCGTCGCCGACCGGACCGACGAGCAGCTGCTGGCCGAGGCCGCCGTCGCCGGACGGATCGAGCTGATCGCGCCGCCGTACGGGCCGCTGGTGCCGGACAACACCGTCCGCGTGCTGCCCGTCGACCCGGCCGCCGAGGACGCGCTGAACGCCCTGCTGGGCGCCGAATCCGCCGCGCTGCGCGACGAGTTGCTGCGGCTCGGACTGCCCGCCCTCGGCGCCGGGTGCGACTTCCTCGGCGCGCACGGCGACGCGTCCGAGGCGCGCGTCCAGTTGGTGGTGTCGGCGCTCGCGGCCCACGCCGCCGCGCACCCGGAGGGGCTGATCGGCGGGCACTACTCGATGCTGTCGCACCTGGAGGACTTCCTCGTCCACGAGGACCCGGACGGCAGTCTGCGGGCCGCCTTCGACCGGCGCTGGGACCGCGTCGGCGGCGCCGTCACCGCGCTGGTGGGCCGGATCACCGACGGCGGCGCGCGCGGCTGGGAGCGGGACTGGGCGCACTGGTCGGCGACCGCCTGGGCGCTGGCGGAGCGGCGCCACGCGGCCGGGGCCGACCTCGGCGGCAGCCGCGAGGAGTACCGGGCACGCGCGGCCGCGATCGGAGACCCGGAGACCGCCGCCCGCTGGGACTTCGACCTGCGCACCCGCTACAGCGACTTCCACTGGCTGCTGCACCGCTCCGACCCCGGCGGCACGATGTGGACCCGCCCGGACTACCTGATCTACCGGGCCTGCACCAACGGCCTGTACCGGCTGCTCGCGATCTGCGACGTCCGGCCGGTGGAGCGCTACCTCGCCGCCCACCTGGTGGTCCGCAGCGTGCCCGAGCTCACCGGGCACCGCTGGCAGGACCGGGTGGACGAGGTCATCGCCGCGGTGGAGGGTGCCGCATGACCGGCCCGGAACGGGGTGCCGTACGGCCCCACCTGCGCCCGGGCGTGGCGGTGACCCGGCTCCGGGACGGCCTGCACCTGCGCGGGCGCGGCACCAGCCTCACCCTGGAGGGCAGCAGCGCGCTCCCGGTGCTGTGGAAGCTGCTCGCCGCCCGGCTCGCCCCCGGTGCGGAGCCGGCGACGGCGCCCGAACCCGAGCCGAAGGTGGCGGCCGCGCTGGCCACCGTCACCGCCCGGCTGCGCGAGCACGACCTGATCGTGGACCACCCGAGCGGCGCCCGACTGCCGCTCTGGCCGGGCTCGGTGGCGGCGGAGCCGGGCGACGCGGCAGCCGCCCTCGCGGCCGCCCGCCCGATGGTGGCCGCCGCCGATCCGGACGGCCCGTTGGCCCGCGCGGTGGCCCGCGCCCTCGCCCGGGGCGGCACGGCCGCACCGGCGGTGGTCGCCGAGGCCGGGCTGCCGGCCGGGCGGGTGGTGGTCTCGACGGGATCCCCGCCGGTGGCGGTCGCGGTGCAGTGCGACGCGGACGGCGGGTTCGTCACGGAGCCCGCCGACCCGGCCCGCACCCGGGCGGACGCCACCGCCCTCGCGGCCCGACTGGGTACCGGCACCGGCACCGGCCCTGGCACCGGCCCTGGCCCCGGCACCGGCACAGGAGACCCGGCCACGCTGCCCGTCCTGCTCGCCGCCGCGGCTGCCCAGCGGCTGCTGTGCGCGGTCGCCGGCCTGCCGGACCCGGGTGAGCCGGGCGGCGATCCGCGCCTGCTCGCCGGTCGCCCCGCCGTCCTGCTTGCCGAAGCCCACCCGCCGCGTGCCCGGCACCACGCGTGGGCGGCGGGCGCGGGTGCCGCCGCCGAACCGCCCGCGGACCTCGTCGAGGCCCTCCGTCGGGTGACCGCCCTGGGCGATCCACGGCTGGGCGTCCTCGACGCGCCGTCGCCCGGCGACCTTCCCCAGCTGCCCGTCGCCCTGGTCTCCTGCGGCACACCGTCCGGTTCCCTGGTGGCCGGCGCGGCCCGGACGGACCTCGCCCGGCTGGCCGCGGCCTGTCGGTCCGTCGAACTGCACCTGGCCGCCCTCGACCGGGGAGCGGCCCCGGTGGTGGGCGCCGACCCGGACCACGCTCTCGGTCGGGCCCTGCGTGCCGCGGCCCTCGACCGTGCCGCACCGGACGGGCCCGGGCTGCCGGAGCCGGCCTGGCGGGAGCACCCGCAGGCCGCGCACTGGTGGGCCGCGCTGGCCCGGTGCCTCGGTCGTTCACCAGAGTTGATGATCCGTCAACTCCAATACGGTGTACCGGTGTTCCTGGCCGAGGTCGAAGGGAGCCGAGTCGTCGAGGCCACCCCCGCCGATGCCGTCGCCCACGCCGCCCTGGCCGCCCTCACCCGCCTCCTCGCCCGGCGGAGCGGCCTGGCCGCCGCCCACCACACCGCCCCGACCGGCGCGGCCGCCCCGCTCGCCGCCGCCGGCCGCCACCCGGCCGCCTGGACGGACGACGGCTGGACCGACCGCTGGCTCACCGGACTCGCCGACCGCGAGGCCGACCTGCGCGCCGCCCTGCACCGCCTGACCGGCCTGCGCACCGCCCCCTGGCGGCCCACCAGCCCCGCCGCCCGCCCGCTCGCCGACGCCCTGGACGGCTGCGGGTTCACGGCACTCGTACGCGCAGGAGACGGCCGATGAGCGAACTCCCCGTCCTCACCCCGGCGCAGGCCCTGGCCACCACCGACGGCACCGCCGTCGTCCACCTCACCGAGTGGACCCTCGGCCTCGCCGCCCGCCTCAGCCGCCACGCCCTGACCCACCCCGTCCGCCTGGTGCCGGTGCGCGAGGACGGCGCGCTGACCCTGGTCGGCCCCGTCCTGCACCCCGGCGCCCCCGCCTGCCTCGGCTGCACCGAGTACCAGCGGCTCGCGACCGCCGGCGGCCGGGTGCCCTGGCAGAGCCCCGACCTGGCGCTCGCGGGCACCGGCACCCCGGCCTTCGGCGACGCGGTGGCCGCGCTCGCCGCCGAGCTGGCCGCAGCCGCACCGGACCCCGGCGCACCCGCCACCGGAGCACCGGCCCCCGCCGCACCAGCCCCCGCCCCCGCCGGAGAACCGGCCCCCGCCGCAGCCGCACCGGCCCGCGCCGACAGCGGCCACGCCACCGTCCACCTGGTGAACGGTGCCCGCGCCACCTGGTCCACCCACCGGGTCCGCCCCGTCGGCGGCTGCCCCGTCTGCCGCCCGCTGCCCGCCGACACCGCGGAGGCCGCCCGGCTGCCCGTGACGCCCCGCCCGCTGCCCGACCCGGCCGTGCTGCGCGGCCCCAACGAACGTACGGGCGCCGAGCAGTTGCGTGCCGAGCTGCACGACGAGCGCTTCGGCCCCGTCCGCCGGCTGTTCCGCACCGAGGACTCGGCGTTCGCCCTCACCACCGCCTGGGCGACCGACGGCCGGGCGATCGACGACGGCGGCTACGGGCGGGCGGAGGACTTCCGTTCCAGCGAGCGGGTGGCGCTGTTCGAGGCCGTGGAGCGCCACGCCGGGATGCGGCCGCTCGGCCGCCGGACCGCCCTGCGCGCCTCCTTCGCCGACCTGGCACGCGACCTCGGCCCCGACGCCGTCCTCGACCCCGCCCGGCTCGGCCTGCCCGACCCCGCCCACCACGGACACCCCGCCGCCACCACCGTCCCGTACACCCCGGATCTGGAACTCGACTGGGTCCACGGCTGGTCGCTCACCCGCTGCCGCCCGGTCGCCGTCCCCGAGCACGTCGCCTACTGGGACCTGCCGGGCCGCGACCGCCCCCGCGTGGTCTACGAGTCCTCGAACGGCTGCGGACTCGGCAACAGCCCCCAGGAGGCCGCGCTCTACGGCCTGTTCGAGGTCGCCGAGCGCGACGCCTTCCTGATGGCCTGGTACGCGGGCACCCCGCTGCCCGGCGTCGCCGTCCCCACCGAGGACCGGCAGGTCGCCGACCTCGCCGCCCGGGCCCGGCTGCTCGGCTACCGGCTGACCCTCCTCGACGCCACCAACGACCTCGGCATCCCCGCCGTGATCGCCCTCTGCCGCCACCGCGGCGGCCACCCGGACGCGCCGCGCACCTTCCTCGCGGCGGGCGCCCACCACGACCCGCTGGCGGCGATCCGCTCCGCCGTCGCCGAGGTGGTCACCAACGTCCAGGAGGCCCCGCACCGCTCCACCGCCCCCGGCGGCCCGCGCGATGCGCACCGGCTGCGGCAGCTGCTGGACCGGCCCGACCTGGTCGTCACCCTGGACGACCACGTCGGCCTCAACGCCCTGCCCGAGGCGCAGCCCCGGCTGGACTTCCTCTTCGCCGGCCCGCCCCCGGTGCCCCGCACCGAGCGCTGGCCCGGCGCCCCCGCACCGGTCACCGACCTGACCGAGCTGCTGGAGCGCACCGTGGCCCGGCTCGCCGACGAGGGCCTGGAGGTCCTCGTGGTCACCCAGGACGAGCCCGGCGTCCGCGACCGGCTCGGCCTGCACTGCGCCAAGGTGATCGTGCCCGGCACGCTGCCGATGACCTTCGGCCACGTCAACCGCCGCACCCGAGGCCTGCCCCGGCTGCTGGAGGTCCCGTACCGGCTCGGCCGCACCCCGGGCCCGCTGCGCCACGACGAACTGCCGCTCCACCCGCACCCGTTCCCCTAGCCGTCCTCCACCCGCACCCGTTCCCCTAGCCGTCCTCCACCCGCACCCGTTCCCCTAGCCGTCCTCCACCCGCACCCGTTCCCCTAGCCGTCCGGCCCGTCCGGAAAGGACCCGATGACCATGCAGGACGCGACGACCATCCGCCGGCCGCCGAGCGGCCCCGCCACGCCGACAGCCGGCTGGCACAGCCTGCACCTCGCGCTGCCGCTGCCCGCCCACGAGGCGGACGCCTTCGTCACCACCGACCTCGCCCCGCTGATGGACGGGCTCGCCGACACCGACTGGTTCTTCATCCGCTACGGCGAAGGCGGCCCCCACCTGCGGATCCGCCTCCGCGCGCCGGGCGGCGCGCCGCCCGTGTCGCTCGCCGCCGAGCTCACCCGGCTCGCCACCCGCCGCACCCCCCTCGACGGGCCCTGGACGGCACGGCACGGCGAGGTGACCGAGGTGCCGTACGTGCCCGAGACCGGGCGCTACGGCGGCCCGGCCCTGCTGCCGATCGCCGAGGAGCTGTTCACCCGCTCCACCCGCACCGCCGTCCACGCCCTGCGCGCCCTGGACGCGGCCCCCGACTCCCGCCTGCCGCTCGCCCTCGACCTGGCCCACACCACCGCGCACGCGCTCGGCCTCGACGAACTCGCCGCCTCGCGCTGGCTGCGCCGCCACGCCGCCTCCTGGCGCTGGGTCACCGAGTACCGGGCGCTGCCCGGTGCGGCCGTCCACACCCGGGTCAACACGGTGTTCGCCCGGCAGCGCCGGGCCCTGGCCGGGCGTGCCCGGGCCCTGCGCGCGGCCCTCGACGCGGGGACGGCGGCGCCCTGGCTGGGCGACTGGGCCGCCGAGGTCGCCGGCGCCGCCGCCCGGATGCGGGCCGCCGCGGCCCCGGACGCCGCCGAACGCCTGGCCTGGGTCTGGGCCTCCCAGCTGCACATGCTGTTCAACCGGCTCGGCGTCGGCCCGGACGAGGAGCGCGCGGTCTGCCGCCTCGCAGCCCGGACGCTGCTCGAGACCGAGCAGCCGTTCACCTTCTTCCCCGCCGACCACCACGCGCCGGACCACCAGTACCTGGAACGCAGCAAGTTCCAGGTCGGCCGCACCGAGGACACCACCCTGCGCGACCTGCCGCCCGTCCCGGCCCCGCGGCCCCGGCCCGGCGACGTCCCGCTGCCCGCCGCCCCCCTGCCGCCCGTCACCCTCGCCGACGCGCTGCACACCCGCCGCTCCACCCGCGGCCCGCTGACCGGCCCGCTCACCGCCGCCACCCTCGGCGGCCTGCTGTGGCCGGCCTTCGCCGATGGCGAGGACACCGGCCACCGCCCGTACCCCAGCGCGGGCGCCCTGCACACCGTGCGCCTGCGCCTGGTCGCCCTCGCCGTCGACGGCCTGCCCGCTGGCACCTACCAGTGCCTCCCGGAGCACCGCAGCCTGCGCCCGATCGGCCCGCCGCCCGCCGTCGACGAGCTCAAGGCCCTCTCCTCCTACCTCTCCCGCCCGGCCACCGACCCGGCGGCGATCGACATCGAGGACGCCCCCGCCGTCCTCGCCGTCTACCTCGACCTCGCCCTCCTGCGCCGCCGCTACGGCCTGCGCGCCCTGCGCCTCGGCCTCCTCGAAGCCGGCCACCTCACCCAGAACCTCCTGCTCACCGCCGCCGCCCACGGCCTCGGCACCACCCCCCTCGGCGGCCTCCACGACGACCTCGCGCACGAACTCCTCGGCCTGGACGACATCGAGGAGCCCGTCCAGTACCTGCTCCCGCTGGGACGGCCGGCTCCCGTGCCCGGGCCCGCCGACGTGCTAGCTGCTGTAGACGCCGACCTCGTGCAGTGAGTAGCCCCACTGGGTGCCGCGCTGCTCGCCGTGGACGCGGACGTAGCGGGCCGGGACGCCGGTGAACCGTGCGGTGTCCAGGCCGCCGTCCCCGGTGGTGGTGGACCACACCGACCGCCAGGTGCTCCCGTCGGTGGAGACCTCGATGCGGTACGCCCGCCCGTAGGCGCGTTCCCAGTCCAGCGTGACGCGACCGACCAGGCCGGTGGAGCCGAGGTCGACCTGGAGCCACTGGTCGTCGGTCCACTCGCTGGCCCAGCGGGTGCCCGGGTCGCCGTCCACCGCCCGGCCGGGCGCGTAGCTGACGAACGGGTTCCACCACTCGGTGGTGCTGGCGGTGGCCGGGCGGTTCGCGGCCAGGTTCACCGTGGCCCGGTGCTGCTCCGTCGCCCCCCAGGTGGTGAGGTAGGACTCGGCGCCGCGGAAGAGGTCGTCCACCACGTCCTGGCCGCCGACCTGCCGGATGTCCTCCAGCCAGTCCGGTACCAGGCCGTAGTGCGCGGCGCCGTCCGTGTTGATGTCCCAGGTGCGGGAGCCGGTGGTCTGACGGTCGATCAGGGAGCCGCCGTCGGCGCTGCGGAACGGGTAGCGCACCGGGTTGGCGGTGTCCGCCCCGCGCGGGCCGGGCCAGCCGCCGACGCCGTTCATGTCGGTGCCGTAGCCGTACCCGACGTGGTACTTGTCGCGCAGCGCGTCGGTGCGCTTCGCCTCCGCGCTGAACCCCTCGGCGCCGTTCATGTACTGGGCGACGAAACCGCCGAGCTTGTAGACCCGCTCGATCCAGTCGAGGTCCATCCAGCTGTGCGAGGAGAGCACGCCCGGGTAGGACTCGGACTCCAGGATGTCGAACGAGCGCGCGGCCGCCTTGACGCTCATGTGGTCGACTTCGAGCATCATCTTGCGTTTCATCATCCCGCGCACCGCGTACTCGCCGAGCTCGGTCAGCCCGCGGGTGTTGCACTGCGCGTCGCCGGCGTAGGCCGGCACCGCCACCCCCGCCGGGAGCTGCTGCTGCGCCTCGGGTGCCGGGGCGAGGCCGATCGGGTTGTCGTGCTGCGGCCCGGCGCACTTCTCGGTCTGCCAGAAGGTGCCGGTCGAGAGGAACTGGCCGACGTTGATCGCCGTGCCGAGGGCGCCCTCGTCGAAGCGCACCCCGCAGAGCGCGTTGTCGAACTTGTGGCAGAGGAACATGCTGCGCACGCCCAGCCCGTACAGCTCGTCCAGGCCGCGGTCGATGTCGGCCTTGCTGCACTGGGCGACGTCGAGGATCTGCTTGCAGCCGAACGGCTCGGAGGTCTCCACGCCGAGGACGACGGCCAGTTTGCCCTGCTCGATCACCTGGCGGGCCTGCGCGCTGTCGGTGACGATCCGGAACCAGCCCTTGCCCGGCCCGCCGTACATCGTGTCGACGTAGGCCTGCAGCTCGTACGTCTTCTGCGCCTGGAGGCGGATGGAGGTCATCTCGTCGCAGCTGCGGTCCTTGAAGAAGTAGACCGAGCAGATCACCCCGTTGGTGACCAGGTCGTTGACCAGGACCCGCTGGCCGCCGCGCCAGGCCCGTTCGATCCAGGCGTAGTAGTTCTGCTGGTGGGTGAGCGAGTCGTGGGCCGGCCAGTCCTTGAAGGTCGGCCAGCCGACCGGGTCGTGCTTGCCGTCGCCGCCCTTGGTGATGAAGTCGAAGATGGCGAGCGAGCCGTCGGGGTAGTGCTCGGGGCAGTCCTTCAGCGCGTCCGCGATCCCGGCTTCGGAGAAGGACTTGCCGCAGATCAGCCGCCCGCCGAACGCCTCGTTGGCCATGATGTGGTCGTGCGCGTCGACGAAGCCCCGGACCCGGCCCTGGGCGTCGGTCCCGCGGAACGGCTCGCCGGTGACGCCGATCTGCGAGTCGGGTGCGGGTCGCGCAGTCGGGTTCCACCAGCCCGTCTCGCCCGACGCCGCGGGCGCCGGAGCGGCGACCACCATGGCGGCCAGGGTGAGGAGTGCGGCCAGCAGTGCGACGAATCCGCGCCTGCCGTGGGGGAGTTGGTGCATGGTCACCACCCGTGTCCGAGGTGAGGGGGTGGCGCGGCCACGCAAGGGGCCCGTCCGGGGCGCGGACCGACCCTTCCGGGCCGGCTGTCATGGACCGCGCACTCGGTGTGATGAGAATCGCCACTGTTGGACTGGGAGTCAATAGCCGTGCGCGGATTCCGGCCCGGATTCCGGCCCGGACTCCAGGCGGATTCCAGGGCGGGCTCCGGGGCGGAGTCCACCGGTGCTCGACGAGCCGATCGCATCCGGTTCTGTCACGCTGATGGAGCGGTGCCGAGCGGCACCGCCGCGCGCGAGGAGGTCCGTACGGATGTCTGAGCGAGAACCGGGGCGCCGGCCGGAGCCGGCCGACCGCCGGGCCCACACTGCGGCGATCCGGGCGGCGGAGGCCCGCCGGGAACGGCGCCGGCGGCTGCTGGTGCGCGGCACGATCGGCCTGGTCGCCCTGGCGGTGGTCGGCGGGATCGCCGCCGTGATCGCGACGAACCAGGGCTCGCCCGGTTCCTCGCACGGGATCCCGGCGCTGCCGCGGACCACGGCCGAAGGCCGCACCACCCTGCCGCCGTGGGACGCGCCGAGCGACGTCGCGGCCGCCGTGGCGGCGGCCGGGCTGCCGCTGCTCGGCACGGAGGGCTCGGTGCTGCACATCCACACCCACCTGGACGTCCTGGCGGACGGCAAGCCCGTCGAGGTGCCGGCGCTGATCGGCGTGGACGAGAGCACCCAGCAGATCAGCCCGCTGCACACCCATGACGCCACCGGCATCATCCACGTCGAGTCGCCGGTGCACGCCGACTTCAGCCTCGGGCAGTTCCTCACCGAATGGCAGGTCTCCGCCTCCGCCGACCACCTCGGCGGCCTGAAGACCGACGCCACCCACGCGTTGAAGACCTACGTCAACGGCAAGCAGGCCGAGGGCGATCCGGCCGCGATCCTGCTGCACGACCACGACGAGATCGCCCTGGTCTACGGCACGGCCGCCGAGAACGCCGCCGTCCAGGTGCCGAGCGGCTACACGTGGCCGAGCGGGCTGTAGGGACGGTCATGGCGTACGAGCCCGAGAGCCCCTTCCGGTCGCCCATCGTGGGTGACCTCAACCTGTCCCCGCCCGGGCCACCGCCCGGGAGCGGGCCCGGCTCCCCGCCCGGGATCATGCTCAGGGCGGTCGAGGAGGTCGACCCGGAGCAGCAGGTGCCGATGCTGATCGAGCTGAACCTGCGCTACCCCGGCGGGCTGCAGGCGGTCCGTGACGAGTTCTACGCGCTCTGGGAGCGCTACGCGGGGCGTTCCCGCGGGCAGTGGCCCGACGAGGTCACGTCGGGGAGCCACGTGCAGCCCGAGGTGCCGCCGGGGCTCGCCCTGGTCGCGCCGAAGCTGTACCAGACCGTCCTCTCCCGCGGGGACCTGAGCGAGCTGGTGGAGGACGACCGCCGGTCCGCCGCCCGGACCGGGCGACCGCCGACCGTCTTCCGGGTGTGGCCGGACTACCTGCTGCTCCCGCAGATCGACCGCTCGGCACCCACGGTGAAGGCCAACGCCGCCTGGCGCGCCTACGACGCGCGCGGGAGCGGGGTCGTGTGGGCGGTCATCGACAGCGGCATCGACGCGACCCACCCGCACTTCTCCGGATTGGAGCTCGCGGCCGAGGGGCGGGGCGAGGACTTACCGCAGGGGCGGACCAGCGGTCTGCACCGGGACTTCAGCTTCCTGGTGAACCCGGACGACCCCGCGGCACAGCCACCCGGCGCAGCGGCCGACCGGGCCCCGGCGTCGCCGCTCGTGGACGACAGCGGGCACGGCACGCACGTCGCCGGCATCATCGCGGGCTGCACCCCGGACGGCATGACGCCGCGGGTGGCGACGCCGGACGAGCCCGGGGACGGCGGGTTCGTCGCCAGGGCGGGAGCGGAGCGGCTGTCGGGGATGGCGCCGGCCTGCGAACTGGTCAGCATCAAGGTCATGCGGCTCAGCAGCCAGGGCACCTACGTGACCTCCTCCAGCGCGGTCATCCGCGCGCTCACCTACCTGCGGACCGAGGTCAACGTGGACCCGGCGGTCCTGCGCGTGCACGGCGTCAACATGAGCCTCGGTTGCGAGTGGAGGCCCGACCAGTACGCCGCGGGCCAGTCGCCGCTCTGCCAGGCGGTGGGCCAGGTGGTCGCCTCCGGCGTGGTCGTGGTGGTCTCCGCCGGCAACTTCGGCGCCCGGAGCACACCCCGGGACACCGCCAACACCTCGGCCGTCATGGGCTCGATCACCGAACCGGCGCACACCGAGGACTGCATCGCGGTCGGCTCCACCCATCGGGAGGCTCCGCACGCGTTCGGCGTCACGTGGACCTCGGGCAAGGGCCCGACGCTCGACGGGCGGATGAAACCCGACGTCGTGGCGCCCGGCGAGTGGATCGCCTCGGCGGCCAGCGGCAAGGTCCGGGCCACCGCCGGGCTGACCCCAGCCCCGGGCGCCCCTGTCCCGGAGAGCCTGCTGACGTACGCCGAGCAGTCCGGCACGTCGATGGCGGCGCCGCACGTCTCCGGTGTGATCGCGGCCTTCCTCTCCGCCCGCCCGGAGTTCATCGGCCGACCGCAGCAGGTCAAGAGCCTGCTCACCGCCTCCGCCACCGACCTCGGCCGGGAGCGGTACGCCCAGGGGGCGGGTCTGGTGGACTTGATGCGGATGCTGGCGAATGTCTGACGGACGGATGAACGACGACCCGAAAGGTCACGTGCGATGAGACGACTGCCGACGAACGAGCCCGTGTGGGACGTCACCTTCGACGCGCAGGGGGCGCTGACCACGCCCGCGGCGGGCGACTTCCTCGACGAGGTGACGGCCGAGGGGGTGCAGGACCTGTTCGTCTTCAGCCACGGATGGGGCACGGCCGAACAGAGCGCCCGCGAGCTCTACGACGCGATGTTCCCGCTGATCCGGGAGGCCGTGAGCGGCGTGGCGGGCCTCGGCACGGTGGGATTCGCGGGGGTCTACTGGCCCTCGCTCTGGTTCCCGCCCACGCCGGCCACCCCGCCGGCCGCGGCCGCCTCGCCCCAGGCCGGGGACGGTGCCGTGGTGGACCTCAGCGCCGGAACGGCGGCCGTCTCCGGGGCCGACATCGCCGCGTCGCTGGTCAAGGGCTTCGCCGACCCGGCGCAGCAGCAGACGGTGACGGAGCTCGGCCGGCAGATCGACGAGGGCGTCGCGGCGGTCGGCTCGGGCGAGACCGACGCGGCCAAGGAGCAACGGCTGGTGAGCATCCACCAGTTGATCCGGTCCCTGGTCCCGCCGCCCGCGCCCGACGGCGCGTTCGAGGACTCGGGCGAGCGGGCGCTGCTGCAGGACGCCGACCCGAAGACGGCCTACCAGGCCGCCGCCGAGGCCTTCGGCAGCGCGCCGCCCGGCTCGTCCACGCAGGGCATCGGCGACTGGTTCCGGCACGCCGTGAACGGGGCAAAGGACGCGCTGCGGGTGCTCTCGTACTCGATCATGAAGGCTCGGGCCGGCGACATCGGCCGGACCGGCCTGGGGCCGCTGCTCGCCGCCCTGCACGGCCGCTCGCCCGGCCTGCGGGTGCACCTGATCGGCCACAGCTTCGGTGCCCGGCTGGTCTCCTTCGCCCTGGCCGGCGTCGGCACGCCCGCCGACAGCCCGGTCACCTCCCTGCTGCTGATCCAGGGGGCGTTCTCGCACTGGTCCTTCGCCCACGCCCAGGACAACCCCTTCGGCAGCGCGGGCGCGCTGAACGCCTTCGCGGACCGGGTGCACGGCCCGCTCGTCTCCACCTTCAGCGTCCACGACTGGGCGGTCGGCGTGTGGTACCCGAAGGCCTCGTTCCTCGCCCGCCAGGACTCGGAGGCCGACGTCGCCGGGCGCTGGGACGGCATGGGCGCGGACGGGTACCAGGCCGTGGCGCCGGCCGAGGACCGGGTGATGCCGGCCGACGGCGGCGCCGACTACGGCTTCGTGCCCGGAGCCTTCTACCGGGTGAACGCCGCCGCCGTCATCAACGACGTGGACGGCGAGCCGTTCTCCGGTGCGCACTCCGACATCCGCAAGCCCCCGGTGGCCGCGCTCGCGGCGGCCGCCGCCGCGGCGCACGGGTAGCAGGGGCACGGGCAGCGGCAGGGACGGCCGACCGCGGTTGCCCGCAGCCGCTACCGACCGGGCGCGGCCGTCGGTGGAGTGTCCAGCACCCGGAAGGAGAGTCCCGCCGCGACCAGCCGGTCGATCAGCGGCCGACCCATCGCCACCGCCGTGGTCAGCTGCCCCGCCACCGGCGGCAGGTCGTCGTACGCCAGGCACAGCGCCGACTCGGCCAGCATCTTCGCGGTCTCCTGGTAGCCGGGATCGCCGCCGGACACCTCGGTGAGGACCGTCCGCCCGCCCTCCGCCCGGGCCACGAACCGGACGGCGAACCAGGACCGCGCCCGCTGCTCCGCGCTCGGCCCGGCGCCGGGCTCGCGCAGCCGCCCGAGGGCCCGGCGCAGCAGCGGCAGCTGGGCGGCGAGGGCGAGCGCCGCCACCGCGGCGACACCGCCGACGGCGACCGGCAGCCGTCGCACCGCCGCGTAGTGCGCGTAGCCGAAGTCCGGGCCGTACTCGTCCAGTGCGGCGGCCGAGCGGGCCACCACCTGCGGGTCGATCGTGGGCATCGGTACCGCCCAGGCGCGGGCCGCCCGCGACCGGTGCGGTCGGCCCGCCGGGGTGCGGACCAGCCGTCCCTTCGGCCGGGGCTCGACCGCGCGGCGCTCCCGGGCGGCCCGGGCCATCGCCCGCGGTCGGGAGAAGGCCGTCATCGCGGAGGCGAAGGTGCCGCCGGAGATGGTGCCGCCGGCGCGGACGAAGCCCTCGACCGAGACCCGGGCCGCCGGTCCGCCGCGGCGCAGCAGCTCCTCGACGGTGAACAGCACGCCGAGGTCGTGCGGCACCGAGTCGAAGCCGCAGGCGTGCACCAGCCGCGCGCCGGTGGCCACCGCCCGCTCGTGGTGCCGGAGGTACATCCGGTCGACGAACTCCGGCTCGCCGGTGAGGTCCACGTAGTCGGTGCCGCTGTCCGCGCAGGCCGCGACCAGCGGCTCGCCGTGCCGCAGGTAGGGGCCGACGGTGGAGACCACCACCCGGGCCGAGGCGGCCACGTCGCGCAGCGCCGCGCGGTCCGCGGCGTCCGCGACCAGCAGCGGGAGGTCGGCGCAGCGCGGGTCGATCGTCGCCAGCCTCGTCCGGACGGCGGCGAGCCTGCGCCCGTCCCGCCCGGCGAGTGCCCAGCGGCAGCCCTCGGGCGCGGTTCGGGCCAGGTACTCGGCGGTGAGCCCGCCGGTGAACCCGGTGGCACCGAACAGGACGAGGTCGTACGGGCGGGTCTCGGCCATCAACAGTCCCTACGTGCAGGAGTCCCTACCGGCTGGTAATCGACTGCGTCACGCTAGGAGCCCGGCGTGGCACTGTCAACGGCTCCGGCTCCGGCTCCGGCCCGGGGCGCCGCACGCCCGGCGCGTGGCGCGTGGCGCGCGACGCGCACCGGCCCTCGTCGGGGACGAGGGCCGGTGTGTGACGGGGCGGCATGCATGCTCCGCGGTCATGCGTGCTTCGCGGCTACGGGCACTTCTCGTCGATCCGGTACTGCAGAGCCCGCGGGTAGTCGTGCCGGCTGAGCCGGACGCGGGCCAGGATCGGTGCGTGGTTGATGTCGTTGCCGGCATCGGCGAGGTCCAGCAGGAGCGAGTCGAGCTCGGCGTGGGTGGAGAGTTCGCGACCGTGCATCCGGTCCTTCTCCGTGCCGAACACCTCGGCGAGCATCTCGTAGCGCCACGGGTGCAGCACGTTGTAGAAGTCGGCCCCGTTGGAGGGCTTCTCCTTGTAGTAGCAGGGGCTGACCAGCATCTGCTCGATGCCGTAGAAGCCTTCGTTGTCCAGGACGAAGACCACCGGCCGCAGGTGGTGGCGCACCTGGGTGGACAGCTCCTGGCAGATCTCCTGGAAGGAGCCGTCCCCGACGAACACCATCGGACGCTTCATCGGCTGCTGGCGGCCCAGGGCCACGCCGGTGGCGGCGCCGACGGAGTAGCCGATGGACAGCCAGCTGTTCTGGGCCAGGAAGCCGGCCCGCTCGGTGATCCGCAGGTTCATCGAGCCGAGGAGCGCGAAGGCGGCGTCCGAGACCACCGTGAAGGGCGACGGGGCCTCCGGGTCCCCGCCGGTGGCCTGGTGCTCCAGGAAGAAGTTGACGTGCTCGAAGAAGCTGTCGTAGGTCAGCTCCGTCGGGTACCGGTCGGTGCTCAGCGAGTCCAGGAAGTCGGCGGTGCTGGCCGGGACGTCCAGGCCCGCCGCGTGCGCCAGCGCGAAGTGGTCGGCGGGGAAGGTCTTTCCGTTCAGTGCGTCGCGCAACGCGCCGATGAACCGGCCGAGTTGGACCTCGGGGAAGTACTTGGCGCCGACGCTGACGCCGTCGCGGGCCGCCACGATCCAGTCGTCGCCGATCGACTGCTCGCCGCCGAGGTTCTTGGACGTGGACCAGGTGCCCAGGCCGATCCGGCACCCGGCGTTCTTGAAGGTCGTCCGGATCTCCGGCAGGCTCGCCTTGCCGTTGTAGACGCCGGCGAACAGCGGGTGCCGTTCGGACACCACGGACTTCGCGCCGACCGTGGTGCAGAACTGCATTCGGGTGGCCTGCACGAAGTCCAGCAGCTCGTCCTCCAGCCGCTTGCGGACCAGTTCCTCGCCGGCCCACACGATCGGCGTGCCGAACTCGGTGATCAGGTCCACCGCGGCCGCGACCGCCTTCTCCAGCATCTCCTCGTTCCGCTTGGTGAACGGACGCTCGTGGGCCCGGAGTTCGCCCTGCGGAGGCGCGCACGGCGCGTGCCAGAGGTCCTCCATCACCTCGAGGTAGACCGGCTTGCGCTCGGTCAGGCACGCGGTGATGGCGCTGTCGATCTGCGAGGGCGCCAGCCCCGGGTTGGAGAGCACCTGTGCGTCCACCGTGACCTGCCGGTAGACCTCCAGGTTGCTCTCCCGGCGCGGGCTCATGTGCGAGGTGAGCAGGCCGACGGCCTGCTGGTTGAGCCACTGCTCGTAGGAGGGCGCGGCGTTGATCGCGATCAGCGGTACGTCCTCGACGTACGCGCCGCCGACGGTGTTGAGCAGGCTGAACGCACCCACCCCGTAGGTCACCGCGACGGCGCCGACGCCCTGTTCGCCGGTGTCCGGGTCGATGTCGGCGGCCCGCACCCGGGCGTAGGCGTCGGCTGCGTAGCCGCCGCCCATCTCGGTGGGGGTGCCGATCCAGCGTACGCCGGTGGTGGCCTGCATGATCGTCAGGAACGGGCCGAGGAAGTCCCCCGGCACGCCGAACAGGTACGTGATGCCCAGCTGCTCCAGCCGGGTGGCCAGGTAGCGGGCCACCGTCCATTCGTCGCCGCTCATCCGCGCACTGCCTCCTGTCGGATCTCCGGCCGGCTTTCCTGCCTGGGCCGGGCCTCGGGCCGGACCTCCGGTTCCGCCTGGGCCGGCGGCGGCGGAGCCTCGTGCACCGCGATGGCCGCCCGGACGGCGGTCTCCACCGCGCCCTCGATCCAGGCGTGCTTGAGCGAGACGTGCTCGCCGGCGAAGTGCACCGGGCCCTCCGGCTTCATCACGTCGAGATGGAAGCTGGTCATCTGGTGCGGGGTGTACACCGCCGCCTCGCCGAAGGCGTACGGGTCGCGCAGCCAGCTCTGGGTCTGCCCGTAGCCGGTGTAGAACACCTCGATCCGGCGGCCGTGCACCGACTGGAGGTTGCGCAACGCGTACACGTACCGCTCGTCGTCCTCCATGGAGTCCCAGCGCACCGCGTCGTCCGACCAGCTGTAGCTGGCCAGCACCACGCCGCCGCCGTCGCTCTCGGGCACCGGGTGCGAGGGGTAGTACATGAAGCGGTTCGGGTTGTCGGTGGTCGAGCCGCCGCCGAAGCAGTCGGTGGCGGGGCGCACGCTCGCCCGGAGCAGCGGCGTGTTCCGGTAGACCTCCCGCTGGCCCTGGCCGATCCGGCGCTCGTCCACGCTCGCGTGGGCGCCGAGCAGCATCTCCGGCAGGTTGCGCGGGGGCCGGTGGCCGTTGTGGGCGGCGGCGACGGCCGCCTCGGCGTCGTCCTCGCCCGCCCGCTGGTAGTACTCGTACAGGCCGGGGGCGATGGAGTCGAGTTCGACCTTCCAGTCCGCCTCGGTGAACTCCCACCACCGGCGGGAGAACTCCAGCAGCACCTTGGTGGCCTGGTCGTAGTGGGTCTCGATGATCGCCCGGCGCTTCTTGTAGGAGAACGGGGGCGTCACCTGGACGAACCGCAGGGCGGAGAACGGGACGGTGACGATCGCGATGTCGGCCTTCCAGACGGTGGGTTCGGCCTCCGGGTCGTCCTCGGGAACGGTGCTGACGGCGACCTGCGGCCCGACCGGGCCCACCTCCCGGGCCCCTCCGCCGTCCCGGCGCGAGTCCCAGTACTCCATCCGGATCATCCGCCGGCCCATCCGCAGTTCGTCCCGGAGCTCGTCGGCGAGCGCTTCGGGCAGGTTCCAGCTGCCGCCCTCGATCTCCCAGTAGGTGGCGTTCGGGTTGATGTCGCTGCGGCCCAGGAAGGTGTGGAAGAAGGCCAGGTGCAGCCGCGAGGTCATGTTCTCGATCGTGCCGATCGCCTCGATGGCCTCGTCGCTGAAGCCCGCGTACTCGCGCAGGAAGCGGCCCATCGAGTAGCCGTCGAAGTCGCGGATCACCCGGGCCCAGCCGTCCAGCCACTCGGCGAACGGCTTGTTCACCCGCTTGCCGTCCTTGATCACCGAGTAGTAGTCGCGGACCGGCTCCAGGGCCTGGTGGACCATGTCGGCGGCGGTGATCCGCACCTCGTCGCCGGTGAGGTGGAAGCCCTCGTTGATGCAGCTGGGGTCGGCGGCGTACTCCTTGCGGCGGGCCTGGATCCGGTTCGTGCGGATCCAGGAGTCGAAGCGTTTGGCCGGTTCGCGGAAGTCCGGGCTGTCCGCGCCGTACTTCCAGACCTTGCCGGGCTCGAAGGACTCGTAGACCACCGGCGGGACGGGCGCGTTCTGGTTGCCGGTGTCCGGATCGACGTCGACGTTGAAGAACAGCTGCCGCTCCAGACCGAGGCTGTCGACCAGCGCCAGCGTGAGCGGATGGAAGCTGGGCAGCCGCATCGCCCCGGCCTCCGCGTACTGCTTCGGGTCGTAGAACGGCCCGTCGAGATCGTCGTCGGCGGAACGGAAGGTCTTGATCCGCCCGCCGGTCCGGTTGGCGTTGGCCTCCAGGATGGTGACGTTGTGTCCGGCGTCCTTGAGCAGCTTCCCGGCGACCAGTCCGGCGATGCCCGCGCCGACGATCAGCACGTCCTTGGGCTCGTCCGTCGCCGGGATGCCGTCCTTGATCAGGACGTCGAGGTAGCGCAGCTTCAGGTCCTTGTCGTCCGGACCGACCAGCAGCAGTTCGCGCGCCAGCTGTCGGCAGGTCTGCCAGCGGGCGCGGTCGCCGGCGGTGCCTTCGATGACGGGGTTCTCCATGGTCTTCCTCGGGAAGTGGGCAGCGAGATGATCACGATGAGTAATGTGCTTGCCACTCAAAGTAGCTTCGTCGTCGAAGGTCCTGTCAACCGGAGGTCGCTCCTTCGACGGGATCACGCAGCGTCACCGGGCCGGGGCCTGCCGGGACGGTGTACGGCGTGCGGGGAGCGGGCCCGCGCCGACCGGGAACCCGTAGAGTCCTCCGCATGTCGGATGACGAGGTGCGGCGGATCAACACCTTCCTGGCCGGGTTCGCGCGTCGGCGGGCCGAGCGCACGGTCGAACTCCCGGGCGGGTTCGCGGTGTTCGACGACCGCTTCGCGGGCTCGTGGTCGAACAACCAGGTCTTCGTGGACCGGACCGACGCGGAGCCGGCCGCCCTGCCCGGCGTCGTCGACGAGGTGATGGGCGAGCGGCCGTTCCGACTCGTGTCCGTCCTGGACGGGGACTTCGGCGAGGCGTGCGTCGAGCCCTTCGAGCGGGCCGGGTACCGGCACAGCACCTACCTGGTGATGCTGCACACCGGGCCGGTCCCTGCCGCCGACGGTCGCACCGTCGAGGAGGTCGGCCTGGCGGCGCTCCGCGAGCCGCTCGCGGCGAGTTGGCGGAGGTCGCTGCCGGAAGCCGACGAGGAGGTGATCGACCTGCTGGTCGACCGGCGCGTGACGAGCGGCCGGGGAGCCGAACGCGTCCGCTTCCTCGGCTCGCGCGCGGAGAACGGCGAGGTGGCCGCCTGGAGCGACCTCTACCTCGAACCCGCCATCGGGATCGCCCAGATCGAGGACCTGATGACCGCCGAGGAGCACCGCCGGCACGGCCACGCCGACGCCGTCCTGGCCGCCGGGCTGCGCCGCGCGGTGGACGCGGGCTGCGCCACGCGCTTCCTGATCGCGGAGTCCGACGACTGGCCGCGGGACTGGTACGCCCGCCGGGGCTTCGAGGTCATCGGCCACACCCACGGCTTCGAACGCACCTGAGGCGCGGCGGAGGTGCGGCTGAGGCGCGGGCGGGGTGTGGGCGGGGTGTGGGCGGAGACTCGTCACGCTCCGGGAACGGCGCCGCCGGACGGGACGATCACCCGGGGCTCACCGCTCCTCGGCCGCCGCGCTCGGCCAGTCCCCGCGTCCAGCCAGGTCCAGGACCAGCGCGGCGATGTTCCACGCGTCGTCGTCGCCCCGGTGGG
>NZ_JBEORY010000011.1:0-168473 GCF_040302665.1 Kitasatospora sp. NPDC097691 | reverse complement strand
CTACCTGGCCTACCCGGTGAGCAGCCTGGTGAACGGTGGGCACAGCACGGGCGCGCGGGTGCTCGGCTGGATCTGCCTGGGCTTCTTCGTGGGCAGCTACGTCCTGCTGGTGATCTTCCGCTCGACCCAGGGGATGTGGCCGCGCACCTGCCGGGTGATCGTCGCGCTGATGGTGGTGCTCGCGGTCGCGTCCTCCGTCGTGCTCGGCGAGGCCTTCCTGACCCTCTTCATCTACGCCTCGGTGTGCGTCGCGATCATCACACCGGCGCGGTACGCGCTGCGCGCCCTGGCCGCCATGGCCGGGCTCATCGCCGCCGTCGGCCTCGTCATCCACGCCAGTACGGACAACATCGCCACCTTCGCGCTCAGCGGCTTCCTCTCCGGCATCGCGATGACCGGCCTGCAGCGGCTGGTCGCCACCATGAAGGAACTGCGCGAGGCCCGCGCCGCCGTCGCGCACCTGGCCGCCTCCGAGGAACGGCTGCGGCTCGCCCGCGACCTGCACGACCTGCTCGGGCACTCGCTCTCGCTGATCACCCTGAAGAGCGAGCTGGCCGGACGGTTCATGGACGCCGGCAAGGACGAGGCGGCGCGAGCGCAGGTCGCCGACATCGAGCAGGTCGCCCGGCAGTCGCTGATCGACGTCCGGGAGGCGGTGACCGGCTTCCGCCGCCCGACCCTGCCGGTCGAGATCGCCGCCGCCCGTACCGCGCTGGCCGCCGCCCAGGTCCGGCTGGAGGTCGCGCCGGAGCTGGTGGACCGCTGGCCGGGGCTGGCCGACGAGGAGGCGGGCGCGCTGGCCTGGGCGCTGCGCGAGGCCGTCACCAACATCGTCCGGCACGGCGAGGGCGCCACCGTCTGCACGGTGACGGCGGACGAGAACTGGGAGGCGAGCGGCGAGCGCTACGCCGTCCTGGAGATCGCCGACGACGGACGCGGGCCGGGCAAGTCCCAGCCCGGGAACGGCCTGTCCGGGCTGGAGGAGCGACTGGCGCTGGTCGGCGGGCGGCTGGAGACCGGGCCGGGGGAGCGGGGCAGGGGCTTCCGGCTGCGGGCCTCGGTGCCGCTGCGGACGGTGTCCGTCGCACCCGAGTCCTCGGCCGCCGACCGGGCCGACCGGGCCGACCGGGCCGGCTAGGCGGACGGCAGCTCCAGTACGAAGCGGGCGCCGCGCGGCGCGTGGGCGACGCGCAGGGTGCCGCCGTGCCGGGTGGCGACGTCCGCCGCGATGGCCAGGCCCAGGCCGCTGCCGCCGGCGTCCCGGCTGCGGGCCTCGTCGAGCCGGGTGAACGGTTCGAAGATCCGCTCACGGTCCTCCGGCGGCACGCCCGGGCCGTCGTCCCGGACCTCCAGGACGCAGCCGAACGCGGTCTGCCGCGCGGACAGCACCACCTCGGTCGCCGCGTGCCGCTTGGCGTTGTCCAGCAGGTTGCGCACCAGCCGGTGCAGCCGGATCCGGCTGCCGCGCACCAGGACCGCCTCGGGCGTGTCCACCCGCAGGACGAGCCGGGCGTCGAGGACCGGGCGGTACTGGTCGGCGAGTTCGCGCAGCACGGCGGCCAGGTCGACGGTGGTGAGCTGGCCGGCCGTCGCCGGGTGCGTGCCCCGGGCCAGGAACAGCAGGTCCTCGGTGAGCTGCTGGAGGCGCTCGACCGAGGTGAGCGCCTCCTGGGTGGCGGCCGGCCAGTCGGTGCGCTCGGGGTGGGCCAGCGAGACTTCGAGGTTGGTGCGCAGCGCCGCGATCGGGCTGCGCAACTCGTGCGAGGCGTCCGCGACGAAGCGCTGCTGCTGGGCGGCCGAGCGTTCCAGCCGGTCCAGTGTGGCGTTGGTGGTCCGGGCCATCCTGGTGATCTCGTCGCCGGACGGCGGCACCGGGACGCGGCGGTCCAGCCGGTGCTCGCCGATCTCGGCCAGCTCGGCGCGGATCGCCTCCACCGGGCGCAGCGCCCGGCTGGTCGCCACCCAGGCCATCAGCGCGACCAGCAGCGCCGCGGCGGGCACGCCGACCCGGAGCACCGGGTCGATGGTGTGCAGCGAGGCCTCGGCCGCGAACGGGGTGGCCAGCACGTAGATCGTGAACGGGCTGCTCCCCGGCTTCGGCTGCAGTCCGTCCTTGTCCAGCAGCGGGCTCCAGGCGCCCATCGCGACGAAGGTGCGTCCCGAGTAGCGGTTGGCGGCGGCCGTGCCGACGGGGCCGATGGCGATCCGCTGGACCGACTGCCAGTTGTCCGGCGCCAGGTCCGGTACGAGCGTGGGCAGCGGCCCGACCAGGTGCTGGGTGGTCAGCGGGCCGCCCATGAGGACCAGTTGGCCGCCTCTGTCCAGCACCAGGTACGGCAGCTGCCCGTTGTTCGCCAGCTGCCGGCCGTACTTGAAGCCGTTGCTGAGCTCGCGGGCCTGCGCCTGCGCCTCGGACTCGGCGGCCGCCAGCTGGGCGTCGTACAAGCGGCTGCGCAGCCACCAGGCGCCGCCGCCGAGCAGCAGCAGGGCCGCGAGGCCGGCCGCCAGCGAGGTGCGCAGGCGGGTGGAGAGGCGGCTGAGCACGGTCAGGCCTCCAGTCGGTAGCCGGCGCCGCGCACGGTGGTGATCGAGCGGACGCCGAACGGGGAGTCCACCTTGCGGCGCAGCATGCTGACGTACACCTCGACGATGGACTCCTCGCCGTCGAAGGCGATGTCCCACACCTCGTCGACGATCCGGCGCTTGGACAGCACCTCGCCGGGGTGCTCGGCCAGGCAGCGCAGCACGGCGAACTCGCGCTCGGTGAGGGTGATCTCGGCGCTGCCGCGGCCGCAGCGGCGGCCCGCCGGGTCCAGCCACAGCTCGCCCACCCGCAGCAGCGGGCCGGGGGTCTGGCTGCGGCGGATCAGGGCGCGCAGGCGGGCCAGGAAGACCAGGTAGGAGAACGGCTTGGTGAGGTAGTCGTCGGCGCCGGTGTCCAGGCCCTCGGCCTCGTCGTACTCGCCGTCCTTGGCGGTCAGCATCAGGATCGGGGTGGTCACGCCCTCGGCGCGCAGCGCCTCGCACACCTTGTAGCCGTTCAGACCGGGCAGCATGATGTCGAGCACGATCGCCCGGTAGGCGTGCCGCCGGGCCAGCCGCAGGCCGGTGAGGCCGTCCGGGGCGAGGTCGACGGTGTAGCCCTCGGCCTCCAGACCGCGCCGTACGGCCGCGGCGACCTGGGGATCGTCCTCCACCATCAGAATTTCCATGCGGATCAGGATGCCACCGGCGCCGGATCCGTTCCTTAAGCGGTCTTCAGCTTTCTCAGGCTCGCTTCAGGGCACTTGACGCATGCTCTCGCCGTTCTCGCCGGCCTGTTCGGGCCGGTGCCCGGAGCGAGAGGGGCTGGCGGATGACCGTTCTTCAGGAAGCCGTCGGGGCCCGTGAGCTCGGGCCCCGGGGGGAGCCGAGGTCCGGCGGGGAGCACGCGGCCCCGAGCGGTCGTGTCGGCGGGGGCTCCGCGCCCCGGCGTCCGGTGCCACCCGGCGTGCGGTCGGCGGTGGGCGTGCCCGGTCGGCCCGTTCCGTCGGCTCCGCCTGTTCCCACGGCCCCGTCCCTTCCGTCCGTTCCGTCCGCCCGGCACCGCAAGCCGCGGCGCACCGTCCCGCCGAGCCTGGTGATGGCGGTGGGGACGGTGGTGTCCCGGGCGACCGGCTTCGTGCGCTCGGCGGTCCTGGTGGCCGTCCTGGGCTCGGGGGTGCTCGCGGACGGCTACAACGTGGCGAACACGGTGCCCAACATCCTGTTCGTGCTGCTGATCGGCGGCGCGCTGAACACCGCGCTGGTGCCCCATCTGGTGCGCGCCGCCAAGGAGTCGGCGGACGGCGGGGCGGCGCACGTCAACCGGCTGGTGACGGTTCTGGTGGCCGCCCTGCTGGTGCTGACGGCGGTGGTGGTGCCGGCCGCGCCGCTCGTCGTCCGGGCGTACACCTCGTACGGCGGCGCCCAGTTGGACCGTACGGTGCTGCTGGCCTACCTGTGCCTGCCGCAGGTGTTCTTCTACGGCCTGTTCACCGTGCTGGGCCAACTCCTCAACGCCCGGCAGCGGTTCGCGCCGATGGCGTGGGCGCCGGTGCTCAACAACCTGGTCGTGATCGGGGTGTTCGGTGCGTACGTCGGACAACGGTCCTTCTCCGCCGCCGACTTGACGGTGCTGGGCGCCGGGACGACGGCGGGCGTGGTGGTGCAGAGCCTGGTGCTGCTGCCCTGCCTGCGGGCCGCCGGGGTGCGACTGCGGCCGCGCTGGGACTGGCGGCAGGCCGGGCTCGGCGAGCCGCTGCGGGCCGCCGGGTGGACGCTGCTGCTGGTGCTCAGCGACCAGGTGGGCTACTGGGTGGTGACCCGGCTGTCCACGCTCGCCGGCTCGCAGGCCGCCGCCGCCGGACTGCCCGGCGTCGGGTACACGGCCTACAGCAGCGCGTACCTGCTGTGGATCGTGCCGCACGGCGTGATCACGGTGTCCCTGGTGACCGCCGCCGTCCCCGCGCTCAGTGCGGCCGCCGACACCCCGCGCGCCGTCCGCGCGATCCTCTCCCGGACCGTCCGCACGATCGGGGTGGTGACCGTCCCGGCGGCCTGCGCGCTCGCCGTCCTCGCACCGCAGCTGTGCGCCCTCGCCTTCGGCCACGGCCGGACCGGCTCCGCCGACGTCCAGGCCATCGCGGGCATGCTGGCCGCCTTCGCGCCCGGCCTGGTCCTCTACTCGGCCGCGTACGCGCTGACCCGCACCTTCTACGCGCTCGGCGACAGCCGCACGCCCTTCCTGCTCAACCTCCTGCCCGTCGCCGCCACCGTGCTCGGCGCCCTGCTCTGCCACCGGCTGCTGCCGCTGCGCTGGGTCGTCACCGGGATGGCCGGCTGCTACGGCGGCTCCTTCCTGCTCACCTGCGTGGCGGCCCACCTGCTGCTGCGCCGACGCCTCGGCCCGCTGCGCGTGCTGGGCGCCCACCTCAAGCTGCTCGCCGCCGCCCTCCCGGCCGCGGCCGCCGCCTGGTGGACCGCCCGCTACGGCCTGCTGCCCGCCGGCGCCGCCCTCGCCGTCGTCTACCTGCTCCTCGCGCACCTCCTGCGCATCGAAGAACTGTCCGCCCTCACCACGCGATTGCGCCGCCGATGAACCAGCTCCCCGCCGACGTCCGCCACACCCTCGACGTCCTCCTGCCCGACGGCCACCCGCTGCGCGCCCAGGTCCCGCACCTGAGCATCCGGGCCCGCTGCGCCTGTGGCTGCACCGTCCACTTCACCGGCCCCGACCCCGCCGCCCGCCCGGAGATCGCGGCCGAGGAGGACCTCGGCGAGGACGGCGAGGTCCTCCTCTTCGCCGAGGACGGGCGACTCTCCCGCCTGGAGGTCTGCTCCTGGACCGACCCCAAGCTGACCCTGGCCGACGCCGCCCGCTTCCTGCGCGGGGAACCCGGCGAGGCCGCCTGATCGTCCTTCCGGACATGCCCACCGTTCTCGTTCTCGGCTTCGACCCGCACTCCGTCCCCGGCATGGACGGTGACGCCATGCGGGCCGTCCTCGACGCCGAACTCGCCCGCTTCGCCGACCACGGCATCGACGCCGCGATGACCCTGGTCGCCCCCGACGCCACGGCCGAGCCCGCGATCGTCGCCGCGCTCGACGGGCACGGGTGGGACGTGGTCGTCATCGGCGGCGGCATCCGCAAGCCCGAACCGGCCCTGCCGTTCTTCGAACTCGTCGTCAACCTCGTCCGCCGCCATGCGCCGCGGTCCGCGATCGCCTTCAACACCAGCGGTTCGGACAGCGTCGACGCCGCCCTGCGCTGGCTCTGACCGCTCCGCCCCCGGCCCGGCCGTGGCCGCCCGGTGCTCCGCTCCGGCTACTGCACCGGGCGCAGGTCGTCCAGGTCACGGCGGTAGGCGAGGGCCGGGAGATCGTCGAGCAGGAACTCGCGCTCGAAGCGGAAGCCGTTGCGGACGAGCACGGCCTGCGAGGCGGTGTTGTCGACGGTGGTGGCCGCCGTCAGGAGGCGCAGACCGTAGGGGCCGGCCGCGAGCCGGCAGACCTCGGCGACCGCGGCGGAGGCGACCCCGCGGCCGGCGGCGGCTTCGGCGACCCGGTAGCCGAGCTCGGCGGAGCCGTCGGCGACGTCGACCAGGTTGACGCGGCCGACGAGCTCGCCGTCCGCGTCCCTGATCACGTGGAACCGGCAGGTGCCCGCGGCCTGTTCGGCGAGCAGCGCGGCGTGCCGGGCCGGGAACCCTGCGAAGTAGTCGTCCCCGCGGTCGGGGACGCTGCGGGCGAAGTACGCGCGGTTGGTGCGTTCGAAGGCCAGCAGGGTCTCGGCGTGGTCCGGGCGGAGGGGTTCCAGGCTCAGCATCCCGACAGTCTGGCCCGCAGGGCCTCGCCGAGCCACTCGAATACCTCCCGCAGGCTCTCCGGAGCGGGCCAGCCGTTGACGGTCGCCAGCAGGTGCCAGTAGCGCTCGGCGCGCGGGTCGTCGGCGATCCCGAGGCGGTCCAGCAGCCACCGCCGGAGGTCGGCGTCGTCGGGGCGGTCGAAGGCCTCGGCGTAGGCGGCGGTGAGGGAGTCGACGACGGGGTCGGCGGCGGGGGAGTCGGGGGCGATGCCGTCCGCCAGGGCCGCGCCCACCGAGGACCGTACGGTCGCGGTGAGCCGGGTGTGCAGGCCGCCGCGGTCCCCGTCCGCCCGCTCCGCGGCCTGGCGCTCGGCCATCCTGCGCACCACCGCGCGGAAGTCCGGGTCCTGGACGAGTTCGCCCAGCTCGACCCAGGCCTCGACCTGCTCCGGCCTTGGCTCGTCGGGCAGTTCGGGCATGGCGGCGCGCATCATGGCGACGAACTCGGGGTTGGCGTCCAGGCCGCCGAAGGCCTCGTCGATGAAGTCGTGGACGAGACGCCGGCGTTCGGCGTCGGAGAGCTTGGCGAGTTTGTGCATGAGTTTCATCTCCTCTGGGGTGGAACCGCGTTGGGCGACCGCGAGCAGCACCGCCCGACGCAGCCGCAGGGTGCCGATCTGCACCTCCAGCGCCTCGGCGTGCGCGGCGGCGACCTCGTGCAGCGGGGACTCCCGCTCCAGGACCCGGCGGATCGCGGGCAGGTCGAGGCCGAGCTCGCGCAGCGTGCGGACGAGGTCCAGCCGGGCGAGCGCGTGGACGTCGTAGCGCCGGTAGCCGGCGGAGGTGCGGTCGGTGGGCGGCACGAGGCCGGTGTCGGCGTAGAACCGGATGGTCTTGACCGTGAGCCCGGTGCGCCGGGCGAGGTCGCCGATCGAGTACCGGATGCCGTCCGGGGAGCTGCCGTCCATGGGCACCACTGTGGACTCTCCCCCTACCGGAGACTCAAGTCCGTTGCCAGCCCGCCCGCTCGGCCAGCCTGCCCGCCCCGGCCCGCCCGCCCGCCCCCTAAGGTCAGGGCCATGGACGACACTGAGAACGGGGCCTCGATCCGCGTGCTGCTCGCCGAGGACCAGGGGATGGTCCGGGAGGCGCTGGCGGCGCTGCTCGGGCTCGAAGGGGACATCGACGTCGTCGCGCAGGTCGGGCGCGGTGACGAGGTGGTGGCGGCGGTGCTGGCGAACGACGTGCGGGTCGCCGTGCTGGACATCGAGATGCCGGGGATGACGGGCATCGAGGCGGCCGCCGAGCTGCGCCGCCGGGCGCCGCACACCAAGGTGGTCATCGCGACGACCTTCGGCCGCCCCGGCTACCTGCGCCGGGCGATGGAGTCGGGCGCCGACGCGTTCCTGGTGAAGGACGCGCCGGCCGCCGAGCTGGCGGAGGCGATCCGCCGGGTGCTGCGCGGCGAGCGGGTGATCGACCCGGCGCTGGCGGCGGCCGCGCTGGCGGAGGGCGCCAACCCGCTGACCCCGCGCGAGCGGGACGTCCTGGCGGCGGCCGCCGACGGCGCGGTGAACGCGGACATCGCCAAGCGGCTGCACCTGTCGGAGGGCACGGTGCGCAACTACCTGTCGATGGCGATCCAGAAGACCGAGGCCCGCAACCGCACCGAGGCGGTCCGGATCGCCCGCGAGAAGGGCTGGCTGTAGCCCCTGCCGGAGCTCAGTTCAGCCGGTGCCGGGCCGCCCGTGCCTCCTGCCGGACCTTGGCGGCGCCGTCCGGGTCGAAGGCGTCCAGGATCTGCGCGTACGCGTCCATCTCCGCCGAGCCGCCGAGGAAGTCCCCGGTGCGGACGAGGAGTTCGGCCCGCTCCAGCCGGAGTTGGGCGGGGTGGCGGGGCAGCAGCAGGGCGAGCTCGGTGGCCCAGAGCTGGGTGCGGGCCTGCTCGGGACGGTCGGAGGCCCAGGCGCGGATGTTGCCGAGCACGCGCAGCACGACGTCCAGGGGCTGGGCCGGGGTGAGCAGGGCGGGTGTGAACTCGTGCCCGGCGGCGGCGACCAGATCCTCGACGTCCTCGGGGTCGAGCAGCCGTCCGCCGTGGAACGGGTCGGCCAGGACGTAGTCATCGCCGCCGGCCGGCCCGCCGACGGCGACCACGAAGTGGCCGGGCAGCGCGATGCCGTGGATGGTGAGGCCGGCCCGCCGACCGACCGCCATCCACACCAGCGAGAGCATGATCGGCAGCCCGCGCCGCCGCCGCAGCACCTCGGGCAGGAGTGAGGACTCCAGTCGCCGGTAGTCCGCCTGTCGCCCGTGGAACCGCTCCCGCCCGCCGAGGACGGCCGCGAGCAGGGCGGCGGTCTCCTCGGGCCCGGCGGGCGCGCGCTCGGCGACGGCCAGCCGGACGGCGGCCGCGTGCCGGTCCAGCGCGGCCTCGCAGGCGGCGAGCAGGGCGTCCACGCCCGGCGGCTCGCCGGGATCGCCCGGGTCGAGCGCCGGGCCGTGCTCGGCGGCGGCGAGCAGGCAGAGCAGCACCGGGTCGGGCTGCTCGGCGCGGGCGGCGGTCCGGAAGCGGTCTCTGCTCTGCTCGGTCACGGTGACGGCGACGGCTTTCGTACGGCGGACGGACAAGACGACGGACGGGCTGGACGACTGGCGGACGGAACGACTGGCGGACGGACAGGACGACTGGCGGACAGGGGGCGACGGACGGGCGGGGCGGGGACAGACAAGCGGACGGACCGACCCGACCGCTACCCCTGGGGAAGACGGGCGTAGTGGTAAGTGTGACTGGTCGTGAAGCCGAGTCCGTCATAGAGCGCGATCGCCCCCGCGTTCTCCGCCTCGACCTGCAGGTATCCGCCGGTCGCACCCTCCTCGGCCGCCCGCGAGGCGAGCACCGCCATGACCGCCGTCGCCAGCCCGGCCCGCCGCGCGTACGGCTGCACCTCGATCGCGCCGAAGCAGGCCCAGGCCCCCTCGATGACGCAGCGTCCGATCGCCAGCGGCGGCTGCCCGGGCGCTCCCGGCACGGTGGCGAACCAGACCGACGGCCCGCCGTGCAGCACCCGCCGCGCCGCCTCCTCGACCTTCCGGTCGCCGCTCACCCGCCGGTACAGCGACAGCCACGCCTCGTCGGCCGTCCGGGACAGCCGCACCCGGTCGAGCCCGTTGCCGGCCCGCGCGAGCCCGGCCAGCGGGCCGGTGCGGACCAGGGTCGGCGCGTACCCGGCGCCCAGCCGGTCGAGTTCCGTGCGCAGCTCCTCCGGCGACCCGGGGGTGATCACCTCGACGTACGAGGGCAGCCCGCGCTCGGCGTACCAGGCGCGGACGGCCGCCAGGGCCTCCGGCAGCGGCAGCCCCGGGTCCCCGAGCGCCTGGACGGAGTTCGCCCGCCGGGTGAACCCGGCCGAGGCGCGCAGCGTCCACTCGCCGAGCGGCTCCTGCTCGACGGCCGGCCAGCCGCGCCCCGCGATCCGCTGCAGCTCGACCGGCGTCGCGACCGGCAGCGGGGCGCGCCGAGCGGGAAACGGCGGCACGACCTTGCCCGCGACCAGCAGCTTCTCCGGCAAGAAGACCGGATCCCCGGACCGCGGCACGATCGTCAATCCATGATCGTCCCACGATGTGAGCACGCCGATCGAATCCCGGAACACCGGACGGTCGTCCACGAACTCGCCGAGGCGTCGGACGGACACGCGTCGTCCCACGTCAGAGCGATCTATCCGGACCTCCGGACGGCCGTCCACCGGGTTGCCCGTCGCCATGTGGCCACCTCCTGTGCATTTGCGGTCTCCGACCCGCGATACTAGGGGCGGGCATCGACGACGCCGCGCTCACCGCGCACGCGAGCAGAACAGAACGGGCCACCAGGCCCTTCCGAGGAGGAACGACAGCGTGACCTACGTCATCGCGCAGCCTTGTGTCGACGTGAAGGACAAGGCGTGCATCGAAGAGTGCCCGGTTGACTGCATCTACGAGGGCGAGCGATCGCTCTACATCCACCCGGATGAGTGTGTCGACTGTGGCGCTTGCGAGCCGGTCTGCCCGGTCGAGGCGATCTTCTACGAGGACGACACTCCGGAGGAGTGGAAGGACTACTACAAGGCGAACGTCGAGTTCTTCGACGACCTGGGTTCGCCCGGTGGTGCCTCGAAGCTGGGCCTGATCGAGCGTGACCACCCGTTCATCGCCGCTCTGCCGCCGCAGAACGCCGACCACTGACGATCGGTGGCAACGAAGCTGTGAACAACGACAGCACGCGCGCGCCGTTCCCGGGCCACCCGGGGGCGGCGCGCCGCCATTCTGAGCGGGGAAGGCTGTCCGACCTCCTGCCGGTCTTCCCCTGGGACAAGCTGGAGCCGTACAAGACGACCGCCCTGGCGCACCCGGGCGGCCTCTGCGACTTCTCGGTCGGCACCCCGGTGGACCCGGTCCCCGAGCTGATCCAGAAGGCGCTGGCCGCGCACACCGACACGCCCGGCTACCCCACCGTCTGGGGCCCGCTGGAGCTGCGCGAGGCGATCGCCGGCTGGCTGCACCGGCGCCTCGGCGCCGAGATCGGCCCGCAGGCCGTCCTGCCGACCGTCGGCTCCAAGGAGCTGGTGGCCTGGCTGCCGACCCAGCTGGGCCTCGGCCCCGGCGACCAGGTCGCCTACCCGCGCCTGGCCTACCCGACGTACGAGGTGGGCGCGCGGCTGTGCGGCGCCGAGCCGGTCGAGTACGACTCGGTGGACGAGCTGGACGGCTCCCGGGTGCGCCTGCTGTGGGTGAACTCGCCGTCCAACCCGACCGGCCGGGTGCTGGGCGCGGACGAGCTGCGCCGCGCCGTCGAGTGGGCCCGGGAGCACCGGGCGCTGCTGGTCAGCGACGAGTGCTACCTGGAGCTGGGCTGGGAGGCCGAGCCGGTCTCCGTCCTGCACCCGGAGGTGTGCGGCGAGAGCCACGAGGGCCTGCTGGCCGTCCACTCGCTCTCCAAGCGCTCCAACCTGGCCGGCTACCGCGCCTCCTTCGTCGCGGGCGACCCGGTGGTGGTCAAGGAGCTGCTGGAGGTGCGCAAGCACGGCGGCATGATCGTGCCCGCACCGGTCCAGGCCGCGACCGTCGCCGCGCTCGCGGACGACGCGCACGTGGCCGAGCAGCGCGAGCGGTACGCGGCCCGGCGCTCGGCGCTGCGGGCGGCGCTGGAGGCCTACGGCTTCCGGATCGAGCACTCCGAGGCGAGCCTCTACCTGTGGGCGACGCAGGACCGCCCGTGCTGGGAGACCGTGGCCGAACTGGCGCAGCTGGGCATCCTGGTGGCGCCCGGCGACTTCTACGGTCCGGCCGGCGAGCGCTTCGTCCGGGTCGCGTTCACCGCGACCGACGAGCGGGTCGCCGCGGCCGTGGAACGGCTGAACGCGGCGCGCTGAGCGCACGGCACGACCGAAGGGCCGGTGTTCCTCCTCGGAACACCGGCCCTTCGGCATGGGGACTACCGCACGCGGGCTACCGCATCCGGACTACAGCGGCAGGCCGCTGATGCTGCCGCCGTTCACGCCGTTCAGCAGCCCGCCCAGCGGGCCGAGCGCGCCGGTGAGGCCGGACAGCGGGTTGTTCGGGCCGAGGTCGGCGCCGCCGAGGCGGTTGGCCGAACCGTGCTCGGCCAGGCCCAGGACGTCGGCGCCGGGGAGGTCGGCCGGCAGGGCGTGCTGCACCGAGCCGAGCGGCAGCGCGCGCTCCACCGAGCCCAGCGGCAGCGCGTCGGTGACGGCGTTGGTGCCGGGGAGGGCCCCGGAGAGCTTGCCGGCGCCCGGCAGGGCCTGCGCGACGGAGCCCGCCTGGGAGAGCCCGCCGACCGGGCCGGCGCCGGCGTCGGCGCTGCGGGTGGCCGCGCTCCTGCCGGTGACGGCCTCGCCGAGCTTGCCGGCCAGGGCCGAGGCGACCTTCGGGGTGACGGCGGAGAGCTGGCCGGTGGTGGCGGCGGTCTGGTCGACCGGCGCGGTCAGCGAACTGGCCTTCTCGTTCGCCTCGGGGAGCTGCTGGGCGACGATGTTGCCGGCGGCGTCGGCGGAGGCCGGTACGCCCGCGGCGACGGTGGCCGCGCCGGTGGTGCCGGCGGCCTGACCCAGCTGGTGGGTGGTGTGCTGCAGGGTGGAACCGGTGTCGGTGTTGGTCAGCTGGCCCAGCGGTGCCGCGAGGTCGCTCTTGGGCAGCAGGGCGTCCCCGCCCAGGGCGGACGCGGAGCCGGCCGCGAGCAGCGGGGTCGCTCCGGCGGCCACGACGAGCGCGGCCTGTGCGATCCGGCGCGTGAGGGGGTGAGACATGGGGCTCCTCGAAGGGGTCTGGGTCCGTCCCGTCCGCCCATGGGACCGGGCGTGGACGACCGGGCGGACGACGTTGTTACCGCTTGAGAAGCCAGAAGGTTTCGGTCGCTGCAAGGAGAGTTTCTGACCGACCATCGGATCGTACGACCGCAGGGGAGGCGCCCGCCGGGCCCCGCCGGACACCGTGGAACCGGCCCGGCCAAGGGGAGTGACGGTTCTCCGGCGGAGGGCGCCGAACGGGCTGCCGGTCCACCGGGGTTGACCGGAATCACCCGTCCGGCGGCAACCCGTACGTCTGTGCGTCAGCCCTTCCCGGACGCCGCCATGGTGACCTGGACGAGCTTGGTCGAGGTGCCCGACGGCTGCGTCTGCCAGCCGTCCTCCGACTTCGACTTGCGCCAGATCTTCCCGTCGTAGGCGACCGTCGCGATGCCCAGCTGCTGGGCCTGGGCGACCGCCCAGTGGGCCACCTCCCAGCCGCTGGCCCGCTCGGCGCTCACCCCGCCGTCGGCGCCGGCGTCCGCGGAGGAGGTCAGCGCGGCGGTGGCCGGGTCCGGGGTCAGCGCCACCGCGTTCTCGGCGCCCTTGATGGTCGAGGCGTAGCCGGTGGCCGGGGTGACGGTGCGCCCGAACTCCCGGCGCACCCGGTCGGACAGCACCTGGGCCCGGTCCGGCGCCGCTGCCGGGGTGGCGGAGGCGGTGACGGCCGCGGTGGGGGAGGGGGAGTCCTCCGGATCCGGCTTGGCGTAGTCGTGCACGATGCAGGAGAACGAGGCGGGCTCGCGACCGGCCAGCGCCGAGGTGAGCAGGGTCGCCTTGGTCTCGTGCTTGGCGTAGGCCTGCGGGTAGCCGCTCTTCTGCACCGCCTGCGCGGCGTCGGTCAGCGGCAGCCGGGTGTAGCCGGGGACCTTGACCAGGCCGTCCAGGAACTTGTTCGTCGCGTACACCGGGTCCGCGATCTGCTCCGGCGTGCCCCAGCCCATCGAGGGCCGCTGCTGGAAGAGGCCGATCGAGTCCCGGTCGCCGCCCGCGAGGTTGCGCAGCTTCGACTCCTGCATGGCGGTCGCCAGCGAGATCGCGGTGGCCCGGTCCGGCAGCCCGCGCGAGCGCGCCACCGCGGCGATCGTCGCGGCGTTGGCGGCCTGCGGCAGCTCCAGGGTGCCGTTGCCGGCCGCGGTCTTCACCGTGCAGCCCTCGGACTCGCCCGGCTTGAAGCCGAACCACCAGATGCCGACCACGGCCAGGCCCGCGACCAGCGCGAGGCCGAGCAGCCCGACGATCACCATCAGCAGCGCGCGCAGCGGCCCGCGGCGGCGGGCGGGCGCCGTCTCGTCGCCCGGCTCCTCGCTGCTCCTCTTCCTGGCCACCGTCGCCCCTCTCGCGCCTGCTTCTTGATCCGACACCGTACCCACTCGGACGGATGTGCGGCGCCCCCCGGTTGCCGTTACTCGCCCACTCACCTCCGGGCGCTCGGCATCCGGTGCCGACGGTCGGCGCTCCGATGCCCTCGTTCCTCGGGCCTCCTCGCGTCTTCCTCTCGGCTCCGGCGCGCCCTTCGGCTCGGGGCGGCGAGTCCCATCCGTGTCGCAGAACGTGTCCCGACGGTGACGCGGGAGCGTCCGTCCGGTGTCACTGGACGACCACGCGGAGCGCACGCGGCGCGGACTAGGCTGGCGCCATGAGCAGCCCCAACCCGACGCCCCTGGACCTCACTCTCGACGGCGGCACGCTGACCGCCCGGCTCGTCGACTTCCCCTCGGTGAGCGGCGACGAGCAGGCGCTCGCCGACGCAGTGGAGGCCGCCCTGCGCGGCTACCCGCACCTCACCGTGGACCGGTACGGCAACAACGTGGTCGCGCGGACGAACCTGGGCCGCGCCGAGCGGGTCCTCCTGGCCGGCCACCTGGACACCGTGCCGATCGCCGACAACCTGCCCTCGTACGTCGAGGGCGACCTGCTCTACGGCTGCGGCACCTCGGACATGAAGTCCGGCGTGGCCGTCCAGCTGCGGCTCGCCGCCACCCTGCCCGAGCCCAACCGCGACCTCACCTTCGTGTTCTACGACTGCGAGGAGGTGGAGGCCCACCGCAACGGCCTCGGCCACCTCGCCAAGGACCGTCCCGAGTGGCTGGCCGCGGACTTCGCGGTACTGATGGAGCCCAGCGGCGCCATGGTCGAGGGCGGCTGCCAGGGCACCCTGCGGGCGCAGGTCCGGCTCACCGGCGTGCGCGCCCACGCGGCCCGCAGCTGGCTCGGCGACAACGCCATCCACCGTGCCGCCGAGGTGCTCACCCGGCTCGCGGAGTACCAGCCGCGCCGGGTGGAGATCGACGGCCTGGAGTACCGCGAGGGCCTGAACGCGGTCCGGATCGACGGCGGCGTGGCCGGCAACGTCATCCCGGACGAGTGCGTCGTCACGGTCAACTTCCGCTACGCGCCGGACCGCAGCGAGGCGGAGGCGGAGAAGCACGTGCGCGAGGTCTTCGACGGCTTCGAGCTGACCGTCACCGACTTCGCCCCGGGCGCCCTGCCCGGCCTCTCCCAGCCGGCCGCGCAGGCCTTCCTGGCGGCCACCGGCGGCCAGGCCCGGGCCAAGTTCGGCTGGACGGACGTCGCCCGGTTCAGCGCGCTCGGCGTCCCGGCGGTCAACTACGGCCCCGGCGATCCGAACCTCGCGCACAAGCGGGAGGAGCACTGCTCGCTGAGCGCCATCGCGGAGACCGAGGAGCGGCTGCGGGCCTGGCTGACCGACTGAGCCCCCGGCCGCGGGCAGCCGATCCGATCAACGGTCGAATGCCACCTTCCGGTTGCCCAACCGACCTTCCCCCGTTGCCTGAAAACGGGGGAAGGCGGGCGTAGGGTTTCGTCATGACAGGCACAGGAGACGAAAAGCAGTACGGACACGGCCCCGAGCAGGTCGGCGTGCCGCGGAAGAAGAAGGCCTGGCCCGAGAAGCAGAAGGGCCCGGTGCTGGTGCGCCGGGACCAGGTCGGTACGAGCACCACGGACCAGCGCCTGCTGGACACCACCGGGCCGACCGACTGGCTGCACACCGACCCGTGGCGGGTGCTGCGGATCACCTCCGAGTTCGTCGAGGGCTTCGGCGCCCTCGCCGAACTCCCGCCCGCGATCAGCGTCTTCGGCTCCGCCCGGACCGCGGTCGACTCGCCCGAGTACGAGGCCGGCGTGGCCATCGGCCGGGCCCTCGCCGAGGCCGGCTACGCGGTGATCACCGGCGGCGGCCCGGGTGCGATGGAGGCCGCCAACCGCGGCGCCTCCGAGGCCGGCGGCCTCAGCGTCGGGCTCGGCATCGAGCTGCCCTTCGAGCAGGGCCTCAACGAGTTCGTCGACCTCGGGTTGAACTTCCGTTACTTCTTCGTCCGCAAGACGATGTTCGTGAAGTACGCGCAGGGCTTCGTGGTCCTCCCCGGCGGCCTCGGCACCCTGGACGAGCTGTTCGAGGCGCTCACCCTGGTGCAGACGAAGAAGGTCACCCGCTTCCCGGTGATCCTCTACGGCACCGCGTACTGGGGCGGCCTCTTCGAGTGGCTGAAGAACACCCTGGTCGCGCAGGGCAAGGCGGCCCCGCACGACCTGGAGCTGTTCCACATCACCGACGAGGTCGACGAGGTCATGAAGATCCTCGCCGACGCCCGCCGGCCCGTGAACGAGATCTAGGGCCGCAGGGGCGCCGCCAGGAGCCCCTAGGCCAGCCCCCGGCGGGCGACCGCCGGGGGGCGGGTGCCCCGGATCGAGGCGACCATGTCCAGCACCTGGCGGGTCTCCGCGACCTGGTGCACCCGGTAGACCTGCGCGCCCAGCCAGGCCGAGACCGCCGTCGTCGCCAGGGTGCCGAGCAGCCGCTCGTTCACCGGCTTGTCCAGGGTCTCGCCGACGAAGTCCTTGTTGGAGAGCGAGACCAGCACCGGGAAGCCGGTCGCGGTCATCTCCGGCAGCCGCCGGGTGGCCTCCAGCGAGTGCCGGGTGTTCTTGCCGAAGTCGTGCCCCGGGTCGATGATCACCGCGTCCCGCCGCACGCCCAGCTCCACCGCGCGCTCGGCCAGCCCCACGGTCACCCGCAGGATGTCCGCCATCACGTCCTGGTACCCGGTCCGGTGCGGACGGGTGCGCGGCTCGGCGCCGCCCGCGTGGGTGCAGACCAGCCCGACGTCGTGGCGGGCGGCCACCTCGGCCAGCTCGGGGTCGACCCCGCCCCAGGCGTCGTTCAGCAGGTCCGCGCCCACCTCGCAGACCGCCTCGCCGACCTCGTGCCGCCAGGTGTCCACGCTGATCACCGCGTCGGGGTGGCGCTTGCGCAGCTCGGCCACGAAGGGCACGGTGCGCCGCAGCTCCTCCTCGACCGTGACCTCGTCGCCCGGCCCGGCCTTGACCCCGCCGATGTCCAGGATCGCCGCACCCTCGGCCATCGCCCGGTCGGCGGCCGCGAACGCGGCCTCGTCGGCGAAGGTCGCGCCCTTGTCGAAGAACGAGTCCGGCGTCCGGTTGACGATCGCCATGATCACCAGTTCGTCGTCACCGAATTCCCGCGGTCCCAGGCGCAGTGCCACCGATGTCTCCTCCAGAGCTCCTGCGGGTGCGATGATGGCCCCCGGCCTCACTAAGGGACCATGCTGTCATGATCAGTCTGGTTCCCTGGCACCTCGACGAAGGCCGACCGGGAGTTCGGGAGGACAGCTCGTGTTCTGGGTGATCGTGGTCGCCATGGCCGTGGTGGTCGGCGGCGCCGCCCTGGTGGCGCTCGGCGGGGGCGGCTCGATGCCGGAGGCGGTACCGGACCGCATCTCCGCACGGCTCCCGCAGGACCGTCCGCTGGGCAAGGCGGACGTGGACGAACTGCGCCTGCCGATGGCGCTGCGCGGCTACCGGATGGACGAGGTGGACGACGTCCTGGACCGCCTGGGCGCCGAACTCGCCTACCGCGACGCGCGGATCGCCGAGCTGGAGGCCGCGGCCCATCTGCGCGGCGCGGTCGAGGCGACCAACGGCCCCGACCCGGCGGCCGAACCGCTGCCCGGCCTGGAGCAGTTCGCCAAGGTCGTCGAGCCGGCCGTCGCCCTCACCAAGCCGTCGGCCGGGGAGCCGGCCCGGGCCCCCGAGGACGCGAAGCCGGTGAACGACCAGTGACCGGACCCGTCGACGGTTCGGTGCTCGGCACGGACGGGCTGCGCCGCTGCGCCTGGGGCGACTCCACCGACGACTACCGGGTCTACCACGACACCGAGTGGGGCCGGCCGGTGCACGGCGACGACGCCCTGTTCGAGCGGGTCTGCCTGGAGGCCTTCCAGTCCGGCCTGTCCTGGCTGACCATCCTGCGCCGCCGCGAGGGCTTCCGGGCCGCGTTCGCCGGATTCGAGATCGGCAAGGTCGCCGAGTTCGGCGAGGCCGACAAGGAGCGGCTGCTCGCCGACGCCGGCATCATCCGCAACCGGGCCAAGATCGAGGCGGCGATCGCCAATGCGCGGGTCGCCCGGGACCTGGAGGGCGGGCTGTCCGCGCTGATCTGGGGGTTCGCCCCGGAGCCGGGCCGGCCGGCCCCCCGCCGGATGAGCGAGGTGCCGGCCGTCACGCCCGAGTCGACGGCGCTGGCGAAGGCGCTGAAGAAGGCGGGCTTCCGCTTCGTCGGCCCGACCACCGCCTACGCCCTGATGCAGGCCTGCAGGCTGGTGGACGACCACCTGGCGGACTGCCACGTCCGCACCGGGGCGAAGGGCTGAGCCGGCCGCTTCCCCGGCGGCCCGGACCCCGCGCCCGGACCCCCGGCGGCCCGTTCCCTAGCGGCCCACGTACGTCGGCTTCTCCTTGGCGATGAAGGCGCGCACCGCGATCCGGTGGTCCTCGCTCTCGCCGGCCAGGGTCTGCAGCTCGTCCTCCTTGTCGAGGAGTTCGGACAGCGAGTGCGAAGCGCCGTACGCCAGCGACTCCTTGATGGCGCCGTACGCGACCGTCGGGCCCTCCGCCAGCTCGCGGGCGAAGACCCGTGCGGTGGCGGCGAGTTCGTCGGCCGGCACCACCTTGGTGGCCAGGCCCAGCTCCATCGCCTCGACGGCCTTCACCGTCCGGGGCAGCATCAGCAGCTCGGTGGCCTTGGCGTGCCCGACGAGGCGGGGCAGCGTCCAGGAGGCGCCGGAGTCGGCGGTCAGGCCGATCCCGGCGAAGGCGGTGTTGAAGCCGGCCCGGTCGGACAGGATCCGGAAGTCGCAGGCGAAGGCGAGCGAGGCGCCCGCGCCGGCCGCCACCCCGCCGACCGCGGCGACGGTCGGCTTGCGCATCCCGGCCAGGGCCCGGGTCAGCGGGTTGTAGTGCTCGGCGACGGTGCGCAGCGCGCCCTCGCCGGTCTCGTCGGCCCGCTTCAGCATCGTCAGGTGCTCGTTCAGGTCCTGGCCGACGCAGAACGCGCGCTCGCCCGCCCCGGTCAGCAGGACGGCCCGCACCGCCGGGTCCTCGGCGGCGGCGGCCACGGTGTCGCGCAGCGCGACCTTGGTGGCGACGTCGAGGGCGTTCATCGCCTCCGGGCGGTTGATGGTGATGACGGCCAGGCCGCCGTCCAGCTCGTACAGCACGGAATCGGACATGGGCGAGGGCTCCCGGGTGATCGTCGTGGTGTCGGTGTCGTGTGCCAGGATGCCGGAGCACGCGGTGGCCTGGGGAGTGTGAGGTATCGCACCTTCCGGTGGCGTCCGCACTGCCGCCACGCCGGGGCTTATGACGTGAATTGCGGCGGTTGGGGGCGGTCCGGCCGATGTTGCACCGAGAGTGATGTTGGTCATCAGCCCGTGGCATGCGGGATAATGGCTTCCGATCAATGCGTTCGATACCGGCGGTGGACGGACTGCCGGTGCGTAGCTGAGCGGTTGCAGGAAGGGGAACGAGCATGGCGGCCATGAAGCCGCGGACGGGTGACGGCCCGCTCGAAGTCACCAAAGAGGGGCGGGGCATCATCATGCGCGTTCCGCTCGAAGGCGGCGGACGCCTCGTGGTGGAGCTCACGCCTGACGAGGCCGACGCCCTCGGCGAGGCCCTGAAGAAGGCCTGCGGCTGACCGCAGCGGGTGCTCGCCATCTCCTGGAGATGCGCTGCCGGGCCCGGGTACGACGTCATGTCGGCCCGGGTCCGCCCGTTTTCCCGGCAGGCCCGACGGGCCCGGCGGCTCGGGGGCGGGGGCCCGGGACGGACCCTAACGCTTGACGGCGCAGAGCAGCCCGTCGGAGACCGGCAGCAGCGCCGGCAGCAGGGCCTCGCTCTCCCGGACGTCCCGGACCAGGTCCCGCACCGCGCCGGTCTGCGGGTCCTGCAGCTCCGGCTCGGCCAGTCGGCCCTCCTGGAAGACCCCTTCGAAGCAGACCATCCCGCCCGGCCGCAGCAGCCGCAGCGACTCCAGCAGGTACTCGCGGGACTCGGCCGGATCGCCGTCGCAGAACACCAGGTCGTACTGGCCGTCGGCGAGCCGGGGCAGCACCTCCAGTGCCCGGCCCGGTATGAACCGGGAGCGGTTGGCCGCGAACCCGGCGGCCTGGTACGCCTCGCGGGCCAGCTGCTGGCGGACCGGCTCCGAGTCCACCGTGGTGAGCACGCCGTCCGGCCGCATGCCGCGCAGCAGGTAGACCCCGGACACCCCGGTGCCGGTGCCGATCTCGGCCACCGCCTTGGCGTCCAGCGCGGCGGCCAGCAGCCGCAGGCACGCCCCGCCGCTCGGCCCGATCGCGCGTATGCCGGTCCGCGCGGACTGCGCCCGGGCGTAGGTCAGCACCGCGTCCTCGCCCACGTAGGTGTCGGCGAGGGCCGCGTGCGCGGGCCCGAACTCGCTGATGGCTGCCTCTTTCGGAGCCCCGGGTGGCGGCCCGGTGCCGGGGGATGTCGATATTTCCTGCCACAGATTACTGGCCGACCGGGAACCGCGTACGGCGGCGGGCCGTTGTCATGACGGACCGGGCACGGAAGACCTCCCGGGCACTTTTATCCGGGCTTGACGGGTGAGGTGGATATGGTGGTGGCCCTGCTGGGCAGAAGAGCCGACCGAGGAGGTGTGGCCGAGGGCGACGTGCCCGTGCGGCGGCACTCCCGCGGCACCGCGTCGGCCCGTACGCCGAAGCCCGTGATGAACCAGCCTGCGCACTCCGACCTGGACCAGCCCGCCGCCGCGCCGGCCGCCGGTACCGCCGAGGCCCCCGCCCTCGCGACCTTCGCCGAGGGCCCCGACGCGCAGACCTGGACTCCGCCCTCCTGGGAGGAGATCGTCGAGGCGCACAGCGCCCGCGTCTACCGGCTCGCCTACCGCCTGACGGGCAACCAGCACGACGCCGAGGACCTCACCCAGGAGGTCTTCGTCCGGGTGTTCCGTTCGCTGTCCACCTACACCCCCGGCACGTTCGAGGGCTGGCTGCACCGGATCACCACCAACCTCTTCCTGGACATGGTCCGCCGCCGCCAGCGCATCCGCTTCGACGCGCTCGGCGAGGACGCGGCCGAGCGGCTCCCCTCCCGCGAGCCCAGCCCGGCCCAGCACTTCAGCGACACCCACTTCGACGCCGACGTGCAGCAGGCCCTGGACACCCTCGCCCCGGAGTTCCGCGCGGCCGTGGTGCTCTGCGACATCGAGGGCCTGTCGTACGAGGAGATCGCCGCCACGCTGGGCGTCAAGCTCGGCACCGTCCGCAGCCGCATCCACCGCGGCCGCTCGCACCTGCGCGCCGCGCTCAAGCACCGCGCCCCCGGCTCGGTCCCCGGCCGTGAGCGCCGCGGCGGCTCGGAGGAGCCGGTGCCGGTCGGCGTCGGCGCGGTCGAGGCCGCCGTCGCGCCCGGTGGGCGCGGACGGAGGCGATCGTGAGCGGAACCAGCCGGTCCGGCTCGGACCGTTCGGACACGTCCGGCCGGTCCTCGAACCGGCGGAGCTGGGCCCTGCCGGGACGTCGCGGTACCGACGAGCCCGGTGAGCCCGTGCTGCCCGCGCTGGCGCTGCCCGCCGACACGGCGCTGCACGCACTGCCCGTACGGCCCGCCGAACCCGCCGTCGAGGAGCACCACCTCGGCGAGCGCCTCTCCGCCTTCCTGGACGGCGAACTCGGCCACGACTCGCGCGACCGCGTCCAGGCGCACCTGGCGACCTGCCCGCAGTGCCTCGCCGAGGTCGACGAGGGCCGCTCCGTGAAGCACCTGCTGACCCGCACCGGGACGCCCGGCCCGTCCTCCGCGCTGATGGCCCGGCTGATGGCCGTCGGCAACCTCCCCGAGGACGGCCCGGCGGACAGCGCCTGGCCGCCCGGGCGGGCCCGCCACGATGACGACGACGACCTGCCGGGCGGCGGGGTCGGCGCCACCGGCACGCTCGGCGGCAGCCGACTCGACGGCGGCTCCTTCGGCCGCGGTGCCGGGGCCTCCTTCGGCGCGGGCGCGCTCGGCGCCGACACCCCGCTGCCCGGGGTCGACCCGCGGGCCTTCGGCCGCGGCGCGGTGCTGCGGCCGCTGATGGGCCGGCGCTCGGCCCGCCCCGAGCCCGCTGCCGGACCGGACCACGGGGCCCGGCCGCAGCCGTCCGCGGCCGCCGTCCGCCCCTCCGCGCGCGGGCGCCGACTGGTCTTCGCCGCCGCCGGCGCCTTCTCCGTCGCCGCGGTCACGCTCGGCGGCGTCGGCGGCCTCACCCCGCAGGGCGAGGACCGCCACGGCACGACCGTCAGCCCGGCCGGCGGCAACGCCGGTACCGGCCGCGGCGGCGGCCTCGTCCCGATGACCGCGCAGGTCCCGGTGGACTTCCCGGGCCGCCCGGTCGCCGCGACCCGTGAGCCGTCCCCGCTGTCCTCCCCGGAGCGCTACCCCGGCGGCGTCGCCGCACTGCGCCAGCAGACCCGCTAGAGCGTCCCTGGACGGGCCCCGGCATCCGGCTCCCGACGCGCTCGGCCACCGGCAGGTCTTTACCACGGCTTCATCGCAGCGTGGGTCGGAGACTCGCCGGTGGCCATTACCCTGTAGGAACCGTCGTCCGACGAGCTAGGGAGCAAAGGTGTTCAGCGACGTAGGCGGGCTGGAGATCCTGACCCTGATCGTGATGGCGATCATCATCTTCGGCCCCGACAAGCTCCCGAAGCTGATCCAGGACACCATGGGCTTCATCCGGAAGATCCGTTCCTTCGCCGACAACGCGAAGGAGGACATCCGCAGCGAGCTCGGTCCCGAGTTCAAGGACTTCGAGTTCGAGGACCTCAACCCCAAGACCTTCGTCCGCAAGCAGCTCATGGGCGGCCAGGAGGACCCGCTGGGCCTCAAGGAGATGAAGGACTCGCTGGACATCCGCTCCGTCCTGGACGACAAGCCCGCGGCGCCGGTGAACGGCCGCAGCGGCAGCGTCAGCTTCGAGAAGTCCGCCCCGGCGACCGCCGCCGCAGGCGCCCCGCTGGCGCCCGGAGAGCGGCCCCCGTTCGACCCCGACGCCACCTGACCCGCGCTCCGGTACGACGCCCCGGCAGCACGCCACCGCCCCGCCCGGCCGCCCGGCTGAGCGGGGCGGCGGTGCGTGCGCCGCTATTGTGCTGATTGTTCCCGCTGAGCCGTCCGTCACATTCCGCGTGGTCGCGGACCAGGAACGGCCCCCGGGAACGCCGCGGTACGCCACCATGGGAGCGCGCCACGGCAGGCACACGTGCGTTTGAGGAGGCCCGGGGATGGACGCGACGAGTCAGGCGGGAGGGGCGACGGCCACGGCCGGCGGCCCGGTGGTCGGCGGACAGGCCGGCCCGGCGGACCCGCTGGTGCCCTACCTGTCCGCCGACTTCCCCTGGTACGGGCTGGACGAGGGTTGGACCGGCCGCCGCTACCTGATGCAGGCCGGCGCCGGCACCCGCGCCGCGGGCAGCGTCGACTACGGAGCGCTCGGCCACGGCGACGAGCCGGCCAAGCACTACGAGCCGCGCGACATGCGGAAGTTCGCGGCCGTGGTCACCGTCGCCCGCCGCGACAGCCGCCGCAGCGCCGACAACACCGGCACCCTGGAGGCGACCTCCGCCTCCTCCGCCGCCTGGCTGGCCGGCTCCGGCCTGCTCGCCGCGACCTGGCCCGGCCAGCTGGACCGCGCGCTGCGCCAGGACTGGCTGGACCAGCAGAGCAGCCTCGCCTGGGACCTCGCGGACGACCTGGCCGGCCCCGGCTGGTCCACCCTCAGCCTGCCGGTCAACGGCCTGCCGCAGCCCTTCCGCTACCGCGAGTCCGAGTACGGCTGGGTGCTGGCCGGGGAGGCCCCCGGTGTCCTGCTCGGCGCGTACGGCCGCGGCGTCAGCGCCTACGGCGTCGGCTTCTCCACCGTTCCGGACCTGGCCGCCTACACCCGCCCGTAGGAGGGGCCCAGGGACCCGCCCGTGACGACGGAGGGGCCCGGTGACGCACGCGTCACCGGGCCCCTCCGTCGTGGCTGCCTCAGAACTTGTTCTTGGGCGTCAGTCCGAGCGACATCCCGGACAGGCCGCGCTGGCGGCCGCCGAGCTTGCCGGCCACCGCGCGCAGGGCGGCGCCGGCCGGGGAGTCGGGCGCGGCGAGCACGACCGGGCGGCCGTCGTCGCCGCCCTCGCGCAGGCGCACGTCGATCGGGATCGAGCCGAGCACCGGAACGGTCGCGCCGACCGTGCGGGTGAGCGCGTCCGCGACGGTCTGGCCGCCGCCGGTGCCGAAGACGTCGATCATCTCGTCGCAGTGCGGGCACGGCATGCCGGACATGTTCTCGATCACGCCGACGATCTTCTGGTGGGTCTGCACCGCGATGGTGCCGGCCCGCTCGGCCACCTCGGCGGCGGCCATCTGCGGGGTGGTGACGATCAGGATCTCCGCGTTGGGGACCAGCTGGGCCACCGAGATCGCGATGTCGCCGGTGCCGGGCGGCAGGTCCAGCAGCAGCACGTCCAGGTCGCCCCACCAGACGTCGGCGAGGAACTGCTGGAGCGCGCGGTGCAGCATCGGGCCGCGCCAGACCACCGGGGCGTTGCCCGGGGTGAACATGCCGATCGAGATGACCTTCACGCCGTTCGCCTGCGGCGGCATGATCATGTCCTGGACCTGGGTCGGCCGGCCCTCGACGCCCAGCATGCGCGGCACGCTGTGGCCGTAGATGTCGGCGTCCACGACGGCGACCTTCAGGCCGTCCGCGGCCATCGCCGCCGCCAGGTTGACCGTCACCGAGGACTTGCCGACACCGCCCTTGCCGGAGGCGACGGCGTAGACGCGGGTCAGCGTGCCCGGCTTGGCGAACGGGATCTCCCGCTCGGGGGCGCCGCCGCGCAGCAGCTGGGAGAGTTCCTTGCGCTGCTCGTCGCTCATCACGTCGAGCTCGACCTCGACGCCGGTCACGCCGGAGACCTTCCCGACCGCCTCGCGGACCCGGGTGACGATGGTGTCGCGCATCGGGCAGCCGGAGACCGTCAGGTAGACCGCGACGCGCACCGCGCCGCCGTCGGCGATCTCGACCGATTTCACCATGCCGATCTCGGTGATCGGGCGGTTGATCTCCGGGTCGTTGACGGTCGCCAGCGCCTGGCGTACGGACTCCTCCGTGACGCCGGCCGCGACCTCTGTCTCGTTGGCCATGCCTTGATGGTACGGCGCCGACGGATCCCCTTAACCCGCCGGTAGCGTGCCGCCGGTCACAGCGACCCGGAGTTCTCCCGGCGCTCCTCGATCTCCCGGAGCAGCGACTGGAGTTCGGAGCGGATGCTGCTCATCTCGGAACTGATGAAGGCCCGGGTGGCGACCTCGCCGAGTCCGTGCCGCAGGGCCGCGACCTCGCGGGTCAGGTACTCGGTGTCCGCGATGTTGCGATCGCTGCGGGCCCGGTCCTGCTCCATGTTGACCCGGTCCCGGTTGTCCTGCCGGTTCTGCGCCAGCAGGATCAGCGGGGCCGCGTAGGAGGCCTGGAGCGACAGCGCCAGGGTCAGGAAGATGAACGGGTACTCGTCGAAGCGCACGGCCGCCGGCAGCAGGGTGTTCCAGGCTATCCAGACGACCACCACCACCGTCATCCAGACGATGAACCGCCCGGTGCCGAGGAAGCGGGCGATCCGCTCGGACAGGACGCCGAAGGCCTCCGGGTCGTAGGAGGGCAGCGAGAGCAGGCCGGGCCGGGCGGTGCGCGGCTGGTCGAGCCGGGCGCGGCCGGTGCCGGTGATCGTGGCGGCCTCCGCCCGCCGTTCCCGGCTGCCCTCGCGGGTGCGCAGTTCGCGCAGTTGCCGCAGCTGCCGCAGTTCGCCCTGCAGGCGCCGACGCGCGGAGTCGTCCGGCCGGCCGTTGCGGTCACCGTCCACCGGTCACCCCTTCCGTCTCGTGCTGCCAGGCGTCCCCGGAGTGCAGCGCGGCGTCGCGCCAGTCCTCCGGCAGCAGGTGGTCGAGCACGTCGTCCACGGTCACCGCGCCGAGCAGGTGGTCCGCCTCGTCCACGACCGGCGCGGCGACCAGGTTGTATGTCGCCAGGTAGCTGGTGATCAGCGACAGCGGGGTGTCCGGCGGCAGCGGGTCCAGGTCGTCGTCCACCAGCGAGCCGACCAGGACGTACGGGGGCTCGCGCAGCAGCCGCTGGAAGTGCACGGTGCCGAGGTAGCGGCCGGTCGGGGTCTCGTTCGGCGGGCGGCAGACGAAGACCTGCGCGGCGAGGGCGGGCTTGTGGTCGCTGATCCGGACCCGGGCCAGCGCCTCGGCGACCGTCGCGTCCGGCTCCAGGACGATCGGCTCGGTGGTCATCAGACCGCCGGCGGTGTCCTCCTCGTAGGTGAGCAGGCGGCGCACCGGCGCGGCCTCGTCCGGCTCCATCAGCTGGAGCAGCCGTTCGGCCTCGTCGCCGGGCAGCTCGGAGAGCAGGTCGGCGGCGTCGTCCGGGTCCATCGCCTCCAGGATGTCGGCGGCGCGCTCCTCCTTGAGCTTGCCGATGATCTCGACCTGGTCGTCCTCGGGCAGCTCCTCCAGGACGTCGGCCAGCCGCTCGTCGTCCAGGGCGGCGGCGACCTCGGCCCGGCGCTTGGCGGACAGGTGGTGCATCACGCTGGCGAGGTCGGCGGGGCGCAGCTGCTCGAAGGTGGCGAGCAGGTTGGCGGCGCCCTGGTCCTGTTCGGGCAGCGAGAAGCCGGTGACGTCCTGCCAGTCCAGGGTCAGGCGCTCGCCCTTGGCCTTGCGCAGCCGGCCGGCCCGGCCGACCTGGACGAAGACCTTGCTGACCTCCCACTCGCGCACGCGGGACTGCACCATGCCGACGTCCAGCACGGTGACGTCCTCACCGGTCTTGGACCAGGTGACGGTGCGGTCCAGCAGCTCGGCGAGCACCAGGGTCTCGGACGGGCGCTGCTCGAAGCGGCGGAGGTTGATCACGCCGGTGGTGAGCACCTGGCCGGACTCCAGGCTGGTCACCCGGGTCATCGGCAGGAAGATCCGGCGGCGGCCGACCACCTCGACCACCAGGCCGAGGACACGCGGCGGGCGCCCGCCGAGCCGCAGCGAGACGACCACGTCCCGGACCCGGCCGACCTGGTCGCCGTTGGGGTCGAAGACCGCGATGGCCGACAGGTGGGAGATGAAGACCCGGGTGCCTGGCCCTGCCATGGACTCCCTCGACTCGCTCGACGCCGTGCCGGTACGCCCAGGCGCACCCGCGGCCAAATCTACCCGCGAGTGCGGGGCCCGGCCCGACGAGGCACGGTAGCGGGGGGAGGCGTCCTCGGCGTGAACCTTTATCGGCGCTTGAACAGCAGTTTGGGCAGGCCGGCCGGGATCGGGCGGCGGGTGGTGGCCGGGGTGGCCATCGGCCGGGCGGCGTGCGAACCGTCCGGCATCGCGCCCGGGCCCTCGGTGAGCGGGCCGGAGGGCTCCAGCCGCAGCACCCGGCACTCGCGGGCCCAGCGTTCGGTGATGGCGTCGGTGTCGGGCGCGTTCAGCCGCTTGCCCTTGAGTTCCTCGACCGCGCCCAGCCACTGCGGGCTGCCCGGCGCGAGTTCGACCACCCGGGCGTGCCAGCCGGTCAGCCGGCCGCCCTTGTCTTTGCTGCGGACCGTGACCGTGGCGCCGGTGCCGGGGGCCAGGCCGTGCAGCGGCTGCTCGCCGCCCTCGCCGACCACCACGACCGCGCCGTCGTGCCAGGCGTGCCACAGCGGCCGGGCCTGCTCCTGCCCGTCCGCGCGCACCCAGAGCAGTCCGGACTTCTTCGCGGCCTCCTCCAGCAGTGCCTGTTCGAGGAGGGCGTCGGCGGTCACGGCGGCGGGCGTACGGTCCATGGCCGACAGCGTACGGGTTTCCGGTCCATTGCCGTCCACGGGACGTCTCAGCCTCCGGGCGACAGTTCCATTGCGACCCCACGGGCCTTACCGTATGAGCGCCCCACCACCGCGACCAGCAGAGGAGCGCCGTGCCCGCCGCCCGGCCCGCGACCGCCCCCGCCGCCACACCCACCGCCGACCCGCGGCCGACGCATCCGCTCCCCACCCTCGACCTGCTGCTGCTCGCCGTCTCGATCGGCGGCATCTCGCTGTCCGGTCCGCTGATCAGCGCCACCGCCGCGCCCGCGCTGGCGATCGCCTTCTGGCGCAACGTCATGTCGGTCGGGGTCCTCGGCCCGTACGCGCTGCTGCGCCACCGCGCCGAGCTGCGCGGGATCGGCCGACGGGCGCTGCTGCTCGCGGTCGCGGCCGGGGCGCTGCTCGCCGTGCACTTCGCGCTGTGGATGCCCAGCCTGCGGATGACCTCGGTGGCCTCCGCCACCGCCCTGGTCACGACCACCCCGCTGTGGACCATCCTGCTGATGCGGCTGATGGGCGTCCGGGCGCCCCGGATGGTGTGGTTCGGCACGGTCGTGGCCTTCGCCGGCGTGCTGGTGCTCACCGGGGTCGACCTCTCGCTCTCCCCGCGCGCGCTGCTCGGCGACGCGCTCGCCCTCGCCGCCGGCCTGGCCGCGGCGGGGTACATGCTGCTGGGCGCCGAGGTCCGCAAGACCGTCAGCACCACCGCGTACACCCTGGTCTGCTACGCCACCACGGCGGTGGTCCTGCTCGGCATCTGCCTGGTCGCCGGGACGCCGCTGGCCGGGTGGCCGGCCGGGGTGTGGTGGCAGATCGTGCTGCTGATGGCCGCCGCCCAGCTGCTCGGGCACTCGCTGAGCAACCGCGTGGTGCGCAACCTCGGCCCGTCGATCACCTCCACCGCGATCCTGCTGGAGACCCCGGGGGCGACGCTGATCGCCGCGCTCTGGCTGGGCCAGTGGCCCCCGGCGGCCGCCTACCCGGCGGTGGTGCTGATCCTGCTCGGGCTGGTCCTGGTCGCCCGCGGCGGGCGGCGCTGACCGGCGCCGCGGTCAGAGCCAGCCGTTGCGGCGGAAGCCCCGGTACATCCCGACGCAGATCAGCGCGATCGCGCCGAGCACCATCGGGTAGCCGTACTCGTGGTGCAGCTCGGGCATGTAGTCGAAGTTCATGCCGTACACGCCGGTGATCATGGTGGGTACGGCGAAGATCGCCGCCCACGCGGTGATCTTGCGCATGTCCTCGTTCTGCGCCACCGAGACCTGTGCCAGGTTGGCCTGCAGCAGCGAGTTGAGCAGCTCGTCGAAGCCGTGCACCTGCTCGGCGACCCGGGCCAGGTGGTCGGCGACGTCCCGGAAGTACTTCTGGATGTCCGGGTCCACCAGGCGCTGCAGCGGCTCGGACAGCTGCTGCATCGGGCGCAGCAGCGGCACCACGGCGCGCTTGAACTCCAGGACCTCGCGCTTGAGTTGGTAGACCCGGCCGACGTCGGCGCTGCGGCCGCCCTTGGCCGAGAACACGCCGTACTCGATCTCGTCCACGTCGTTCTGCAGCCGCTCGGCGACCAGCAGGTAGTTGTCCACGACGTGGTCGGCGATCGCGTGCAGCACCGCCGCGGGGCCCTTGGCGAGCAGCCCGGCCTCGTCCGCGTCGGCCTCCAGGCGGTGGCGCAGTTCCTGCAGCGAGCCGTGGCCGCCGTGCCGGACGGTGATCACGAAGTCCCGTCCGGCGAACACCATCAGCTCGCCGGTGTCCACCACCTCGCTGGTCGGCGTGAGCTGGTCGTGCTCGACGTAGCGGATGGTCTTGAAGACGGCGAACAGGACGTCGTCGTAGCGCTCGACCTTGGGCCGCTGGTGCGCGTGCACCGCGTCCTCGACCGCGAGCGGGTGCAGGCCGAAGCGCTGGGCGATCCCCTCGAACTCCGCCTCGGTCGGCTCGTGCAGTCCGATCCAGCTGAACGAGCCCGCGCCGTCCTGGAGTTGCTGCTCGGCCTTGACCCGGCGGGCGGCCTCACGCGGGCTGCAGGTCTCGCCCTTGCGCTTGCCGTGCTGGTAGACCGCGCAGTCCACGACCGCCGAAGCGGCGTCCTCGGGCAGGACGTCGTACACCCCGGCCGCGACCCGGCGGCGGTTGGTGCGGACGGCGGCACGCAGGCTGTTGATCATCGACATGGCAGGCTCCCAGGGGCAGGGAGCCGTCGCAAGGCGGCGCGGAAGAAGAAACGTTCGGCCGCGGTACGACGGCGAAGAACACCGGTGTGAGGGGGGATGAAGGTGCTCTCCCGGCCGGTCCGTCCGCCGCTGTCCTGCGCCCGGGGCTACTGCGGCTGATTCAGCCGATTGGGCCTGCGGGGTGAGGGGTACGGGGAAGTCGGGGCCGGGCAGAGCTGCCGGTACTGCATGGTCGGCCGGTATCCACCGCAACCACCTCCTTCGCGCCGCCGCCCCGGGACGGAAGGATCCCGGTGGCCAGTCGCTCACCCTAACATCTGACCGGCCATCGGCGCCCGGGGGTTCCCCAAGGCTTTACGGGTCCTTGACGGGCCGGTCCACCGGGCCGCCCGCACGCGGCCCGCGCGCCCCACCGGGTTACGCTCACCGGCATGGCCCACGACTTCCCGCTCTTCGGCGATCCCCACGGCGGCAGCTCCCCGGAGCTCTCCCGGGAGGCGGTGCTGGCCGCCGTCGAGGCCCGGCTGATCTCCACCTTCGGCGAGCCGGGCGGCCGGGCCGCGGTCACCTTCCTCGGCACCGACCGGATCGAGGTGCTGCGCTTCGGCCCCGACGCCGAGGGCCTGGTGCGGTACGCGACGCTCGGGATGTCGGCCGCGCCGATGGCCGACCCGACCGCGATGGTCGCCGACCAGGTGCGCGGCCCGCGCGCCGAACTGGTGCTGACCGTCCGCGGCGGACGTGACGGCGTTCTGCGCAGCCTGGCCACCTTCGCCGCCACGCCGCAGGTCGAGGGCCTGGTGGTGGCCCCGGGCGGCTCGTTGGACCTCGGTGCCCCGCTCTGGGAGGGCGCGCCCTTCACCTCGGTGCTGGCCGCCGAGCCGGGCGGCCTGGTCGAGGACCTGGAGCTGGCCGAGCCGGCCGAGCCGGTCCGCTTCCTGCCGCTGCTGCCGATGACGCCCAACGAGGCGGGCTGGAAGCGGGTGCACGGCGCGGCCGCGCTCCAGGAGCGCTGGCTGAACCAGGGCACCGACCTGCGCGATCCGGAGCGCCGCGGCGTCCGGCTGGACTGACGGCCCGCTCCGCGGCCCGGCCGGTTCGCCCGGTCGGCGGTCTCCGATGCCCGCTGAAGGCCGCTGACGACTGTTCAGGCGCCGCGCGGTCAGGGCACGCACGGACCCGGGCAGGGCGTGCGGGCCGCGCCCGTACGCCCCGGCCGCGCCCCGCGTGCCGGAGCGCGACAGCCCGTACCCTCAGCGCTCGATCGGCTTCGCGCCGGTGGCCTGTGCCAGCAGCGCCTCGTAGACGGCGGGGTCGGTGGTGTGCTCGCCGAGCCGGACGGTCTTGCGGGTGCCGTGGTAGTCGCTGGAGCCGGTGACCAGCAGGCCGAGCTCGCCGGCCAGGCCGCGCAGCCGGGCCCTGGTCTCCTCGTCGTGGTCGGTGTGGTCGACCTCCAGCGCGGCCAGCCCGGCCGCCGCGAGGTCGGCGATCACCGCGTCCGGGACGGTCCGGCCGCGCTTGACCGCGCCCGGGTGGGCGAACACCGGCACCCCGCCGGCCGCCCGGACCAGCCGGACCGCCTCCCGCGGGTCGGTCTCGTGCTTGCGGACGTCCGCCCGCCCGCTGTTGGCCAGCCACGCGGGGGTGAAGGCGTCCGAGACGGTGGCCACCACGCCCGCCTCGACCAGTGCGCTGGCGATGTGCGGCCGACCGACCGAGCCGGTGCCCGCGATCCGCTGCACCTGCTCCCAACTGATGTCCGCGCCGAGCTCCCGGCAGCGTTCGACGACCGCCCGCCCGCGCCGGAACCGGTCGGTGCGCACCAGCTCCCGCTCGCGCGCGAACTCGGGCTCCTCGGGGTCGAACAGGTACGCCAGCAGGTGCATGCTGATGCCGTCCACGACGCAGGACAGCTCCGCGCCGGGCACGACGGTCAGCCGGGCGCCGTCGGGCAGCGCGTGCACCGCCCCGGCCGCCTCGGCGTGGCCGGCCACGGTGTCGTGGTCGGTGAGCGCCACGACGTCGAGGCCCGCGGCGACGGCCGCCGCGACCAGCTCGGCCGGACTGTCGGTGCCGTCGGAGGCGTTGCTGTGGGCGTGCAGGTCGATGCGCACGGGTCGGGCTCCTGGAGGCTCGTGGGTGCCGACCAGGATAGGCCGTCCGGGCGAGGGACGGGCCGTGCGGACGAGGATCGGGCGGGCCCCGGGCGGGGTCAGCCGAGCAGTCGCGGGGAGAGCGCTCCGCAGGGGAGCAGGTCCAGCTCGGCGCCGGCGTCGCGCAGGTCGGTGAGCACCAGTTCGTCGTACATCACCAGGGCGGACTGCTCGGGCCAGGCGATCGCCCAGAGCCAGAGTCCGCGCGCCTCGCCGACGAAGACCGCGCGGTCGGCCGGGGCGTCCGGGACGTGGAACATCGGGGTGGGCCGGCCGGCGGCCATCAGCTTGGCGTCGGCGGGCTTGTAGAGGCCGACGGAGTCGCCCGGGTCGGGCCCCGGGAGTCCGGCGTAGCGGGCGCCGAGTCCGACGCCCAGTTCCTCGGCGACCAGCACCAGTTCGCCGAAGCCGCCGAGCGGTGCCGGGCCGGAGCAGGCGACGGCGGTGGCGCGGGCGCCCGAGACGTCGTCGCCGACGTGGGCGATGCCGGTGTAGAGCCAGCCGACCGGGAGCGGCCAGGGCATCCAGACGGGGACCTGTGAGCGGGCGACGGCGACGCCCAGGGCCTCGACGCTCGGGGGCAGCACGGGCTGCATCGGGTGCACCGCTCCGTGCCGATCGCACTGCCAGGTGTCTGAGAACAGACCGGGGGCGCGGACCCGACCGGCGCACCTCGGGCAGCTTGGCTCGCCCCTCATAGCCGACAACGCTCCTCCCTCCGGACCGCCGCGTCAAGGACGATCACCCGTACGGAGGGCTCGGCGGCACCTGTCGGTGGCGGACGCCCGGCCGGCGCGGGGTGGGCGCGGCGCGGGGTGGTTCCCGTTGGGGGATGTCCCGTGACGGGCGGCGGCAAACGTCGGGGCGCGACCCCGGACACACTGACGCCCCGTCATCGGGGATCGTGATGACGGGGCGTCAGTCCGGTATCGGGACGTCCGGATCGGACGCCCCCGGCTCGTCTGCGGCGGGTGAGGCCTCCCGGTCGGAGGCGCCGCGCGGGGTCAGACGGTCGGGCACGGCCGGATGAGCAGGCGTTCGCCGGTGCGGGCGGCGGCCTGGACGTGCTCGCGGACGGTCGCGGCGTCGGCGATCAGACGGTCGGTGGCGGAGCCGTTGGCGTCGTCCAGTCGGACGATCTCGAAGCGCATGGTCTTCGTCATGGGCGTCTCCTTTCCTTGCCCCGTCGGGCGGGGCGATCGCGGCTGAGTCGGTATCAGCCCTTTCGGGGTCCTGCGGGTCCGGCGAACGGGCCGGACCGGGCGCGTCGTGCGTGCGGCGGTCTGCTGCGGCAAGGGCTCCCCCTGCTTGCCTGGTGCGTCCAGTGCCTCGTGAACCACGGTGTCGTGGTGGTGCTACCGGGCCGTTGCCCGTCCGTGAAGTCCAGGTTTCGGGTGGTACGCATCGGCGTCGACGCCGACGATGATTCCCGGACAGAATCAAAGATTACCGTAACTAACGAATTTTGTCCTGCGTTGAAGCCGGTCGAAGTTCCAGAAGTGGTAGAGACCACTTCTGGGGGGTGGTGACATGACGGCGGCCGGTCAGGCCCGGAACGCGGTCAGGCCCAGAACGCGGCCAGCGCCTCGGCGGTCGCGGCCGGCTGCTCGGCGTTGGGGGAGTGGCCCGCGTCCGCGACCACCACCCGCCGGGCGCCCAGGCGCTCGGCCATCCCGGTCTGCTCCGGGACCGGCCAGGCGTAGTCCCGCACACCGGACAGCACCAGCACCGGCAGCCCGGCAGTGGCGGCGGCCAGCTCGCCCACCCGGTCCGGCGCGGCGATCAGGTGGCCGCCGGTGACGGACAGCGCCCGCGGCACGTTGGCCAGCCAGCGGCGGTGCAGGAACTCCGCGACGGCGGGGTCGAGGCACGGCTGCGGCTGCCCGCTGTCCGCCTCCATCTGTCGCATGACCTGCCAGATCTCCTCCAGGCCCATCACCTGCAGCGCGTCCAGCAGCAGCTTGGTGCGGGCCGCCTCGGCCGGGTCGATCGCGCCCGGCCCGGTGGACATCAGGGTCAACGACCGCCACGGCAGCGGGCCTTGCGCGGCGGCGGCGAGCACCGCCTCCCGCACCACCTGGCCGCCGAAGGAGTGCCCCAGCAGGTGCAGCGGCCCGCCGTCCGCCGCCAGCACCTCGGTGAGCGCCCGCACGTCCGCGCCCAGCTCACCGACGGCGTACGCCTCCGGGTCGTCCGGGCCGCCGGTCTCGTTCTGCCCGCGTTGGTCCACGGCCGTCACCCGGTACCCGGCCGCCGCGAGCGGTTCGAGCAGCCCGATGAAGTCCTCCTTGCTGCCGGTGAACCCCGGCACCAGCAGCGCCGAGCCCAGCACCGCCCCGTCCGGCTCCGCGCGCAGCGCCGCGAACTCGCCGCGTCCGGTCACCACCCGCTCGGCCCGTGCACACCGGGGCAACCTCAGGAACGGCGGCGTGCTCATGGCGTGGTCTCCCTGCTCTCCTGCCTGCGACTTCCCGACGACCCCGAGCTTAGGGCGTGCCGTGCCCCCGCCCGGTGTCGGTCGGGGCCGCGGACGGAGGAGGGCCCGTTGTCGCCGGTGCGGCCGGGCCCGGGAACGCCCGAGGGGGCGGGCCGGGCCGGGTGGCCTGGCTCGCCCCCTCGGGGATGCGCCGGGATCAGCTCTCCGGGGTCGCCTCGACGGCCGCGGTGGCCTTGCGGGCGCGGGTGCGCTTGCGCGGGGCCGGGACCTCGGCCGCCTCGGCCTCGGCGGCCGAGGCCGCGGGGGCGGTCTCGGCGGTGGCCGCGGCCTTGCGGGCACGGCTCCGGGTGCGGGTGGCGGGCTTCTCCTCGGCCGGGGCCTCGGTGGTGACCGCCTCGGCGACGGCCTCCACGGCCTCCGCCTTCGGCTTGCGCGTGCGGGTCCGGGTGGCGGGCTTCTTCTCCTCGGCCGGAGCCTCGGCGTCGACCGCCTCGACCGCCTCGACGGCTGCGGCCTTCGGCTTGCGGGTCCGGGTCGCAGGCTTCTTCTTCTCGGCCGGGGCCTCGGCGACGACCGCCTCGGCGACGGCAGCCTCGGTGACGACGACGGCCTCGACGGCCGGAGCGGCCTCGACCGCCTCCGCCTTCGGCTTGCGCGCCCGAGTCCGGGTGCGGGCGGCCGGCTTCTCCGCCGCGGGAGCCTCGACGGTCGGAGCGGCCTCGACGGCCGGAGCCGCCTCCACCACGGTCGCCTCCACCGCGGCCACGGCCTCACCGGCGGCGGCGCCGCGCGAGCGGCGACGGCGACGGCGCGGAGCGGCCTCGCCCTCGGCGCCCTCGACGGCCGGGGCCGCCACGGCGGCCTCGGTCACGGTGGCGACGGCCTCGCCCTCGGCGCCGAGCGCCGAGCCCCGACGGGTGCGGCGGCGCTCACGGGTGCGGCGCGGCTTCTGCTCCTCGGTCTCGGCCGGGGCGGCGGCCGGACGGCCCGGGCCGCCCTGGCCGCCCTGCGCGCCGCGACCGCGGCCCGAACGGCCGGAACGGGCGCCGCGTCCGCCGGTCTCGCCGAGGTCCTCGACCTCCTCCGCGTTGAGCCCCGCCCGGGTCCGCTCCGAGCGCGGCAGGACACCCTTGGTGCCCGGCGCGATCTTCAGCAGCTCGTACAGGTGCGGCGAGGTGGAGTAGGTCTCCTCCGGGTCGTTGAACGGCAGGTCCAGCGCCTTGTTGATCAGCTGCCAGCGCGGGATGTCGTCCCAGTCGACCAGGGTGACGGCGGTGCCGGAGGCGCCGGCCCGGCCGGTGCGGCCGATCCGGTGCAGGTAGGTCTTCTCGTCCTCGGGGCACTGGTAGTTGACGACGTGCGTGACGCCCTCGACGTCGATGCCGCGGGCGGCGACGTCGGTGCAGACCAGGACGTCCACCTTGCCGTTGCGGAAGGCCCGCAGCGCCTGCTCGCGGGCGCCCTGGCCGAGGTCGCCGTGGACCGCGCCGGCCGCGAAGCCGCGCTGGGTCAGCTGGTCGGAGACGTCGGCGGCGGTGCGCTTGGTGCGGCAGAAGATCATCGCCAGCCCGCGGCCGTCGGCCTGCAGGATGCGCGAGACCATCTCGACCTTGTCGAGCGAGTGCGCACGGAAGATGTGCTGCTCGATGTTGGCGACGGTGGTGCCGGTGTCGTCCGGTGCGGTGGCCCGGATGTGGGTCGGCTGGCTCATGTACCGGCGGGCGAGGCTGATGACCTGGCCCGGCATGGTGGCCGAGAACAGCAGGGTCTGCCGCTTGGCCGGCAGCATGGTGATGATCTTCTCGACGTCCGGCAGGAAGCCGAGGTCGAGCATCTCGTCGGCCTCGTCCAGGACCAGCGAGCGGACCTTGGACAGGTTCAGCTTCTTCTGGCCGGCCAGGTCGAGCAGTCGGCCCGGGGTGCCGACCACGATGTCGACGCCCTTGGCGAGCGCCTCGACCTGCGGCTCGTACGCCCGGCCGCCGTAGACGGCGAGGACGCGCACGTCGCGGACCTTGCCGGCGGTCTGCAGGTCGTTGGTGACCTGGGTGCAGAGCTCGCGGGTCGGGACGACGATCAGCGCCTGCGGGAACTCCGAGAGCTGCTCCTCGGTGGCCCGGCCGGCGTCCAGGTCGGCGCGCACGACGACCCGCTCGATCAGCGGGAGGCCGAAGCCGAGGGTCTTGCCGGTGCCGGTCTTGGCCTGGCCGATGACGTCGTGGCCGGTCAGCGCGACCGGGAGGGTCATCTCCTGGATGGGGAAGGGGTGGACGATGCCGACGGCTTCGAGCGCCTCGGCGGTCTCCGGGAGGATCCCCAGGTCCCGGAACGTCGTCTTGATGGGTTCAGCGGTGGTGGACAGGGTGCTGCCTCTTCCGTGTGGAGGGGCCGAGAGCGAGCGGCGGGCGGGCAGCCGCGCGGCTGTGTACGGGCCTGTGCGGCCCCGATTACAGCTGCGCGGACGCACAACCGCGCCGGTCCCTGCGGCGCGCCGGTGCGCGCTGCCCTGGTGCGGGGCGCGTCGCCGGCGGCGTCGGGGAGGGTTCCCGTGAGGGACCTGCGCGGGACCTCCGCCAGGGGGCGTGGTCTCGGCGGCCCTCGCTCGGCCACTGATGCGGTGCCAAGGCTTGAAGTCCAAGCCATGGTCGGAGCCGATCGGCTCTCCGACCGGGCATCCGCGTACGTGAGTACCCGTGCCTCCGGTGCGAACACGTCCGGCTGGACGGTGACGCTTCGGAGCGGGCTTGCGCGGGTTACCGAGACGGCGGTGACACCGTGCAAGCACGACGGGGCTCCGTACCACCATACAGTCAGGCGACGACTCGAACACGTGACGCGTGTGACATTGCCCCCGCCGACCGCCGCGCGATCCCACGATCCGGCCGGTCACCCGGCGTCGCCACGCAGGCGGGAGCCCGGGCACAGGCCTTAAGGTGACAGGTCATGGAGACCCATGGTGAGACGCAGGACGCCGCGGCCGGCTCGATCGGCGACTGGGCCGCGTGCTCGGCCGACCCCGGCTACCGGGCGGCGGTGCTGGATCTGCTCGGCGCGCTCGCGTACGGCGAGCTGAGCGCCTTCGAGCGGCTCGCCGAGGACGCCAAGCTGGCGCCGGACCTCGCCGACAAGGCGGCCCTGGCCCGGATGGCCTCCGCCGAGTTCCAGCACTACCAGCGCCTGCACGACCGGCTCGCCGAGATCGGCGCCGACCCGCAGGAGGCGATGCGCCCGTTCGTCGAGCCGCTGGAGCTGTTCCACCGGATGACGGCGCCCTCGGACTGGCTGGAGGGCCTGGTCAAGGCCTACGTCGGAGACGCCATCGCGACCGACTTCTACCGCGAGGTGGCCGTCCGGCTGGACGACGACACCCGCGATCTGGTGCTCGGCGTCATGTCCGACACCGGCCACGCCCAGTTCGCCGTCGACAAGGTGCGGGAGGCGATCGAGGCCGACCCGCGGGCCGGCGGCCGACTCGCGCTGTGGGGCCGGCGGCTGATGGGCGAGGCGCTCAGCCAGGCCCAGCGGGTGGTCGCCGAGCGTGACGCGCTGTCCAACCTGCTGGTCGGCGGCGTCCGCGTGCAGGGCTTCGACCTGGTCGAGGTCGGCAAGATGTTCAACCGGATCACCGAGGCGCACACCAAGCGGATGGCCGCCCTGGGCCTGGCCAGCTGACAGACCGGCTACGCGGGCCGGTGCCGCCGCGGCGCGCGGTGGGCGCCGGTCCGGTGCGGGCGCCGGCGGTGCGCCGGCGCCCGCCCGGCGACGAGGTCCGGCCGGGCCAGCAGCGAGGTGAGGACGGCCGAGGCCAGTGCGGCGGCCGCCACCGACGCCGCCGGGTAGCGCCCGTCCAGGCAGAAGTGCGCCACCACCCCGCCGACCAGTGCCGCCGCCAGTGCGGTGCCGAGCGTCAGCGCGCGCGGAGCCCGGAAGTACGCGGGCAGGGCCAGCAGCGCGGCGCCACCCGTGACCAGGCCGACGAGGGCGAACGCGAGCGACTCGACCAGCAAGGCTGCCTCCCGGGGGGACGGGCGTGCGGCACCGTTGCCGCACCAGTCGCCGTACCCCGCCCCTCCCGGCCGTACACGCAACGGTGCCCCGCTCCCTCGCGGGAACGGGGCACCGGGTAACGACTGCTCGGGCGGCGCCTCAGAGGGTGCCGAAGCCGACCTTGCGGACGGCCTGCTCGCCGATCTCCACGTACGCCAGGCGCTCGGCCGGGACGATGACGCGACGGCCGTGCTCGTCGGTCAGCGTGAGGAGCTTCTCCGAGCCCTCCAGCGCCTTCGCGACCGCGCTCTGGACCTCATCGGCAGTCTGCGAGCTCTCGATCACGATCTCGCGCGGCGCGTTCTGCACGCCGATCTTGACCTCCACGGCTTCCGTCCCTCCGGGGTTGCAGCCTCCACGCGCGGACACCGGACCGCCTGGAACAAGCGTTCGCGGCGACCGCGCCGTACGGCTTCACCATAGAGCACCGGATCAGCGCCCAGGCGAAGGTCGGCGGATCACCCCTGGTGGGCAGCCTCGCCGGGCTGGTCGCTCGGGTGCATCGGGAAGCCCTTCAGGCCGCGCCAGGACAGGCTGGCGACCAGCCGCACCGCCTCGTCGCGCGGGATCTCCAGACCCTGCGAGAGCCAGTACCGGGCGGTGATCTGGGCCAGGCCGCAGACACCGGCGGCAAGCAGCTTGGACTCCGCCTCGGGCAGGTCGGTGTCCTCCTGGATCACCTTGCTGACCAGCGTCGCGCTCGCCTCGGAGGCCCGCTCGACCCGCTCGCGCACGGCCGGCTCGTTGGTCAGGTCCGACTCGAAGACCAGGCGGAAGGCACCCGACTCGCTGGAGACGTAGTTGAAGTACGCCTCCATGGTGTTGGCCACGCGCTGCTTGTTGTCGGTGGTCGTCGACAACGCCTCGCGGGTCGACTCGACCAGGGCGTCGCAGTGCTTGTCCAGCAGCGCCAGGTAGAGCTCCAGCTTCCCGGGGAAGTGCTGGTACAGCACCGGCTTGCTGACCCCGGCGCGGTCGGCGATGTCGTCCATGGCGGCCGCGTGGTAGCCCTGCGCGACGAACACCTCCTGGGCGGCACCGAGCAGTTGTTCACGGCGGGCGCTTCGCGGCAGGCGGGCACCGCGCGGGCGCTCCTGCGCCTCCTGGATGGCCGTCACGGCGCTCCTCACTTCGGGTCTGTTCGGGGCTGGCAAGATGGCCGATTCTACTTTTCGGTAACCGCGCCCGCGTTCGGCGAAGGCGATAAAAGACGGTCGGCTGGTTGTCAGGAGCCCACAATACGGCGCTGACCTCGGCCTCGGCAGTGGTGTGACGAAGGGAAGGGACGGCCGGACCACCCCGGGTGCTCCGGGCCCGGGCTCACTACCATCGTCCACCATGAGCAGCGCTGAGCAGCAGGTACGTACGGTCGAGGTCCCCGGCGCGGTGCTCGCGGTGCACCGGGCCGTCGACGACGGTGCCGCCGACGCACGCGAGCCGGGCCTCTTCGTGCACGGGCTCGGCGGCTCGGCCGCCAACTGGACGGCCCTGATGGACCGGCTCTCCGGACTGGTCGACGGCGAGGCCGTGGACCTGCCCGGCTTCGGCCGCTCCCACCCGCCGACCGACGGCAACCTCACCGTCTCCGGCCACGTCCGCGCGGTGATCGGCTACCTGGAGGCCGCCGACCGCGGCCCGGTCCACCTGTTCGGCAACTCCCTCGGCGGCGCGGTCGCCGTCCGGCTCGCCGCCCTCCGCCCGGACCTGGTGCGCAGCCTCACCCTGGTCTCGCCCGCGCTGCCCGAGCTGCCCCCGCAGCGCTCCGCCTGGTCGACCGGTCTGCTCGCGGTCCCCGGGGTGCCCGCCGTGCTGCGCCGGCTGGCCGCGAACGGGCGCGACGTCGAGGCGGCCACCGAGGACCTGCTGCGGCTGGTCTACGGCGACCCGGGCAGCCTGAGCCCGGCCGCCCGGGCCGAGGCGGTCGCCGAGTACCGGCGCCGGCTGGAGGTGCCGCACGCGATGCAGGCGCTGATCGGCTCGGCCCGCGGCATCGTCTCGGCGTACACCGAGCGCGGCGACCAGGCGCTGTGGCGGCAGGCCGAACAGGTGACGGCGCCGGTGCTGCTGGTGTACGGGCTGCGCGACAAGCTGGTCTCCTACCGCTCGGCCCGCCGCGCCTGCGCGGCCTTCGCGGACGCCCGGCTGCTGGTGCTGCCGGAGTCGGGGCACGTGGCGATGATGGAGCACCCGGACGAGGTCGCCCGCGCCGTACGGGAGCTGATCGCGCCGACCGCCGGCTGAGCGGGCGGGCCCGCCGGACGCGGGCGTCGCGGGCGGGCGCGCGTACCGCCCGGTAACGGCCCGGTCCGGGCCGAGGTCACGGCCTTTCACTCGTTCAGGTGGCAGCCACGCATGTGACCGATGGATTCCCCGGGGCCGGTCCTACCTTTCTGCTGTCGGACCGAACAGGTGTGGGGGAGTCGCGGCCGCCGGAGAAACCGGAGGGCGACCGCGGCCAGGGGTCCCGGCGGTCGGGTCCGGCCGCCGGAGCGGGCGGGCGCCCGGGGAACGGAACGCGGCACGGCCGCGGCCGTGCCGCCGGGCCGTCGCACGGGGCGCCGCGGCGCCGCCCGGCCGACCGACTCCCCGGCCCCGGCCGTCCCCGCCGCCGCGCGGGGGCGCCCCCGGCCACCGCTCGGGCCGCTCGGCCGTCCGTCGATCCGTCCGTGATCCGTCCGCGAACCGCTCTGTCCTGGAGGTCTCCCGTGCGCATTGCCCTGCTCACCGAGGGTGCCCGCCCGCATCCCCAGCGTGGCACCGGAGGCTGGTGCGACCGACTGGCCGAGGGCCTGCCGGAGCACGAGTTCGAGCTGTACCTGCTGACGGGCCCGGACGGCCCGGGTGCCGTCGAGCGGCTCTCGCCCGCCTGGCGCGACGTCCGCGAGCTGGCCCTGTGGGGGCGCCGGCCGGCCGGGCGGGCGCCCGGCGCGCTGCGCAGACGCAGATACTCCGCAGCGTACGAGCAGCTGGTGCGGGCGCTGGTGCTCCCGGGGGAGCGGGCCGGCTTCGGCCCCGGGCTGTACCGGCTGGCGGCGCTCGCGGCCGAGGACGGCGCGCTGCCCGCCTTCCTGGCCTCCGCGCCCGCCCGCCGGATCCTGGAGCGGACCTGGCGGCTGCCCGGCGCGGACACCTCGGCCGGGCAGCCGCTGGTGCGCGACGTGCTGGTCGCGGCCGACCTGCTGGAGCAGTGCCTGCGGCCGCTGTCCGCGCCCTGGTACGGCACCGGCCCCGGCGGCCTCGGCACGGCCGACCTGTGCCACGTGGTCGGCGGCGGGCTCGCCGCGCTGCCCGCCCTGGTGGCCCGGCACCTGCACGGGGTGCCGTTCGTGGTCACCGAGCACGGCCTGCACCTGCGCGAGCAGTACCTCGGCTACCGCGAGGCGCCGTACCGGTGGCCGGTGCGGGTGCTGCTGCTGTCCTTCTTCCGGGCGCTCACCGGGGAGACCTACCGGCAGGCGGCCGTACTGACCCCGGGCAGCGCCCACGACCGGCAGTGGCAGCGCCGCTGCGGCGCCGACCCGGCCCGCACCCGGGTGGTGTACGAGGGGATGCCGGCGGTGGACCGACCGGCGGCCGGGCCGGAGCCGACCGCGCCGACCCTGGTGTGGGCGGGCGCGCTGGAGCCCGGCCGGGACCCGGAGCTGGCGCTGCACGCCTTCGCCCGGGTCCGCGCCGAGCTGCCCGGTGCCCGGCTGGTGCTGTACGGCGAGGAGACGGCGCCCGGCTACCGGGCGCACTGCGCGGCGGTGGCCGAAGGGCTGGGGGTGGCCGCCGCGGTGGACTTCGCCGGACGGCCGGGGACGCTCGCCGAGGTGTGGGAGGCCGGTACGGCGGTCGTGTTCTCGGCGCTGTCCCAGCGCGCGCCCCGGCTGCTGGCGGACGCCTTGCTCAGCGGCCGGGCGGTGGTGTCCACCGATGTCGGGGTGGCCCGCGAGGTGGTCGGGCCCGCCGGGCTGCTGGTGCCCGCCCGCGACCCGCGCGCCCTGGCCGGCGCCTGCCTGGCGCTGCTGCGCGACGAGGAGCGGCGGGCCCGGCTCGGGCTGGCCGGGCGGCTGCGGGCGCAGGAACGCTTCGCCGTCGAGCCGGTGATCGGCGCCTTCCGGGAGATATACCTGGAGCTGGTCTCGCAGTACCCGGCCTTCCCCGGCGGCGGGGGCGGCGGCGAGGGCGGTTCGACGCCGCGTCCGTTCGCCCGGCCCGCCGAGTACTGGCTCGCGGACGGCCGGGGAGCCCCCGCAGGGGGCGGCGGGGACACCGACGCCCGGGTGGCGGCCGGGTCGGAGCCCGCCGCGCTCGCGGAGGCCGTCTGATGTCCGGCCGTGCGGTGCTCGGCGGCAGCGCGGACCCGGTGCGCGAGGTGATGGCGGAGCACCGGGAGCTGTGCGAACGCGCGGTCGATCCGTTGGAGATCGCCGCCGGGCTGGAGGAGGCCGGGTTCGGCCCGGACGCCGCCGCCCGTTGCCGGCACGCCGACGTGTTCTCGCTCGCCGAGGAGCTGTACGCCCGGGTGCCCCGACTCCCGTCGGAGCCCGGGCCGGCCCGGCCGCGGCGGCGCGGGGTCGGGGCCCGGGCGGCGCTGACCGCCGCCGCGCTGGCCGCGCTGCCCTGCGCGGGCGTGGCCGCGCTCGGTGCCCGCTGGCCGGTGCTGCTGACCGCCGCCGTACCGCTGGTGCTGCTGCCCGTGCTGACCGCGCCGCCGGAGGACGGGCCCGGCCGGTCGTCCGCACTGCCGCCGCGCCCCTCGGACGCCCTCGGGCCGGCACCGGTGCCGCGGTGGCCCGCCCGGTCCCGCCGGCGCCCGGCCGCGCTCGGGCACGGGCTGGGGCTGGCCGCGCTGCTGCTGCTCCCGTTGGCCGTACCGGCCGGGGACGGCCCGTCGGCCGTCGCGCTGGTACTGGCGGCGGCGGTGTCGGCCGGGTCGGCCGAGCGGGCGGCCGGCTGGTACCGGCAGGTCGGCCGGGGCCACCTCGACACGGCGGGAACGCTGGCCGAGTTCCGGTCCCGGATGCGGCCGGTGCTGCCGGTCGCGGTCGCCCTGCACCTGGCGGTGCTCGCCGCGCTGACCTTCGCCGCGCTGGCCGTGCGGACCGTCGTCGCGCCGACTCCGGCACCGGGCCACGACGGCGGGCTGCTGCACCTGGCGGCCGAGCGGGCCGGCCCCGGGCCGTGGGCGGCGCAGGGCGTGCTGGGCCTGCTGCTGGTGCTGCCCGCACTGCTGGCGCGCTGCGACCGGCCGGCCGCGGCGGCGGTGGGGGCGTTGGCCGGGCCCGCCGCGACGCTGGGCCTGCTGGCCGCGGGCCGCCCGCTGCCCTCGGCCCTCCTGCTCGGCGGCGGCGCCGTCGCGGCGGTGCTGCTGGCGTACGCCTGGGCGGTGCTGGGCCGGGCGGGCTCGTACCGCTGATCCGGCTCGTGCCTCCCGCTCCCCGATGCCCGATCCCCGATCCGTGTTTCGTCCCTTCGTTGATTTCAGTCCGCCAGGTCGTCCCCGACCTCGCTTCGTGGAAGGACACCCCCGATGAGGGTGCTGCTGCTGGGCGCCGACGGCTTCATCGGCCGCCGGGTCACCGACCGTCTGCTGATGGACCAGGAGTTGCAGGTGACGGTGCTCGGCCGGCGCGACTCGGCCGACATCCGCTTCGACCTGACCACCGGGAGCCCGGGCGCGCTGGCCCGCTTCCTGGACGCGGTCGCGCCGCAGGTGGTGATCAACTGCGCGGGCGCCACCTACGGCAGCTCGCGCACCCTGATCCGGTCGAACACGCTGGCCGTCGCGACGGTCTGCGAGGCGATCCGGCGCAGCCGGGAGCCGGCCCGGCTGGTGCACGTCGGCTCGGCCGCCGAGTACGGGCCGGTGCCCGGCGGGGTGCCCGTGTCCGAGGCGGCCGAGCCGCGGCCGGTCGGCCCGTACGGGGTGTCCAAGCTGGCCGGGACGGAGCTGGTGCTGGCCTCCGGGCTGGACGCGGCGGTGCTGCGGGTGTTCGACGTGGTGGGGCCGGGGGCGCCGACCGCCTCGCTGTTCGGTCGGCTGGCCGAGGGCCTGCGGCGGGCGCTGGAGCGGGACGAGAACCAGGTGCGGATGCCGGACCTGTCCGGATACCGGGATTTCGTCGACGTGCGCGACGTCGCGCGGGCCGTCCGGGCGGCCGCGGTGTCGGCCGCCACCGGGGTGATCAACATCGGCAGCGGGCACGCCGTCCGGGCCCGGGACGCGGCCCAGCTGCTGGTCCGGGCCTCGGGCTTCGAGGGGTCGATCGTCGAGGAGAACCGGCAGGTCATGCTGCCCGCGCAGGCCGTCGGGGCGGGTGGCGACCACCTGCCCGGCCATCACCACCAGCCCGGCCCGTACCTGCCGGGGCACCGGGCGGAGGGGCAGCGGCCGGACGGCCGGGCGGTGCCGGGCGAGCCGGTGCCGTGGCGGCAGGCGGACGTGCGCACCGCCAGGGACCGTCTCGGATGGCGGACGCAGGTGCCGCTGGAGGAGTCCCTGGGGGACGTCTGGCTGGAGACGGCCTGCCGGGTCTGAGGGTGTTCCGGGGGTGTCCCGGGGGTGCCCCGGGCCCGGGAAACCCGGGCCCGGGGCGCCTGCCGGGGGCCTCCCGGCCGATTCCACGATCCGGCGCCGCCCGTCTCGCCCATCGGACGAGCTGTCTCGGAATACCGAGGGGACGTGACACTGTTGGTCTGGACAGCCACCCGAGTGGCGGAGCAACAACCCCACACCGAGGCTGGCCCTGGCCACCCCGAACAAGACACCCATCGGAGTCCCCGTGTCGTTGCCACCCCTGGTCGAGCCGGCCGACGAGCTCACCGTCGATGAGGTCCGCCGGTACTCCCGCCACCTGATCATCCCCGACGTGGGCATGGCCGGGCAGAAGCGGCTGAAGAACGCCAAGGTGCTGTGCGTCGGCGCCGGCGGTCTGGGCTCGCCCGCGCTGCTGTACCTGGCCGCGGCCGGTGTCGGCACGCTGGGCATCGTCGAGTTCGACGTGGTGGACGAGTCGAACCTGCAGCGGCAGATCATCCACGGCCAGTCGGACGTCGGCCGTTCCAAGGCCGAGTCGGCGCGCGACTCGGTCAAGGAGATCAACCCCTACGTCGACGTGGTGCTGCACGAGGAGCGCCTCGACAACTCCAACGTCATGGAGATCTTCTCCGGCTACGACCTGATCGTGGACGGCACCGACAACTTCGCCACCCGCTACCTGGTGAACGACGCCGCGGTGCTGCTCGGCAAGCCGTACGTGTGGGGCTCGATCTACCGCTTCGACGGCCAGGCCAGCGTGTTCTGGGCCGAGCACGGCCCCTGCTACCGCTGCCTGTACCCGGAGGCCCCGCCGCCGGGCATGGTCCCCTCCTGCGCCGAGGGCGGCGTGCTGGGCGTGCTGTGCGCGTCCATCGGCTCGATCCAGGTCAACGAGGCGATCAAGCTGCTGGCCGGCATCGGCGACCCGCTGGTCGGCCGGCTGATGATCTACGACGCCCTGGAGATGAACTACCGCCAGGTGAAGGTCCGCAAGGACCCGAACTGCGCGGTCTGCGGCGAGAACCCGACGGTCACCGAGCTGATCGACTACGAGGCCTTCTGCGGCGTCGTGTCGGAGGAGGCGCAGGCCGCGGCCGCCGGTTCGACCGTCACCTCGCACCAGCTGAAGCAGTGGCAGGACGACGCGGAGGACATCTACCTCATCGACGTCCGCGAGCCGGGCGAGTTCGAGATCGTCAACATCCCCGGCGCGGTGCTGATCCCGAAGAACGAGTTCCTGATGGGCGACGCGCTGGAGAAGCTGCCGCAGGACCGGAAGATCGTGCTGCACTGCAAGTCGGGCGTGCGCTCGGCCGAGGTGCTGGCCGTGGTGAAGGCCGCGGGCTTCGCCAACGCCGTCCACCTGGGCGGCGGCGTGCTCGGCTGGGTGAACCAGATCGAGCCGCACAAGCCGGTCTACTAGCAGGTCCCACACGACGGAGGGCCCCGCCGCACGGCGGGGCCCTCCGTCGTGTGCCGGGCACCCCGGCGACGGGTCAGAGCACGTTCCTGCGCTGCAGCACGTTGTAGGCGATCCAGCCCGGCAGGACCGGCAGCCAGAAGGTGAGCGCCCGGTAGAGGAAGACCGCCGGGGTGGCGACCGCGGGGGACACGTCCGCGACGGTCAGGGCGCCGATCAGGGCGACCTCGACCGGGCCGATGCCGCCCGGGGTGGGGATCGCCGAACCGGCCGCGTTGGCGGTCAGGAAGACCACCGCGACGGCCGAGAAGCTGATGTCGCCGCCGAAGGCCTGCACCGAGAAGTCCAGGCAGGCGGTGAAGGAGAGGGTCAGCAGCAGGATGCCGCCGAAGCCGGTGACCAGCTTGCTGGGCGTCTGCATCAGGTCGAGCATCCGCGGCACCACGCCGAAGAACAGCGAGCGCAGCCGGCCCAGCACGAACCGGCGCAGCGGTGCGACGGCGGCCACCACCAGGGCGAGCACGGCGGCGGTCAGCACGCCGATGATCACCGCGCGGGAGGCGGAGAGGTCGCCGTTGGTCTGGCTGCCGGTGATCAGGCCGAAGCTGAACAGCAGCAGCAGGTGCCCGGCCAGGCCCGCCAGCTGGGAGGCGCCGACCGAGGCGACCGCCTGGCCGGAGCGGATGCCGGCCTTCTGCAGGTAGCGGGTGTTGAGCGCGATGCCGCCGATCGCGGCGGGGGCGACCAGCTTGACGAAGGAGCCGGCCAGCTGGGCGGCGACGGTGCGCCGGAACGGCAGCCGCTCGGGGACGAAGCCGGTCAGGCTCATCGCGGCGGCGACGTAGCTGAAGGCGGCCGCGAGCAGGGCGGCCGCGGCCCAGGCCCAGTTCATCTGGGAGAGCTTGAGCTGGGCCGGCTTGATGGTGGTCAGGGCCAGGTAGGCGGCGAAGGTGAGCGCGATGACCATGATCAGGGTCTTCGGCTTCAGCCGTTCCAGCTTGGCCGGCTCCATCGGCGCCTCGGGGGCGATCTGGAGGATCTGGCCGCGGATGCGGCTCAACAGGTCCTCGCCGGCCACCGCGATGTCCTCCTCGGCCTGCTGCTGGGTGCGCTCGCCGGCCGCGACCTGCTCCAGCGCCTTGGCCCGGGCGGTGGCCTTGCGCTCCTTGCTGAGCTTCGCCAGATCCACCCTGGTGGAGCGGCTCATCCCGACCGGCTGGAGCAGCGGCAGCGCCTGGGCGACCCGCTCGGCGCCGAGCACCGCGTTGGCGGTGGCGACGGCCCGCTCCGGGCCGATCCGCAGCGCGAAGGTGGTGAGCAGCTGGGCGACGTCGATGCGCAGGGTCAGGTCGGTGGCGGCGATGTCGCCGCCGGAGAGGTTGACCAGGCAGCCGCTCCGCTCGTCCACCACCAGCAGGGACTCGCCGGTCAGCCGGCGGTGGGCGATCCGGCGCTCGTGCAGCGCGGCCACCGACTGCCAGATCGAGGCCATCACCGGGTCGGTGACCTCGTCGTCGGCCAGCTCGTCGAGGGTCCGGCCCTCGACGTTCTCGTACACCAGGATCGCGGCGTCCGGGCCGAGCTCGGAGGTGGCGACCAGCTGCGGCGCGTGGGCGCCCGAGGCGGCCGCCGCGTACGCGATCAGGGCCTCCTGCTCCAGCGCCTGCCGCAGCGACTGCGGGCTGCGGCGCACCGCGACCGAGCGCAGCCGCAGCCGCCGCCAGGCCCGGTAGAAGAAGCCGGAGGCCTGCTGCTCCCGGTCGATGATGTGGACGTCCAGGGGCGGGCCGCCCTGCTGGGTGACGTAGTAGCGGCGGGTGCCGCCGGGGGCGTCGGGGGCGCGGTGGGCGCCGTCCGGGGTGAAGCCGACCTTGCGCAGGCCGATCATCAGGTGCTGGCCGGTGGGCCGGATGTTGGGGGACCCGATCGCGTACAGCGTGCCGTAGGCGACGGACCAGCCGATCAGCACGGTGAGCATCAGCGACAGCGGGGTGGTGTAGCCGCCGAGGAGCTCGGTGACGCCGCTGAAGACCACCACCACCCACAGGGCGACCCGCCAGCGCGGTCTGCTCGACATGCCGACGGCGGTCATGTAGGCGATCACCGGGGCGAGGTAGCCGTGCACCGGGTCGGTGAGGGTGCCGTTGCTGTCCAGCGGCAGCCTGGTCAGCGCGTCGCGGATGTGTTCGGAGGCGCCCTCGGCCACCCACCAGTCGATGCCGAGCGAGACGCCGTAGGCGAGTACCGAGGCGAGCACGCCGTCGGCGACCCGCAGGCCGTCGCGTTTGATCAGCCGTTCGACGGCGAAGGCCAGCGGTACGGCGAGCACCGCGACGCTGGAGACCAGGCCGGTGATGGTGGAGAGCACCGCGGAGAAGTGCGGCGCGTTGGTCGCGATGTCCTGCTCGATGCCGGTGGTGGTCGAGGTGGCGATGCCGGCCAGCACGAAGACGGCGACTATCCCGAAAACGCCGGCCAGGAAGCGGATCAGGTCGGACGGGCGGTGCGCGCGGGCGGCGAGCAGCGGCTCGTCGACGTCCAGGTGCGGGGCGTCGTCCAGCGGCTCCTGGTGGTCGGGCGGCTCCAGGGGCGTCGGTTCCTGGGTCGTCGGTTCCGGGGCTGGCGGCTCGGGGGCCGTCGGCCCCGGGACGACCGCCTTCGGGGCCGCGGCCTCCGGCGGTGCGGTCCGTTCGGGCTGTTCCGGGGCCCGGGTGGGCGCGGGGGTCTTGATCGTCCGGTCCTTGATCAGGGAGACTTCCGGCGTCGGCCCGGGTTCGGGTCGGCCTTCGGTCCCGCCGCCGGGCGCCGGGGGCACGGCGGCAGAGGACTCGTCGGAGTCCTTGTCCACGCCCACGTCAGCCGTCCCGGTCATCTGGTCTTGTCCTCGTATCACCACTCACCGCCCCGAAGATGGTGGCATGCCCCGGCCCCCCGTGCTGGACAGGGGGCGGATCGGGCGCGGCGTCCCGTTCGTACGGGACCAAGGGTGCGCCCCCGTGAGGAAGAATGCCGCAGGTGACGGACGTAACAGACGACGGCCTCCCGGACGCCCTACCGCCGTTCGCCGAACTGGTGCTCGACCTGACCGAGCGGATTCCACCCGGCAGGGTGATGACCTACGGCGACGTCGCCGAGTACCTCGGCCAGGGCGGGCCCCGCCAGGTCGGCCGGGTGATGGCCCTCTACGGCGGCTCGGTGCCCTGGTGGCGGGTGATCCGCGCGGACGGCCGCTTCCTGCCCGGGCACGAGCAGCGCGCCCTGGCCCACTACGGCGATGAGGGAACCCCGCTGCGCGAGCTCGCCGACCCGCCCCGGGTCGACCTCGAGCGGGCCCGCTGGGACGGCCGGGAGATTTCCCCGAACTCCCCGCACGGACGGGATTGACGGGGGAGGATCGTAGGCTCGATGCGGGCGGGCCCGAGCAGGGCCCGCCCCGCCGTGCCCGCCCCGCCCTGCTCGACCCCAGGATCCGTCGTTGACTTCCCCCTACCGGCTCGTGCGCAGCCCGCTCGTCCAGCCCGACCCACCGGTGCTGGACGCCTACCAGCGTGCCGTGGTCGAACACGCCGACGGGCCGCTGCTGGTACTGGCCGGGCCCGGCACGGGCAAGACCACCACCCTGGTCGAGGCGGTCGCCCGGCGGATCGCGGACGGCACCGACCCCGACCGGATCCTCGTCCTCACCTTCAGCCGCAAGGCCGCGATGGAGCTGCGCGACCGGATGTCCGGTCGGCTCGGCAGCTCCGCCGCCGCCCCGCAGGCCACCACCTTCCACTCCTTCTGCTACGCCCTGCTGCGCGCCCACCAGGACCCGCAGGACTACGCCGAGCCGCTGCGGCTGCTCTCCGGCCCCGAGCAGGACGTCATGGTCCGCGAACTGCTGGCCGGCGGCGCCGAGGACGCCCGCCTCGGCAGCTCCCGGATCGCCTGGCCGCTGGACCTGCGGGCCTGCCTGACCACCCGGGGCTTCGCCGACGAGGTCCGCGCCGTCCTCGCCCGCAGCCGCGAGCTCGGCCTCGGCGAGGCCGAGCTGGAGCGCTTCGCCCAGGGAGTCCAGCGCCCCGACTGGGCCGCCGCGGCGCACTTCCTGGCCGACTACCTCGACGTGCTCGACCTGCGCGGCGTCCTGGACTACGCCGAACTCGTCCACCGCGCCGTCCTGCTCGCCGAGCGCCCCGACGTCGAGGACCAGCTGCGCCGGCGCTACGACGTCGTCTTCGTCGACGAGTACCAGGACACCGACCCCTCCCAGGTCCGGCTGCTGCGCCGGCTCGCCGGCGGCGGGCGCGACCTGGTCGCCGTCGGCGACCCCGACCAGTCCATCTACGCCTTCCGCGGCGCCGACATCAACGGCATCCTCGACTTCCCGCAGACCTTCCGCCGCGCCGACGGCGAGCCCGCCGAGGTCAAGGTGCTGCGGGTCTCCCGCCGCTCCGGCGCCCTCCTGCTCGCCGCCTCCCGGGAGGTCGCCCGGCGGATGCCGATGGGGCGGCTGCCCGCCGACAAGCTCGCCCAGCACCGCGCCCTGCTGCCCTCCCGCGAGGGCGGCCGGGTCGAGGTCTACACCTACCCGACCCCCGGGGCCGAACTCGACTCGATCGCCGACCTGCTGCGCCGCGCCCACCTGGAGGACGGCGTGCCCTGGGGCGAGATGGCCGTGCTCGTCCGGGCCGGTGCCCGCTCCATACCGGGCGTGCGGCGGGCGCTCGGCGCGGCCGGCGTCCCGCTGGAGATCGACGGCGACGACCTGCCGCTGCGCGAGGAGCCCGCCGTCGCCCAGCTGCTGCTCGCCCTGCGCGTCTGCGCCCAGCAGGCGGCCTGGCAGGCAGCCCGCGACCGGCGCGGCGACCCGGACCCCGACGACGGGGACGACGGCGCCGACACCCCCGACCCGCTCACCACCGAACTGGCGCACGCCCTGCTCACCGGCCCGCTCGGCGGCCTCGACGGCTCCGACCTGCGACGCCTGGGCCGCGCCCTGCGCGAGGAGGAACGCGCCGCGCTGCGCGCCGAAGGCCGTCCCGCCGCCGCCCCGCGCCCGGCCGGCGAGCTGATCCGCGAGGCCCTCGCCGAGCCCGAGCGGCTGGTCGCCCTCGACCCCGCGCAGGCCCGCCGGGCCCGCGACCTCGGCACCCTGCTGCGCAAGGTCCGCGAGCTGCTGGCCGGCGGCTGCACCGCCGAGGAGGCGCTCTGGGAGCTGTGGGACGGCAGCCGCCGCTGGCGCGAGCGGCTGGAGCGGTCCGCCCTGCGCGGCGGTGCCGCCGGCCGCAACGCCGACCGTGACCTGGACGCGCTGTGCGCCCTGTTCGAGACCGCGGCCCGCGCCGAGGAGCAGGTCACCGGCCACCGCAGCGCCCTGGACCTGCTCGCCGAGCTCGAAGCCCAGGACATCGCCGCGGACACCCTCACCGTCCGCGCCGTACGCCCCGAAGCCGTCCGGCTGATGACCGCCCACCGGTCCAAGGGCCTGGAGTGGCGCCTGGTCGTCGTCGCCGGAGTCCAGGACGGCCTCTGGCCCGACCTGCGCCGCCGCGGCTCCCTGCTGGAGGCCGACCGGATCGGCCGGGACGGACTGGCCGAACCGCTCTCCCCGGCCGCCCTGCTCGGCGAGGAGCGCCGCCTCTTCTACGTCGCCGCGACCCGCGCCAAGGAGCGGCTGATCGTCACCGCCGTCAAGGCCCCGGCCGACGACGGCGACGAGCCCTCCCGCTTCCTGCGCGAGCTCTACCGCGAGGACGTCGATCCGCGTACCGGCAAGGTGGTGCGCCGCACCCCGCCGGTCACCGTCGAGGACGTCACCCACCGCCCGCGCCGCCCGCTGTCCGTCGCCGCGCTGGTCGCCGAGCTCCGGGCGGTCACCGTCGACCCGGCCCGCTCGCCCGAGCTGCGCCGCGCCGCCGCCGAACGGCTCGCCACCCTCGCCGCCGCCACCGACGAGGACGGGCTGCCGCTGGTGCCCGCCGCCCACCCCGAGCGCTGGTGGGGACTGGACGACGCGACCGCCGCCCCGGAGCCGCTGCGCAGCGCCGACCTGCCGGTGCGGCTGTCCGGCAGCGGTCTGGAGCAGCTGGAGAGCTGCTCGCTGCAGTGGTTCCTGGACAAGGAGGTCAAGGCCCGCAGCGCCGGCTCGGCCGCCCAGGGCTTCGGCAACGTGGTGCACGCCCTCGCCGACGAGGTCGGCTCCGGCCGCACCCCCGCCGACCTCGCCGTCCTGATGGAGCGCCTGGACACCGTCTGGGACGCGCTCGCCTTCGACGCGCCCTGGAAGTCCCAGCAGGAGAAGACCGAGGCCCGCGCGGCCCTGGAGCGCTTCCTCAACTGGCACGTCCTGGAACGCGGCCGGGACGTGGTCGCCACCGAGCACGGCTTCGACGTCACCCTCGACGTCGGCGGCGTCTCGGTGCGCATCCGCGGCTCGATGGACCGGGTCGAGAAGGACACCGCCGGGCGTGCCTACGTGGTCGACTTCAAGACCGGCAAGCAGCTCCCCACCGACAAGTCCCTGCCCGAGCACAAGCAGCTCGCCGTCTACCAGCTCGCCGTCCGGGCCGGCGCCCTCAACGAGCTGCCCGGCTTCGCCGAGCGCCCCCCGGCCACCGGCGGCGCCGAACTGGTGCACCTGCGCGAGCCGGCCGGCAAGGCCTCCCAGGACGCCCCCAAGGTGCAGCGGCAGGACCCGCCGGAGGGCGAGCCGTGGATCGAGGGCCTGCTCGCCGAGGCCGCCGGGAAGGTCCTCGCCGAGCGCTTCGTCCCGCAGACCGGCGGCGGCTGCGACCGCTGCACCTTCCGCCGCAGCTGCTCGGCCCAGCGGGACGGCGCGCAGCTGGTCGAGTAGCCGGTCAGTGGCCGTCGGGTGGCCGTCGAGTAGCCGGGGTCACTCCGGCCGGGCGTCCGCAGTGTCGGTCCGGCCCGTTAACGTTGCGGGGTGACCGCCGTGCTCAGCCATCCCGACCAGCTCAAGGAGCTGCTGGGGATCCCGTTCAACCGGGAGCAGATGGCGGCCATCGGCGCGCCCCTGGCACCGGCCGTGATCGTGGCCGGCGCCGGCTCCGGCAAGACCACGGTGATGGCCGCCCGGGTCGTCTGGCTGGTCGGCTCCGGCGCCGTGCGGCCCGAGGAGGTGCTCGGCCTCACCTTCACCAACAAGGCCGCCGGCGAGCTCTCCGAACGCGTCCGCGCCGCCCTGCTCCGGGCCGGCGTGGCCGACCGGGACGCCGCCGAACCGCTCGGCGACCCGGAGATCTCCACCTACCACGCCTTCGCCGGCCGCCTGCTCAAGGAGCACGGCCTGCGGATCGGCATCGAGCCGGACGTGCGGCTGCTCGCCGACGCCACCCGCTTCCAGCTCGCCGCCAAGGTGCTGCGCACCTCGCGCGGCCCGTTCCCCGCGCTCACCGGCACCTTTGCCAACCTGGTCGCCGACCTCACCGCGCTGGACGGCGAACTCGCCGAGCACCTGGTCGAGCCGCAGGCCCTGCGCGACTTCGACGAGGGGCTGCTGGACACCCTCGCCACCGTCAAGCTGACCAACGACGACCTGCGGGCGGTGCCGGCCACCGCCCGGGCCCGCCTGGAGCTGCTGCGCCTGGTCGAGGAGTACCGGCGCCGCAAGCGCTCCGCCGGGCTGATGGACTTCGGCGACCAGATAGCCGCCGCCGCCCGCCTCGCCCAGCAGCGCCCCGAGGTGGGCGAGCTGCTGCGCGGCCAGTTCCGGGTCGTGCTGCTGGACGAGTACCAGGACACCTCGGTCGCCCAGCGCCTGATGCTCGCCGGGCTCTTCGGCGCCGGCCCCGACGGCGCGGGCAGCGGCCACCCGGTGACCGCCGTCGGCGACCCGTGCCAGGCGATCTACGGCTGGCGCGGCGCCTCGGTCGCCAACCTCGACGAGTTCCCCCGGCACTTCCCCCGGGCCGACGGCCGCCCCGCCGACCGCTACGCGCTCAGCGAGAACCGGCGCAGCGGCGGACGCCTGCTCGCCTTCGCCAACGCGCTCGCCGCGCCGCTGCGGGAGATGCACGCGGGCGTCGAGGCGCTGCGCCCGGCCCCCGGCGCCGAACTGGACGGCTTCGTGCGGACGGCGCTGCTGCCCACCCACGCCGAGGAGGTCGACTGGCTCGCCGACTCGATCGCCCACCTGGTGCGCACCGGCACCGCGCCCGGCCGGATCGCTGTGCTGTGCCGCGGCGGCGCCGCCTTTCCGGACATCCACGCGGCGCTGGTCGCCCGTGAGGTGCCGGTCGAGGTGGTCGGCCTCGGCGGGCTGCTGCAGCTGCCCGAGGTGGCCGACCTGGTGGCGGTCTGCGAGGTGCTGCAGGACCCGACCGCCAACGCCGCGCTGGTGCGGCTGCTGGTCGGGCCGCGCTGGCGGATCGGCCCGCGCGACCTCGCGCTGCTCGGCCGCCGGGCCGCCGAGCTGGTCCGCACCGACCGGCCCGAGGGCGTCGAGGCGCTGGCCGCCGCCGTCGCCGAGGCGGACCCGACCGAGGTGGTGTCGCTGGCCGACGCGGTGGAGAGCTTCCTCGACGCGGAGCAGCCGGACGAGCTGCCGTTCTCCGCCGAGGCGCGGGTGCGTTTCGCCCGCCTCGCCCAGGAGCTGCGCGAGCTGCGCCGCTCGTTGGCCGACCCGCTGATGGACGTGCTGCACCGGGTGCTGGCGGTCACCGGCCTGGAGGTCGAACTCGCCGCCTCGCCGCAGGCGCTGGCCGCCCGCCGGCGGGAGACCCTGCACGCCTTCCTGGACGTCGCCGCCTCCTTCGCCGACCTCGACGGGGACCCGGGCCTCGCCGCCTTCCTCGGCTTCCTGCGGGCCGCGCAGGAGTACGAGCGCGGCCTGGACAGCAGCCTGCCCGGCGGCGAGGACACCGTGAAGGTGCTCACCGCGCACAAGTCCAAGGGCCTGGAGTGGGACGTGGTCGCCGTCCCCGGCCTGGTGCGGGGCGCGTTCCCCTCCTCGACCCCGCGCGAGCGCTGGACCAGCGCCAAGCGCGTGCTCCCGCACGCCCTGCGCGGTGACGCGGCCACCCTGCCCGACGTGCGCGGCGGGTGGACCGGCAAGGCGATGACCGCCTTCAAGAAGGAGCTGGCCGAGCACACCGCCACCGAGGAACTGCGCCTGGGCTACGTCGCGTTCACCCGCCCGCGCTCGCTGCTGCTGGCCTCCGGGCACTGGTGGGGCCCGAGCCAGAAGACCGTCCGCGGCCCGTCCGCCTTCCTGGAGGGGCTGCGCGAGCACTGCGAGCAGCCCGGCGCGGGCGAGGTCGAGCACTGGGCCGAGCAGCCGGAGAAGGGCGCCGAGAACCCGGCGCTGGCCGCCCCCGTCCAGCGCCCCTGGCCGCTGCCGCTGGACCCGGCCGCGCAGCACGCCCGGCGCCGGGTCGCCGAGGTGGTGCACGCCCGCCTGGCCGGTGCCACCTCGGCGACCGAGCCCGAGCCGATGGCCCCCGAGGACCAGCGCCAGGTGGCCTCCTGGGGCCGCGATCTGACCGCGCTGCTGGGCGAGTTGGAGCGCTCCCGGCGCACCGCGCGCGAGGTGCCGCTGCCCGCCGCGCTGTCCGCCACCCAGCTGCTGCGGCTGGCCGCGGATCCGGACGGCTTCGCGCGCGACCTGGCCCGCCCGATGCCGCGCCCCCCGCAGCCCGCCGCCCGGCGCGGCACCCGCTTCCACGCCTGGGTGCAGTCCCGGATCGAGCCGCTGCTGCTGGTCGAGCCCGGCGCGTTGCCCGGCGCCGACGACGACGGCATCGAGGACGAGCAGGACCTGGAGCGGCTCAAGGAGGCGTTCCTGCGCACCCCGTACGCGCAGCGCAAGCCCCACCGGGTCGAGGCGCCGTTCCAACTGGTGCTGGCGGGGCGGGTGGTGCGCGGCCGGATCGACGCGGTCTACCGGGACGGTGACGTGTTGTCGGGATCCGGTGGTGTGTCACGCTACGAAGTGGTGGACTGGAAGACCCACCGCGAGGAGACCGCGGACCCGCTGCAGCTCGCGGTCTACCGACTGGCCTGGGCCGAGCAGGCGGGCGTCGATCCCGAGCTGGTCACGGCTTCGTTCCTGTACGTCCGCAGCGGGCGGATCGTCCGTCCGGCAGGACTTCCCGACCGAAAAGAGTTGGAACGGCTCCTGATCGGGAACAGTGAATAATGAGTCACGCAGAGCATCCAAGTCATCACGCCAACGCCCGAAACCTGTGCGTCGTGCACGTTTCGCGCCTATTGTGGGGTCGGTAACCGGTCAACCCCCGTGCTCCGGCCGCCAGCGAGGCCCGTTTTCCCTGACCCTCAGTCATCACCGCAGGTGCCCTAGGGCATCGGCGTCTTCTGCTGGAGAAACCGACGTTGAGCGCGACCGGATGGATCAGAGAGCGGTTCACCGGGCCGACCCCGGGACCCGCTCCGGGCGCGACCGGCACCTGGCCGAGGACGGCGCTGGCGCTGCCGTTCATCGGGATGGGGCTGATCGTCGTCCTCGACTACCTCAGTGGCACCGGGGTGACGGTCGAACCGGCCCTCACCGCCGTGCCCGCGCTGGCCGCCGTGGTCAGCCGACGCACCTGGTACCCGTTCGTCATCGGGCTGTGCACCGAGGCGGCGGCCTTCCTGATGGCGTTCCGCAGCGACACGCTCGGCTCGTCCGTGCACGCCGCCAGCGTGATCGCCGTCCTGCTCGTCGCCGCCATCGGCTGGGTCAGCGCGACCCTGCGGCTGCGCCAGGAGCGGGCGCTGGCCGACGCCCAGCTGGTCGCCTCGATCGCCCGCCGGGTGCTGCTGCGGCCCGTCCCCGAGCGGGTCGGCACCGTCCGGGCCGCCGTCCACTACGAGGCCGCCGCCGCGCACGCCCGCATCGGCGGCGACCTCTACGAGGTGGTCAACACCCGGCACGGGGTCCGCGCCGTGGTGGGGGACGTGCGCGGCAAGGGCCTCGGTGCGGTCGAGACGGCCGCCGCCGTGCTCGGCGCCTTCCGCGAGGCCGCCCACCAGGAGCCCGCGCTGGACCGGGTGGCCGGCTGGCTGGCCGTCAGCCTCGACCGCGCCCTGCACGAGAACGACCACCCGGGCGTGGAGGAGGAGTTCGTCACCCTGGTGCTGATCGGCGTCGGTCCGGACGGCGCCGCCGAGATCGTCAACTGCGGCCACCCCGCGCCGCTGCTGCTGCGCGGCGGAGAGGTCCGCGCGCTCGAACTCGCCGAGACCGTACCGCCGCTGGGCGTCCTGGACCCGGCCGACGTGTGCCCGCCGGTCCACCGGGTGTCGCTGCAGGGCGACGACCGGGTGCTGCTGTTCACCGACGGGGTGATCGAGGCCCGCGACCGCGCGGGCGCCTTCTACCCGCTCGCCGAGCGGTTCCCGCGGTGCGCCGACGGCTGCCCCGCCGACGTCCTGCAGCGCCTGCACGAGGACGTGGTGCGGCACGTCGGGCGCCAGCTCGGCGACGACGCGGCCATGCTGCTCCTGCAGTACGACCCGCAGCCGACGGCGGGCGTCCACGTGCCGCAGCAGGCCGGTGCCCTGGCGCGCCATCAGCCGGCCGTGGGCGCTTAGGCCCTAGAGGGACACCTCGACCAGCAGCGGCCGGTGGTCCGACACCGTGGCGTGCGGCGCCGCGGCCGGACCCACGGCCGTGCGCGGCACGCCGATCGCCAGCACGTGGTCGAACTGCACCGCCGGCCGGTGCGAGGGGTACGTCGGCGTGCGCGCCAGGTCGTACCAGCCCTGCAGCCGGGCCCGCGGCTCGCGCACCCGCCGCCGGCGCGGCTCGGTCAGCAGGGGCCGGGCCCGCCGGGCCGCCCGCAGCTCCCGCACCCGGGCCCTGGGCGCGGTGCGGTCCAGCGCCGTCGCCCCGCCGAGCACCGTGCGCGGGACCGCGCCCACCAGGTTGAAGTCGCCCAGCACCAGGTACGGCTGGGGCAGGTCGGCGATCCACCGCCGGATGCCGGCCAGCTGCGCCATGTTCCAGCCCGGCACGAAGGACAGGTGCGCCGCCACCACGGTGAACGGTCCGCGCTCGCCCTCCAGTACCGCCGCCAGCGCCGTCCGGGGCTCGTCCGGCACCGGGGTCAGCCCGCGCCGCCCGGCTACCCGCAGCGGCAGTCCGAACGGCGCCGGGGCGAAGCGCCGGGCCCGCCAGTGCCGCACCGGCAGCCGGGTCAGCAGCGCCGTCCCGTACGAGGGCGGGGCCTCCTCGCCGACCTCGCCCGGCCCGTACACCCGCAGGCCGTTCGGTCCGGACGGCTCCGGCACCCAGCCCGCCACCGGCGCCGGGCGGCCGTGCAGGGCGGCGGCGAAGCGCCAGTCCTTCGCGCCCATGGCCGCGGCGGCGACCGCCGCCTGGTCGGTGCCGCCGGAGCGGGCCTGGTGCCGGTCCACCTCCTGCAGCGCCAGTACGTCGGCGTCCAGCGCGGCCACCGCCTCGGCCAACGGCTCCCCGGCGTCGGCCGGGTAGGGCCGCGGCGCGCCGTCCGGGGCGAGCGGCTGACCGTGCAACAGGTTGAAGGTGGCGATGCGCAACTGGCTCACACCGCACGACGGTACCCGGTCGGCGGGGGAGGGGGTGCGGCTTGAGGCGGTGGGGCATACCGGGTATACATACTGAGTATGTCCATCCGTCACGGTCTGCTCGCCCTGCTCGACCAGGGCCCGCGCTACGGCTACCAGCTGCGCACCGAGTTCGAGGCGCGCACCGGCGCCACCTGGCCGCTCAACGTCGGGCAGGTCTACACCACGCTGTCCCGGCTGGAACGCGACGGCCTGGTCGAGTCCGCGGGGGAGGACGGCGAGGGCCACCAGTTCTACGCCGCCACCGACGCCGGCCGCGCCGAGCTGCGGGCCTGGTTCGACACCCCGGTGCCCCGGACCAACCCGCCGCGCGACGAACTGGCGATCAAGCTCGCCATGGCCGTCACCGTCCCGGGGGTGGACGTCTCCGCCGTCGTCCAGGGCCAGCGCCGGCACAGCATCAAGGCGCTCCAGGACTACACCAGGCTCAAGGGCCGCGCCCTGGCCGGCGAGTCGCGACCCGGCGTCGTGCCCTCCGCGAGCAACGACCTCGCCTGGCTGCTCGTCCTCGACCAGCTGATCTTCCAGACCGAAGCCGAGATCCGCTGGCTCGACCACTGCGAGACCCGGCTCGCCCAGCAGGCCGAACTCCTGCAGACCCGCTCCGCCGAGGCCGCCCGCGACGGCGGCGCCGCACCCGCCAAACGCGGCCGCCGCCTGCGCACCTGAGGCCTCCGGCACCCGAACCACCGGCCCGGGCCCCGACCCGAGCCCACACCCAGCACAAGGGGGGAATCGTGTCCCACACCCGAGAGTCCCGGCAGACGCCGGTGTTGCACCTGGAGAACGTCACCCGCGTCCACGGCCACGGCGCGGCCGAGGTCCAGGCCCTGCGCGGCGTCGACCTCAAGGTCCACCCCGGCGAGTTCGTCGCCGTCATGGGCCCCTCCGGCTCCGGCAAGTCGACCCTGCTCACCCTGGCCGGCGGTCTCGACACCCCGAGCACCGGCCGGGTGCTGGTCGAGGGCGTCGTCCTGGGCGACCTCAACCGCAAGAAGCTCGCCCAGGTCCGTCGCCGCTCCGTCGGCTACGTCTTCCAGGACTACAACCTGATCCCGGCCCTCACCGCCGCCGAGAACATCTCGCTGCCGCGCGAACTCGACGGCCTGTCCGCCCGCGCCGCCCGCCGCGAGGCCCTGGTCGCCCTGGAGGAACTCGGTATCCCCGAACTCGCCGACCGCTTCCCCGACGACATGTCCGGCGGCCAGCAGCAGCGCGTCGCCATCGCCCGCGCCCTGATCGGCGACCGCCGCCTGGTCCTCGCCGACGAACCCACCGGCGCCCTCGACTCCACCACCGGCGAGGCCGTCCTCGCCGTCCTGCGCGCCCGCTGCGACGCCGGCGCCGCCGCCATGATGGTCACCCACGAGGCCCGGCACGCCGCCTGGGCCGACCGCGTGGTCTTCCTGCGCGACGGCCGCATGGTCGACGAGTCCGCCAGTCAGGACGCCGCCAGCCTGCTCGTCAGCGCCGCCACCAACAGCCTGAAGGTGGACGAGTGAAGCTCAGCGCCTGGCGGGTCGCCCTGCGCATCGCCCGCCGCGACGCCCTGCGCGCCAAGGGTCGCAGCGCCCTCGTCATCGCCATGGTCGCCCTGCCCGTCCTCGGCGTCAGCGGCGCCGACGTGTTCTACCGCAGCGCCGAACTCACGCCCGCCGAACACGCCGTCCGGATCATGGGCCAGGCCGGCGGCGAGCTGGAGATGGTCGAGCGCGGCTCCGCCGTGAAGCAGGCGCCCGACCCGGGGCAGGGGTTCAGCGTCCAGAACCCCAAGGACACCGTCAAGAACGGTGCCGCGCTCACGTACACCGCCGCCCAGCAGCGCGCCCTGGACACCGAACCAGCCGCGCTGGCGGGGCAGTTGCTCCCGGCCGGGGCCACCCTCGTGCCCGAGCGGCAGGGCCCGTACACCGCGGCGAGCAGTGCCGAGGGGCTGCTCAGCACCCGCATCAACGAGGCCGACCTGAGCGACCCGGTCTGGGAGGGCCGGATGAACCTGGTCAAGGGCCGTGCCCCGGCGGACGAGCACGAGGCCGCCGTCACCCCGGAGTTCCTCAAGCGCTCAGGCCTCAAGCTCGGCGACCGCACCGCCGTCCGCGGTCTGGAGGCGAGCCCCTTCACCATCACCGGCGTCTACGAGTACCCCGGCGAACTGAGCGCCACCGAGCTCTTCGCCCGCCCCGGCGCCCTGATCGACCGGCTCGCCAAGACCGCCGGCACCGGTCGCGGCAAGACCGACGGCACCGACGAGCCGATCCGGTGGCTGGTCAAGCTCCCGGCCGGCACCGTCCTCGACTGGCACAAGGTCACCGAACTCAACCAGTACGGCTTCAGCGTCACCTCCCGCGCCGTCCTGCTCGACCCGCCGGCCCGCGCCGACGTCCCGTACTACGTCGAGCAGGACGAGCGCGGCGGCGCCGGCACCCGGTACTTCGACCGGACCTCCGTCGTCATCCTCGCCACCGTCGTCGGCATGGCCCTGCTGGAGATCGTCCTCCTCGCGGGCCCCGCCTTCGCCGTCGGGGCCCGGCGTTCCCGGCGGCAGCTCGGCCTGCTCGCCGCCGCCGGCGGTGACCGAGCCAACGTCCGCGCCGTCGTCCTCGGCGGCGGCATCGTCCTCGGCGTCACCGGCGCCGCGATCGGCCTCGCCCTCGGCGTCGGCCTGGTCGCCCTGCTGCGCACCCAGGCCGAGGAGTACGCCGGCCAGCGGTTCGGCCACTTCGGCCTCCAGCCGCTCGACCTGCTCGGTGTCCTCCTGGTCGGCCTGGTCACCGGGCTGCTCGCCGCCATCGTCCCCGCCGTCCAGGCCTCCCGCCAGGACGTGGTCTCCGCGTTGACCGGCCGCGACTCGCTCAAGCCGCCGAACCGCAAGCTCGCCCTGCTCGGCCTGCTGATGCTCGGCGGCGGCGCCGCCCTCGCCCTGCTCGGGGCCACCAGCGGCGTCGCCAGCCGGAGCCTCGCCGTCCTAGGCGGCTCGGCCGTCGCCGAACTCGGCATGGTCGCCCTCACCCCCTCCCTGGTCACCCTGTTCGGGAAGCTCGGCCGCTGGCTCTCGCTCGGTCCCCGGCTCGCCCTGCGCGACTCGGTGCGCCACCGCGGCCGCACCGCGCCCGCCGTCGCCGCCGTCATGGCCGCCGTGGCCGGCTCCGTCGCGGTCGGCGTCTACTCCACGAGCTCGGACGAGCAGTACCGGCGCGAGTACGTCGCCCACGGCCCCTCCGGGTCCGTCCTGCTCGGCAACGGCTGGCTGGCCGGCGCCGACGGCAAGCTGCTGCCGCAGCTGCGCGAGGCCGTCGAGCGCAGCATCCCCGACCTCGGCCCGCGCGCCGACGTCCAGCGCGTCAGTTACAAGACCGCCTGCTCCGACAGCGGCCCGTGCGGCTACATCAGCGTGGAGATGCCCAAGGAGGACCGCTGCCCCGCCTTCGAGCCGGACAAGGTGCTGGCCCCGGGCGAGCTCGACCGGATCCTGGCGAGCGACAAGCGCTGCCAGGCCGACACCCGCCGCGGCAACCCGTTCGGCGCGTTGAACGCCGGTGACGCGACCCTGCTGCGCAACCTCTACGGCGTCACCGACGCGGCCGCCGTCCAGGCCCTCGCCGCGGGCAAGGCCGTGGTCTTCGACGCCCGGTACATCAAGGACGGCAAGGTCGCCGTCCAGTACAGCGAGCCGGTCGACTACACCGCGAGCGGCAACGCCGACCACAAGCCCACCCACACCGAGATCGCCGTCGACGCCGTCCTCGCGAACTCCGTGCTGTCCGCCCCCGGGCAGGCGGTGATCAGCCCGGCCACCGCCACCAGGCTCGGCTTCGTCACCTCGTCGGCCGGCTCGGTCTGGCTGCCCGACGCGATGCCCTCCGACGGCTCGCAGCAGCGGGCCGACGGCGCGCTCGCCAAGATCAGCGACCACGACGTCCTGACCATCGAGCGCGGCTACCAGTCCGAGGCCGGCCTGGTCACCCTCGGCCTGACCGCCTTCGCCGCGCTGGTCGCCCTCGGCGCGGCCGGCATCGCCACCGGGCTGGCCGCCGCCGACTCCCAGCGCGACCTGACCACCCTCGCGGCGGTCGGCGCCGAGCCCCGCATCCGGCGCTCGCTGTCCGGCTTCCAGTGCGGCGTGATCGCCGCCATGGGCGCCCTGCTCGGCGTGGTCTGCGGCATCGTGCCCGGCGTGGCGCTGCGCAAGGTCGAGGGCGCGTCGAGCACCTACCCCGGCATGAGCCCCGAGGAGATCGCCAACAAGGCGATCGTGGTCTTCCCGTGGCCCACCATCGCCGCCACCGTCGTGGTGCTCCCGCTGCTCGCGGCCGCCCTCGCGGCGGTGCTCACCCGCTCGCGGATCACGATGCTGCGCCGCTCGGGCTGAAACCCGCGGCCCCGCCACAGTCACCCCCGTCGCGCCCGTGCCGCGGCGGGGGTGACGGACGTTCGGGGGTGACGGAGGTTACAGCTCCGGGAGCGCCTGGCACCCGGACGGCCGGGGCGGACACCCGCACGGGCGAACTACAGTCGTCGGTATGACGAGAACCCCGGACAGCGCCGTCCGCTCCTACATCGACCGGCACCAGGCCGCCTTCCTCGCCGACCTCTCCGAGTGGCTGGCCATCCCGTCGGTCTCCGCCGAGCCGGACCGTGCCGAGGACGTACGGCGCTCGGCCGAGTGGCTGGCCGCCAAGCTGCGCGACACCGGCTTCCCGGTCGCCGAGGTGTGGGAGACCGACGGTCTGCCGGCGGTGTTCGCCGAGTGGTCCTCCGGGGACCCGTCCGCGCCGACCGTCCTGGTCTACGGGCACCACGACGTGCAGCCCGCCGCCAAGGAGGACGGCTGGGACACCGAGCCGTTCACGCCGACCGTGGTCGGGGGCCGGCTGTACGCGCGCGGCGCCGCCGACGACAAGGGCCAGGTGTTCTTCCACACCCTGGGCGTGCGCGCCCACCTGGACGCGACCGGCCGCACCGCGCCGGCCGTCAACCTCAAGCTGCTGATCGAGGGCGAGGAGGAGTCCGGCTCGCCGAACTTCGCCGACCTGGTGCGCCGCGAGGCCGACCGGCTGGCCGCCGACGTGGTCGTCATCTCCGACACCGGCATGTGGTCCGCGTCCACGCCGACCGTCTGCACCGGCATGCGCGGCCTCGCCGACGCCCAGATCGACCTGTACGGGCCGGACACCGACATCCACTCCGGCTCCTTCGGCGGCGCCGTCCCCAACCCGGCCCAGGTCGCGGCCGAGCTGGCCGCCGCCCTGCACGACGCCGACCGCAGGGTGGCGATCCCGGGCTTCTACGACGGCGTGATCGAGCTGACCGAGCGCGAGCGCGAGCTGTTCGCCGAGCTGCCCTTCGACGAGGAGGGGTGGCTGGAGGTCGCCAAGTCGCACGGCACCCGCGGCGAGGCCGGCTACTCCACCCTGGAGCGGATCTGGGCCCGCCCGACCGCCGAGGTCAACGGCATCTGGGGCGGCTACACCGGGCCCGGCGGCAAGACCATCGTCCCGGCGTCGGCACACCTCAAGCTGTCCTTCCGGCTGGTCGCCGGGCAGGAGGTGGAGAAGGTCCGCGAGGCGGTGCGGGAGTGGGTGGCCGGGCAGGTGCCCGCGGGCGTCCGGTACGAGCTGGTCTTCCCGGGCGCGACCCGCCCCTGCCTGACCCCGCTGGACCACCCGGCGCTGCAGTCCACCGTCCGCGCGATGGGGCGGGCGTTCGGGCAGAAGATCCTCTTCACCCGCGAGGGCGGCTCCGGCCCGGCCGCCGACCTGCAGGACGTGCTGGGCGCGCCGGTGCTGTTCCTCGGCATCTCGGTGCCCTCCGACGGCTGGCACTCCGTCAACGAGAAGGTCGAACTCGACCTGCTGGCCAAGGGCGTGGAGACCGCCGCGTACCTGTGGGGCGACCTGGCCGAGAACTTCCGGCCCGGCTCGTGACCGAGCGGCCGCACACCGAGGCAGTCAGATCACTCATCCGGATGATTCACCACCTGGGGATGGAACGACGTGAGCACCGTGCCTGAGACCGAGCGCCCCGCGTACCTGGCACTGGCCCGGGCCGGGGTGGACCGGGCGGCCGAGCACCGGTTCGACGAGCCCTGGCTGGCGGCGGCCTGGAGCCACCCGGCCACCCGGGTGCTGCCGATCGCCGGCGGCGAGGCGTTCGTGGTCGACACCGCGAAGGGCACCGAACTGGTCCTGATGCCCTCCTTCGAGGCGCCGCAGACCGGTGACCGGTACTTCCTCGGCACCGACCAGGACGGCGTGTCGTACTTCGCACTGGCCGGTGAGAGCCTGCCCGGGCGCCTCGACGGCGACGCCCGCCCGGCCGGTCTGCGCGAGGTCGGCGGGCTGCTGTCCGACCGCGACGCCGGGCTGCTGGTGCACGCCGTCGCGCTGGAGCACTGGCACCGGTTGCACAGCTTCTGTTCGCGCTGCGGCCACCCGACCGAGAAGGCCGGCGCGGGGCACGTGCGGCGCTGCACCTCCTGCGCGGCCGAGCACTACCCGCGCACCGACCCGGCGGTGATCATGGTGATCACCGACGAGCAGGACCGCTGCCTGCTCGGCCGGCAGGCGCTGTGGCCGGAGGGCCGCTGGTCGACCCTGGCCGGTTTCGTCGAGCCGGGGGAGTCCATCGAGCAGGCGGTGGCCCGCGAGGTGCACGAGGAGGCGGGCGTACGGGTCGGCGAGGTGCGCTACGTCGCCAGCCAGCCCTGGCCGTTCCCGTCCAGCCTGATGCTCGGCTTCACGGGCAAGGCGCTGCCGGGCGGCACCGAGATCACCGTGGACGGCGAGGAGCTGGCCGAGGCGCGCTGGTTCTCCCGCGAGGAGCTGCGGGCCGGGATGGAGGCGGGCGAGATCCTGCCGCCGTCCGGCATCTCGATCGCGCGGCACCTGGTCGAGCTCTGGTACGGCGAGCCGCTGCCCCCGGCGGCGCGCTGGTAATTCCGCAACGGGGGCGTCCGCCGAGCGGAGGCCCCCGCAGAAAGGGGGCGTGCGGCCAATGCCATGCGCCCCCTTTTTTCTTTCCAATCCCTTCTCGAATTCCTCACCACCTGCTGTTCGTATCCGGACGGGCCAGTTCTGCTACCGGCAGGCGGCTCGGCGGATCCGTCGCCGACCCGCACGGACGACATTGCCGGAAACGGCTGAAACCGTGTCACCGCGCTCGCTACATTCACTCGGGTGACAATCCCCCGGGGCACCGCCCAATCCCCCAAATACCAGCGCCTCGCCGCCGACCTCCGCCGTCGGATCGCCGAGGGCGAGTTCACCTCCGACGCCGCCCTGCCGGTGGAGAGCGAACTGGAGCGCCAGTACGGCGTCGCCCGCAACACCGTCCGCCTCGCCGTCGACGTCCTGGTCAACGAGGGCCGTCTGGTCCGGCTCCAGGGCAAGGGCACCTACCTGCGCGAACACCCGGTCCTGGACCACCGCGCCTTCGGGCCGACCCTCGCCCCCGCGCCGCGCGACTGCCTGGCCGCGCCCTCCGCCGTCTACCTCGGCGAGGCCGCCGAAGCCGGGCGCGAACTCGGCACCGACTTCGAGATGATGATCGTCCGGGCCCGGGTCGACATCGCCGAACGGCTGGGACTGCGCCCCGGCGAGGCCATCGTCGTCCGCCGCCAGCTGCGGCTGCTCGACCGCGAGCCGTACTCCATCGAGGAGAGCCACTACCGGGCCGGCCTCGCCGCCGGCACCCCGCTGATGGAACCCGACCCGGTCGAGGGCGGGGACGAAGCCGTGCTCGCCGCCCTCGGGCGCACCGAGATCGGCGCCGTCGACCACCTCGTCGCCCGGATGCCCGGCCCCGAGGAGGCCCAGTGGTTCCAGGGCGGCCCGGGCGTGCCGCTGATGGTGCAGACCCGCGTCACCTACGACCGGCGCGGGCCGGTGCGGGTCATCGAGACCCGCTACTCCGCCGACCGCAGCCGGCTCGTCTACGGCATCGGCGACCTCGGCGCGCGCACCACCCTGCCCGCGCCCGCCGCGCCCGTCGACCCCGCCCGGGCCGACGCGACCTGACGCGCGCCGACCGGGCGACCGGGCCGGATCAGGCCGCCAGGGCCTTCTTGACCTGCAGCAGGCTCGGGTTGGTCATGACGACCCGCTCGCCGCCGCCCACCGGCGTCACCAGCACCGTCGGCACCGTCTGGTTGCCGTTGTTCACGGACTCGACGAAGGACGCCGACGCCGGGTCCTCCTCGATGTTGATCTCGGTGTAGCCGATGCCTTCACGGTCCAGCTGGCTCTTGAGTCGGTTGCAGTACCCACACCAGGTCGTGCTGTACATCGTCACGGTGCCGGACATCGAGGGGGCTCCTTCGAAAGAGAGGTGCGTACGGTCTCCGGGGGCAACGTCCGCCGGGCGGCGGGCATTCCGGCCCGCCATCGGCCGCACTGCTGAGCGATCATCCTGCGATCACACCGGGCCTGTGGACAACCCCGCCCCCGTTGTCCCACCGGGCTGAGAAGATGGAACGCATGCAGGAAGACCTCTTGAGCGGCAGCCCGTACGACGCCTCCCACGGCTCCCCCTGGGCCGATCCCGGCGCCGCCACGGGCCCGGACGCGGTGCTCGCCGGGCTCGACCCGGAGCAGCGCGCCGTCGCCACCGCCCTGCACGGCCCCGTCTGCGTCCTCGCCGGCGCCGGCACGGGCAAGACCCGCGCCATCACCCACCGCATCGCCTACGGCGTGCGCAGCGGCGTCTACCACCCGCAGCAGGTCCTCGCCGTCACCTTCACCGCCCGCGCCGCCGGCGAGATGCGCGGGCGGCTGCGCCAGCTCGGGGCCGACGGCGTCCAGGCCCGCACCTTCCACGCCGCCGCCCTGCGCCAGCTCCAGTACTTCTGGCCGCGCGCCGTCGGCGGCCCCGTGCCCCAGCTGCTGGAGCGCAAGGTGCAGCTCGTCGCCGAGGCCGCCGGCCGCTGCGGCCTGCGCGTCCAGCGCACCGAACTGCGCGACCTCACCGCCGAGATCGAGTGGGCCAAGGTCACCCAGACCGGCCCCGACGACTATCCCGCCGTCGTCGCCAAGTCCGGCCGCGAGGCCCCCCGCGACCCGGCCGAGACCGCCCAGGTCTACCGCGTCTACGAGGAGACCAAGAGCCGCCGCGGCAACATCGACTTCGAGGACGTCCTGCTGCTCACCGCCGCCATCCTGGAGGACCGCCCGGACATCGCCGACCAGGTCCGCTCCCAGTACCGGCACTTCACCGTCGACGAGTACCAGGACGTCTCCCCGCTCCAGCAGCGCCTGCTCGACCAGTGGACCGGCCCCGGCGGCGGCGCCAGCCTCTGCGTCGTCGGCGACGCCAGCCAGACCATCTACTCCTTCACCGGCGCCACCCCCGACTACCTGCTGAACTTCCGCGGCCGTCACCCCGAGGCCACCGTCGTCAAGCTCGTCCGGGACTACCGCTCCACCCCCCAGGTGGTCCACCTCGCCAACGGACTGCTCGCCCAGGCCCGCGGCGAGGCCGCCCGGCACCGCCTCGAACTCGTCTCCCAGCGCGAAGCCGGGCCGGACCCGGTCTACACCGAGTACGAGGACGAACCCACCGAGGCCGAGACCACCGCGCGCCGGATCAAGGACCTCCTCGCGGCCGGCGTGCGCGCCAGCGAGATCGCCGTCCTCTTCCGCACCAACGGCCAGTCCGAGGTCTACGAACAGGCCCTCGCCGACCTCGGCGTCCCCTACCAGCTCAAGGGTGCCGAACGGTTCTTCGAGCGCCCCGAGGTCCGCGATGCCGGCGTCCTGCTGCGCGGCGCCGCCCGGGCCGCCTCCGACCCGCTCACCGACGGCGCCCCAGACCTCGCCGGCCAGGTCCGCGCCGTCCTCGCCACGCGCGGCTTCACCCCCGAACCCCCGGCCGGCTCCGGGGCCGTCCGCGACCGCTGGGAGTCCCTCGCGGCCCTCGTCCGGCTGGCCGAGGAGTTCGAGCGCACCCGCACCGCCGCGGGCCAGGACACCGACCTCGCCGCCTACGTCGCCGAACTCGACGCCCGCGCCGCCGCCCAGCACGCCCCCGCCGTCGAGGGCGTCACCCTCGCCTCCCTGCACGCCGCCAAGGGCCTGGAGTGGGACGCCGTCTTCCTCGTCGGCCTCACCGAGGGCACGCTGCCGATCATCTACGCCAAGACCGACGAGCAGGTAGAGGAGGAGCGCCGCCTGCTCTACGTCGGCGTCACCCGCGCCCGCAAGCACCTCAGCCTCTCCTGGGCCCTCTCCCGTTCCCCGGGCGGGCGCGCGAGCCGCAAGCCCAGCCGCTTCCTCGACGGGCTGCGCCCCGGCTCCGCCGCACCCGGCGCGCGGACCGGCGCGCGCGGCGGTCGAGGGGGCGTCGAGCCCGGCGAGCGCTCCGCTGCCCGGCGGGTCCGCGGACCGGTCAAGTGCCGGGTCTGCGACAAGGTGCTCACCGAGGCCGTCGAACGCAAGCTGCGCCGCTGCGAGAGCTGCCCGTCCACGATGGACGAGGGGCTCTACGAGCGGCTGCGCGAGTGGCGCGCCGGGCAGGCCCGGAAGCAGGGCGCCCCGGCCTACGTCGTGTTCACCGACGCGACGCTGATGGCGATCGCCGAGGACGTGCCCGCCGGCCGCGGCGAACTCGCCTCGATCTCGGGGGTCGGTGCCATGAAGCTGGACAAGTACGGGGCTGCCGTGCTCTCGTTGTGTGCGGGGGAGGAGCCCGAGGAGGATCCGGACGGCGTCGAGGACGACGGTCCGGTCGATCCGGCGTGAGCCGGCACGGGCGCGGTCCAGGGGACTGCTCGGGGGACTTCGAATCCGGCTGCGGAGCGCGCCGTGGAACTCACCGCGAAAAATAGTTTGCGCGGTGTACCGGGAGCGCAATAGCCTGCCGGGGCGGTCAAGGGGACGCGATCGCACGGGGTCACACCTGTGCCGATTCCCCTGCACCCAAAGCTGTACCGAGACAGACATCCGAACATTCGGAGCCGGGGGAACCTGGCTCCGCGAGACGCCGAGAGGAGGCGAAGACAGTGGGAAACATCATGATCACCAAAATGACTGGCCAGACCGTTGTCGCTGCCTCCCTGCGTGCCGCCCGCCTGCGGGCGCTCGCCGAGCTCGGTGGAACCGGTCTGGGTCTCGACACCACCGGTGTCTCCGTCGCCTCCGTTGTCAGTGGTCCTGGACACACTGATCTGTGCCTCACGGGCAGCAGGAGCGTCGAAGGCAGCGTTGTCGAGACCGGTCTGTCCCGTGGCTGGGCGTCGTTCGGCACGTCGCGCTCCCTGCGCGACGAGCGACCGACCCAGGCACCGAAGGCGGCCGTAGCCGCCGCCATGCATGGCGGCTATGCGCAGGTCATCGGTGCCGGAAACCCCCAGAAGCAGAACGAGCAGCTGATTAAGCAGGCCATGGCCGCCTTCAACGGCGCCAAGGCCGTCCGGATGTGGGCCTTCCGCGGCCCTGAACCCTGGAGAGAACGAACCTGAGTCAGCCTCAGGTCGGCACCTCCAGGGCCGCGGAACCCGTCACACCGGGATCCGCGGCCCTTCTGTTTTGTCCGGTACGCAAGACCAACCCAGGCCCTCCGGGGCCTCCGGCCCAGCACCACCAGTCCACTGGGCCGGAACCACTGAGAAGACGAGGAAGACGCCCACAGTGTCCACGGTCATCACGCCGCCCACCCCGTCCGTACCGCCGACAAGCCAGATCACCAAGGCCGACCAGGCCGACCCCCCGGAGGTTCCTTCCATGCAGATCAGCTCCATCGAGCAGGCCGAGGCGCTCGGTCTCCCCATCCCGTGCCGCGCCTTCGACCCCGAGGTCTTCTTCGCCGAGACGCCCGCCGACGTCGAGTACGCGAAGTCCCTCTGCGGCACCTGCCCGGTGAAGGACACCTGCCTGGCCGGCGCCCTGGAGCGGCGCGAGCCGTGGGGCGTCTGGGGTGGCGAGCTGTTCGTCCAGGGCGTCGTCGTGGCCCGCAAGCGGCCGCGTGGCCGCCCGCGCAAGACCGAGGTCATGGCGTGAACCCCGCCGACCAGGCCAAGGTCGTCCGCCGGGGAGAGCAGCCCCCGCTGGACAGCGCCCTCCGCCGTTCCGTGCGGATCGCCGCCGCCAAGGCCGACGCCGCAGCCCGTAGCCCATTCCCCAGCACGCACCACGAGCAGGACCACGACATGACCCCCGCCGCCGTCGATCCGACCGCCCGCGCCGAGCAGGCCACCGAACGTCAGACCCAGAACAGGATCCTCGAGATGCAACTCCTCCACGAATCCCTGGCCCGGGCCCATATGCAAGACAGGCTCCACGAGGCCGAGAACCAACGGCTCGTCAGCCGGGTCATCCGGGCCCGCAAGCTCAGGCAGCGGGCCGAGCGGGCCTCGCTGCGGGCCCGCAAGGCGCTCGCCGTGGCGCTGATGTAGGACCCGTGGGCCCCACGGGCCCCTTCGCTTGACCCCCGTCGCGCCGCAGGCCGCTCCCCGTTGTGGGGGAGCGGCCTGCGGCCGTCGGGGCCGACGACGGGGTGGACGCCCGCCGCCGGCCCCCGGCGGTGTCAGCCCTTCGTGACGCGGGCGGGGCCGGTGCCCTTGCGGGCCTTCGGCTGCTGCGGCTGCTTCCGCGGCTGCCGAGGCCGGTCGCCGAACTCGGGGAGCCACTCCAGCATCTCCGCACGGAACGGCGCCTTGGCTCCCAGCTGGCAGAGCACGCCGATGGTGCTCAGGGTCACCCGGTGGATCAGCAGGTAGGCGGGCGGCAGGTTGAGCTGCTTGCCCAGGTTGTAGGCGGGCGAACGCGGATCGGCGATCCGGGCCGCCTGCGCGCGCATCCAGGCGCGGGTGAAGTGGAAGCTCTCCACCGCGGCCGGTTCGATGATCGGGAGCAGGTAGTCCAGCACCGCGTCCGGATCGAGCTCGATCGAGGGCTTCACGAAGCCCTCCTCGCGCAGCATCTTCAGCACGCCCGCCGCGTTCCCGTCCAGCGCCATCCGCAGTGAGGCCCCGATCGGCGCGGGGAGCCCGCCGGGCACCCGGTCCACCGTGCCGAAGTCCAGCACGCCCAGCCGCCAGCCGGACACCGGGCCGTCGTCCTTCAGCAGCCGGAAGTTGCCCGGGTGCGGGTCCGCGTGCAGCAGGCCGGTCCGGGACGGCCCGGCGAACAGGAAGCGGGCCAGCAGCTGCCCGGCGCGGTCGCGCTCCTCCTGGGTGCCGCGCGCGATCACCTCGGCCAGCGGGGTGCCGTCCATCCACTCGGTGACCAGCACCTGGTCGGTCTGCGCCACCACGCCGGGCACCACGATGTCCGGGTCGCCCGCGAACTCCTCGGCGTGCCGGCGCTGGGCCTGCGACTCCAGCTCGTAGTCCAGCTCCTCGGAGACGCGCTCGCGCAGCTCGGCGATCAGCGGCTTGATGTCCAGCCCGGGGATCAGCGGGCCCAGCAGCCAGGCCACCCGGCTCAGCTGCGACAGGTCCGCGAGCAGTGCGTCGCCCGCGCCGGGGTACTGCACCTTGACCGCGACCCGGCGCCCGTCGTGCCAGACCGCCCGGTGTACCTGGCCGATCGAGGCCGCGGCCGCGGGCCGGTCGTCGAACTCCCGGAACAGCTCGCGCCAGTCGTCCCCGAGCCGCTGGGCGAGCGCGGTGTGCACCTTGGCGGCGGGCATCGGGGGAGCGGCGTCCTGGAGCTTGGTCAGCGCCGCCCGGTACGGACCGGCGACCTCCTCGGGCAGCGCGGCCTCGAAGACGGACAGCACCTGCCCGAACTTCATCGCCCCGCCCTTGAGCTCGCCGAGGACCTTGAACAGCTGGTCCGCGGTGGCCTGTTGGAGCTCGGCGGTGACCACCTCGGCGGAGCGGCCGCCGATGCGCCTGCCCAGGCCGAGCGTGGCGCGTCCGGCTATCCCCAGCGGCAGGGCGGCGAGCCGTGCCGTGCGGGTCACTGCCTTGCGCGGAAGATCGCTCACCCGGGCCTCCAATCCCCTGGCCCCCCGACACCGGACGGCCGACCATCACTACGCCATTGTGCCCGCTCCCCGCGCCGGGCCCGTCGGAATTGCGCGGGGCGGGGCGGGGAGTGCCGCCCCTTTGCGGGGAGTTGGGCGGCTTGGTCCGGTCGGCCGGGTCAGCGGGGCAGGCGCAGGGCGAGGCCGTCGAGGACGACCTCCAGGCCGTAGGAGAACTTGCTGTTGCGGATCTCGACCGGGTCGGGGGTCGCGGCGGCGGCCGCGTAGGCGCCGGAGAGGTGGGTGTAGTCGGCGGTGGCCTGCAGGGCGGCGGGCATCAGGCGGGCGATGAACTCGGCCTCGGTCTCGCCGGAGCGCGCCACCGTGGTGAGCCAGGCGGCCTCGGTGGTGCTCATGCCGATCACGAAGGCGAGGAGCGTGTCGATCGCCCGGGCCGGTTCGGGGAAGCCGGCGGTGGTGAAGAGGGCGCCCAGCCGCTCGGAGAAGGAGAGCAGGTTGGGCCCGAGGTAGGCGAGGCCGGCCTGGCCCAGGACGGAGGAGAGCCAGGGGTGGCGCAGGGCCGTCGCCCGGAAGGCCTCGGCGGCCCCGGTGGCGGCGGCGCGCCAGTCGGGGCTCCCGGTGGGCGGCAGGGCCATCTCGCCGAAGACCTCGTCCACGGCGAGCTCCATCAGCTCGTCCTTGGTGGCCACGTGCCGGTAGAGGGAGGTGGCGCCCGCGTTCAGGCGGGCGGCGAGCTTGCGCATGCTCAGGGCGTCGATGCCCTCGGTGTCCAGCATCGCGATCGCCTCGCGGACGATCGCGGCCCGGCTGAGGGCGGGCTGGTCGGGCTCGGGCTGCCGACGGGCCCAGACGGACGGGATCGGGTTCGTTCGGGCGGCCATGGGCGGCTCCTCCTCCTATGCGCTGCGTACACCGTTCGCATGGAGCGTACAGGAGTCGATGGTTGCGCACACCGTTCCGCTGTGCGTACAGTGTTCGCATCGACGGAACGCAGTGCGCACCGAGGGAACGGTGTGCGCAGATGGGGAGGGAAGGCCGATGTCAGTCGACGACGTGACCGGGGCGGGCGCTATCGCGGGGCACTCCACGGAGGGTCGCAATCCGCACCGCTGGTGGATCCTGATCGTGCTCTGCCTGAGCTCGCTGGTCCTGGTGGTCGACAGCATGGCCCTGACCGTCGCGGTGCCCTCGATGACCGCGGACCTCGGCGCGAGCGCCCAGGACACCCAGTGGATCCTCGACTCCTACGTCCTGGTCTTCGCCGGCCTGCTGCTGACCGCCGGCAGCCTCGGCGACCGGTTCGGGCGCCGGAAGGTCATGATCATCGGATTGCTGCTCTTCGGAGCCGCGTCGCTCGCGGCGACCGTGTGCACCAACCCCGGCGAGGTCATCGCGGCCCGGGTCGCGATGGGCGTCGGCGGAGCGCTGATCATGCCCTCGACGCTGTCGATCCTCATCACCGTCTTCGACGCGGAGGAGCGCAACAAGGCGATGGCCGCCTGGAGCTCGGTGGCGATGCTGGGGCTGGTCGGCAGCCCGGTGCTCGGCGGCGTGCTGATCGACCACTTCTCGTGGCACTCGATCTTCTTCATCAACGTCCCGGTGGTGGCGCTCGCGATCCTGGCCGGCCTGCTGCTGATGCCGGAGTCCAAGGGGCCCTGGCAGAAGCCCGACCCGCTCGGCGCGGTGCTGTCGGCCGTCGGCATGACCGCCCTGGTCTGGTGGATCATCGAGATCCCGCAGTACGGCGCGTTCGCCGGCCGCGAGCTGGTCACCCTGGCCGTCGCGGTGGTCGCGCTCGTCGGTTTCGTGGTCTGGGAGAACGTCACCGCCGCGCCGATGGTGCCCCTGGTGCTCTTCAAGGCCCGCGACTTCAGCGGCGGTTCGCTCTCGCTGACCCTGGTCCAGATCGGCAACGGCGGGCTGCTGCTGGTGCTCACCCAGTACCTGCAGTTCGTGCTCGGGTACTCGCCGGTCAAGGCGGGCCTGGCGTTCCTGCCGCTGGCCATCGCGGCGCTGCTCGGCAACGGGGTCGGCGCCAAGGCCGCGGCGAAGATCGGCAACCGGCTGCTGATCCTCGCGGGGATGCTCGTCATGGCCTCCTCGTTCGCACTGCTGACCACCGTCTCGGCCGACACCGGCTTCGCCGTCCCGGCGGCCGCGCTCGGTCTGCTCGGCCTCGGTGCGGGCCTGGCGATGCCGGCCGCGGTGGGCGCGCTGATGGGGACGATCCCGCCGGAGCAGGCGGGCGTCGGCTCGGCGCTGAACGACACCATCCAGCAGGCGGGCACCGCGCTCGGCATCGCGATCCTGGGCTCGCTGCTGTCGAGTGGCTTCGCCGACGGGATGCCGGCCGGGACGCCGGAGCAGGCGAAGCACTCCATCGCCGGGGCGCTGGCGATCGCCGGCGGGGACGCCGGTCTCGTCCGGACCGCCCGGGAGGCGTTCACCGGGGCGATGACGACCACCTTCACCGTGAGCGCGATCGGTGTGCTGGCGGCGGCGCTGGTGGCCACGCTGGTGATGCGGGACCGGAAGGCGGCGGGAGCCGCGGAGAACGCCGAGGAGGCTGTGAGCGCTGCCTGAGTCCTGGCGGCGAGTGCACCGGGAAGGCCGGCACCCTGCGGGGTGCCGGCCTCCGGCGTTCCCCGGCGTTCTGCGGTGCAGGCGGTGCAGGCGGTGCAGGCGGTGCCGCCCGGGCGACCGGGGCCGCCGTTCACCCCGGCGGTAGCGGCTGCCACAGGCACCCGCAGTCCGGATGGCCCCGCAGCCGCAGCCGCCGGGCCATCCCGTCGCCCGCCGACACCTCGCACCACCCGTCCACGCTCGGCGGCCGACCGCCGTCCAGGTACACCTGCACGTGCAGCGCGGCCAGCCCGGCGACCGCCGTCGCCAGGGCCGTGTCGCAGGCCGGTGTGCGGGCCCGCCCCGGGCCCTCGTGGGCCAGCTGGGCCAGGACCCGCGGCCAGGCCGCGTCCTCGTCCTCCCTCCGCAGCACCAGGCAGTGCCCGCACGCCGACATCCCGGGGACCACCAGCGGCCCGACGATGCCGAACTCCTCGACCACGCCCACGTACAGGTGCGGCACCCCGGCTCGGAGCAGCAGCCGGGCCTCGTACGTCCCGCCCGCGAAGGCGGCGCTGCCGTCCCTGGGCGCGAGGACCACGAAGTCCGGCGGCGGGCCCCCGGCTCTGCGGCGCGGCGCCGGAGCGGCCGGACGGCCCGTGGCGCGCAGCACCGCCTCCCGGGCCGCCGTCGCGCGCAGTCGCCCGACGTCCGCGGGCGGCAGCCCGGCCGGGGAGCAGTCGCCGGGCCCGACCCGGCCGCCGTCGGCGACCGCGACGGTGCCCGTTCCGCCGGCGGCGAGCACCGCCGCCACGGCGGCGCCGACCCGGCCCGCCCCGCGGACCTCGATCCGCGCGTCGGCCCGTCGGGCCAGGACCGCCGGAGCGGCGCCCGGGCCGGAGTGGACCAGGGAGAGCGAGGCGAGGTCGGGCCCGAGCAGCTCCCGGTGCGGCTGGGGGAAGCGGGCCAGGGCCCGGTCGGCGGCCTCCGCGTCGTCCAGCAGCCCGGTCTCCGCCAGCTCGGTCAGCAGGGTGTCGGCCGGCTCTCGGCCGAGGCCGATCCGCTCGCCGGCGGCCAGGAGCTCGGGCCGTTCGCGGGTGCCGTCGAGCAGCCCGAGGAACTCGCACAGGGCCGGGTCGGCGTTGCCGAGCACCCCCGCGTGGCGGGTGACGGTGCCGAACTGCAGGGTCTCGGAGTCCCGCCAGCTGCGGGACAGGGCGGGCTTCAGCGCGAGGCGCACGGCGATCTCCCTTCCGATCGATTCCGGACGGCTGACCGCAGCATGCACCACCGCGGTGACGGCGTGCCGAGCGTTGTCCACAGGCCCGTGCCCATGATCGGAACATCGGTTCGCACGCCCTGTGGATAACTGCTCATCCTCCCCGGCGTCGGTTTCCGGACACCCGCCGTCGACTTTTCGTTCCCGATCACTCCATGAAAGATTCCGGCCATGGCAGCGGACTTCTGTCCGTGCCACCGGGTAACGTCGTGTGCCATGGCAGCCGAGCGGGACTCCCATCCACCGGCGTCGCGTCGGCGTGCCCGTGCAGCGTCCGGGTCACAGATCGCGGCGCCGAACACGCGCGGGCGCCCGGACCAGATGCACCAGGAACAGCAGTCGAGGCCCTCGACGTCGCAACACCCGCCCGTCGGGGCGCTCTCCCCGGAGGCGCACGACCGCAACCGGGTCGAGGTGCGGCGCAGCGCCCGCCGAAGTCGTACGGTCTCCGCCTACCGCGAGGGCGACCGCACGATCGTGCTGATCCCGGCCCGGATGTCGCACGCCGAGGAGCAGCGCTGGGTCGCGCAGATGCTGGAGAAGCTCGCCGCCCAGGAGTCCCGGCGGATCCCCGGGGACGAAGCCCTGATGATCCGGGCCCGCGACCTGTCGGCCGCCTACCTGGGCGACCGCGCCCATCCCACCCAGGTCCGCTGGGTCACCAACCAGAACTCGCGCTGGGGCTCCTGCACCCCGAGCGAGGGCACCATCCGCCTCTCCCACCGCCTCCAGGGCATGCCGGAGTACGTGCTGGACTACGTGCTGCTGCACGAGCTCGCGCACCTGCTGGTGCCGGACCACGGCCCGGCGTTCTGGGCCCTGCTGGAGGCCTACCCCCGTACCGAGCGGGCCCGCGGCTACCTGGAGGGCGTGGCCTCGGCGGCCCGTCTCCCGCACATCCCCGGCGCCCGGCACGCCGATCCGGGGCCGGACCCGGCCGCCTCCTGCGGCTGAGGACGCGGCCTGCGGCGCGGCCGCCGACGCCGACGACGACGCTGCCGAGGGTGCGGTCGAGGACGGCCGGAGAACGGCCGGAGTCCGACCGGAAGGTGACGCGAAGGGGGCGCGGACCGATACGGCCCGCGCCCCCTTCGCCTGTCTCACCTCAGCCGGTCAGCCGCCGCGCCCGGGCCACCAGGTCGCGCACCGAGTGGTCGGTGAGCTCCGGCAGCCGGTCGTAGTCGAACCAGCGCAGGTCCAGCGACTCCTCGCTGATCAGTGCCTGCGCGCCGGCCGGGGCCACCGCGATGTACTGGACGTCGAGGTGGGTGTTCTCCGGCCGGTCCTTGCCGGCGCAGCGGACCAGGTGGCGGTCCAGCTTGACCGGGACGGGGGCGCCGTCCGCCTCCAGCAGGACCAGGTCGGGGATGCCGGACTCCTCGACGGCCTCGCGCAGCGCGGCCGAGGCGAGGTCGCCGTCCCCGGGCTCGCAGTGCCCGCCCATCTGCAGCCACATGCCGACCTTGGGGTGCAGGGTGAGCAGCACCCGGCCTGCCGTCGGGTCGACGACAGCCGCGCTGGCGGTGATGTGCGCCGGCAGGCAGGAGCGGTACAGGCCCTCGGGCTGCTCGGCCAGGTGCTCGAGGTAGTCGAGCCGCAGCCGTTCCTGCTCCTCGTCGGCGGGGCGCCACGCGGACAGCGTGCGGACGGCGTCCGCGTGCAGGGTGGACGCGGACGTCTCGGTGTCCGTCATGCGGTGGGCTCGCCCTTCCCGTCGGTGTCGGTGCCGTCGGTCTTCGGCTCGTCGTCGCGCTTGGTGAGGTCGGGCTTGCCCGCCGCGGCCTCGCCGAGCAGCTTGTCGATCGCGTCGAAGTCGATGCCGCCCTCCAGACCGTCCGCGGTGTCCCGGTGCACGAAGGCGTCCGGGTCGTCGAGGTCGGCGGCGGTGGGCAGCATGTCCGGGTGCTCCCAGAGCGCGTCGCGGCCCTCGATGCCCCGGGCGTCGGCGAGCAGCGCCCACAGCCGGGAGGCGTCGCGCAGGCGGCGCGGGCGCAGCTCCAGGCCGACCAGGGTGGCGAAGGTCTGCTCGGCGGGCCCGCCGGCCGCACGGCGGCGGCGGACGGTCTCGCGCAGCGCTCCGGCCTGCGGCAGGTGCGGTGCGGCGGCGGCGTGCACGACGGCGTCGACCCAGCCCTCGACCAGCGCGAGCGCGGTCTCCAGGCGGGCGAGCGCGGCCTTCTGCTCGGGGGTGTCCTCGGGCTGGAGCAGGCCGCCGGCCAGCGCGTCCTGGAGCGCCTCGGGGTTGCTCGGGTCGAGCTGGCCGACGAGCTCCTCCATGCGGGAGGTGTCGACCTTGATGCCGCGTGCGTAGGCCTCGACGGCGCCCAGCAGGTGGGCGCGCAGCCACGGCACGTGGGCGAAGAGCCGCTGGTGGGCGGCCTCGCGCAGGGCGAGGTAGAGCCGGACCTCGTCGGCGGGCACGCTCAGGCCCTCGCCGAACTCGGCGACGTTCTGCGGCAGCAGCGCGGCCTTGCCGGCCGAAGCGAGCGGCAGGCCGATGTCGGCGGAGCCGACCACCTCGCCGGCGAGCGCGCCGAGCGCCTGGCCGATCTGGGTGCCGAACATGGCGCCGCCCATGGAGCGCATCATGCCCATCAGCGGGCCGGCCATGGCCTGCATCTCCTCGGGCAGGATGCCGCCCATGGCGTTGCCGACGCGCTCGGCGACCGGGTCGACCAGGTCCTTCCAGACCGGGAGGGTGGCCTCGATCCACTCGGCGCGGCTCCAGGCGACGGCGGTGCCGGCGCCGGAGGGGAACTCGGTGGCGCCGTCCAGCCAGAGGTCGGCCAGGCGGACGGCCTCGGCGACGGCGGAGCGCTCCGCGTCGCTGACCGAGCGGTCCTTGCTCTTGCCCTCGGCGGGCTCGGCGACGACGCTCTGGCGGGCGATGTTGGTGGCGAGGTCCCAGTTCACCGGGCCGCCCTCGAACGAGAGCATCTGCCCGAGCTGCTGGAAGGCGGCGCCGAGGTCACCGGGGTTCATGCCGCCGAACATCGCGGCGAAGGGGTTGTCGGCACCGCCGCCGCCGGGGGCGCCGGGCATGCCGAACATCGCGCCGAAGGGGTTGGCACCCCCGAAGCCGAACGGCTGCGGGCCGGAGGCGGACTGCTCCTGGTCCTTCTTCCTCTGCACGTCGTCGGGCTTGGGCTTGCCGTCCTCGGGCTCCTCGGGCGGAACGCCGAATCCGAAGGGAAGGTCGCTCACGGGGTCCTCGATCCGGTCGGCCGTCATGCGGGTGTGGCGGAAAAGTCTGCGCCCGGGGCGACGGCGGAGTGGGGGACTCGGGGGCGGCTCCCGCGCGGCAGGCCCGCGCCGGGTGCACCGCCGGGCCTTCGCCTCGGGCAGGATGGACGTACGTGACACACGTCCGTACGCACATAAGCTAACCGTGGAGGATGGCCGGTGAGTTCCCCGCCTTCGGACGTTCGCTCTGGGCTGACCGGAGGAGAGGACGCGTCGGACACCACGGCGTCACCGCCTCCAGCCTACGGCGGACGGCCGCTGACCGTGGCCGTGACCGGCGCCGCGGGCGTGCTGGGGGAGCAGGTCGCGGCGCGGCTGGTGGCCTCCCCGCACGTGAAGAAGGTCCTGGCGGTCGACGACCGGCGCGGCGAGGTGCCGGGCGTGCACTGGCGGGTGCTGGACGTGCGGGACCCGGCGGTGGCCGAGCGGCTGGCCGGGGTCGACGTCGTGGTGCACCTGGCGATGGACTTCGGCATGGAGTCGGACCCGCGGGCCCGCAGCGCCTACAACGTGCGCGGCGCCCAGACGGTGCTGACCGCGGCCGCGGCCGCCGGGGTGCACCGGGTGGTGCTGTGCACCTCCGCGATGGTCTACGGCGCGCTGGCCGACAACGAGGTGCCGTTGGCCGAGGACTCCGAGCTGCGGGCGACCGAGGAGGCCTCGCTGGTCGGGGACCTGCTGGAGATCGAGCGGCTGGCCCGCCGCGCACCGCGCGCCCATCCCGGACTGCAGGTGACGGTGCTGCGTCCGGCCGTGGTGGTCGGCCCGGGGGTGGACACCGTGTTGACCCGGCACTTCGAGGCGCCCCGGCTGCTCGTGGTGGCCGGCTCCCGCCCGTGCTGGCAGTTCTGCCACGTGGACGACCTGGCGGCGGCGCTGGAGTACGCGGCGCTGGGCCTGGTCGAGGGCGAGGTGACGGTCGGCTGCGACGGCTGGCTGGAGCAGGAGGACGTGGAGCGGCTGTCGGGGATCCGGCGGATGGAGCTGCCGGCCGCGCTGGCGCTCGGGACGGCGGCGCGGCTGCACCGGCTGGGCCTGACCCCGGCGCCGGCCGGGGACCTCGCCTACACGATGTACCCGTGGGTGGTGTCCGGCAGCCGGCTGCACGAGGCGGGCTGGCGCCCGGCGCACACCAACGAGCAGGTGCTGGCCGAGCTGCTCGCCCAGGTGTCCGGCAAGCACGCGGTGGCCGGGCGCCGGCTGGGCGGGAAGGAGGCCGCGACCAGCCTGGGGGCGGCCGGGGCGACGGTGGCGCTGGTCGGTACGGCGGCGCTGGTGCGCCGGGCCCGCAAGCGGCGCCGTTTCTGAGGCCCCTCCCGGGACGGCGCCGCGGCACCGGCTGCGGCGCCGTTTCTCACGATGCGAAATTTCCACATCGTGATGCGGAAGACTCTTGCCTCCGACCGCCCCGGATGGGGAATCATGGGGTCATGTCCGAGAACCACGACCCCATCCGCCTGCTCGCCATCCGCGACACCCCGCTCTCGCTGGACGAGGTGTACGAGGCGGTCGGCGACGACGCGGCCGGCGGCACCACCGTCTTCGTCGGGACGGTCCGTGACCACGACGGCGGCAAGTCGGTCGCCGCGCTGGAGTACAGCTGCCACCCCACCGCCGAGCAGGAGATGCGGCGGATCGCGGAGAAGGTCGTCGCCGACTTCCCGGTCCGGGCGCTCGCCGCGGTCCACCGGATCGGCCGGCTGGAGATCACGGACAAGGCCGTGATCGTCGCCGTCTCCTGCGCCCACCGCGGCGAGGCCTTCGCGGCCGCCCGCCGGCTGATCGACGACCTCAAGCACGAGGTGCCGATCTGGAAGCACCAGGTCTTCGCCGACGGCGAGGAGGAGTGGGTCGGCGCCGGCAGTTGCTGACGGCCGCCCGTGCCGTGGAACCGCACCGGGCGACCCGCCTGCACCGGGGAACCGCACCGCGGAACCGCACCGGGCGACCGCTCGCGCCGCGGAACCGCTCGCGCCGGGGGAGCCGCACCCGCCGCGGAACCACCCACGCGTGCCCTGACCGGCACGCGGAACCGCCCGCACGTCCGGCGCGTCTGTCGGGGCAGGCGCGCCGGGGTCTCACTCGAACGGGTTCGCGGCGGCGCCCCGAATACTCCCTGGAAGTGAGCCGATCGGCCGTCCCGTAACCCGGACGGCGCCGGCCGCGTTGTCCGCCGGAGTGGTTAATCTGCTCATAGACACGACGAGCTGGGAGTACTGCTATGGGTGCGCTCGCCTGGTTGATCATTCCGGTTGTCGCCGCCGTGGCCGCCGCCCTCTGGGCGGGCTGGGCCCAGCGGGCCCCGCGGGCCACGGGGGATCCGGCCTCGCTCGCCGAACACCGGCGCTTCATGGCCGCCATGGAACGCACCACGGCGGGGGCGGCCGCCCCCGGCGAACGCTCCGGCCGGTAGCCCGCCGGGCGCCGCGTCACCCGCGTCCCGTACTGTCGAGGCATGCCACGCCGCTCCGCGACGATGCTCGCTGCCACCCTGCTGCTCATAGCACTGCTCTGCGTCTCGGTGCTGATGAAGGTGCCGTACACGGAGATGAGCCCGGGGCCGACGTACAACACGCTCGGCAACCAGGGGGGCAAGCCGGTGATCAGCATCGCCGGGCACGACTCCTACCCGACCACCGGCCACCTCAACATGACGACCGTCCAGGTCACCGGGGCGAAGTACGAGCCCAGCCTGGTCAACGCGGTGGTCGGCTGGCTGCGCGACGACGTGCTGATGGTGCCGCACGACAACGTCTACCCGAAGGGGCAGTCGGACGCGGACGCGAAGAAGCAGAACGCCGAGGAGTTCGCCTCCTCCGAGGACAGCGCCCGCACCGCGGCGCTCAAGCAGCTGGGCGTCCCGGTCGGCAGCGAGCTGATCGTCAAGTCGGTCACCGCCGGAGCGCCGGCCGAGGGCAAGCTGCACGCGGGCGACCAGATCGTCGCCGTCGACGGCGCCCCGGTCGCCACGGTCGACCAGGTGGTCGCGGCGGTCACCAAGCACAAGCCGGGCGAGTCGGTGGTCTTCACGGTCGTGCCGCGGGTCAAGGACGCCGCCGGCAACGCCGCCGCCGACCCCGCGGCCAGGACGGACGTCGCCGTCCCGACCGTCCGGGTCAAGGACCTCGACCCGAAGGCCGCGCCCGAGCGGGCCGAGCTCGCCGCCGTCGGCATCGGCACCGGGATCCGGCACACCTACCCGTTCCGGATCGACATCGGCCTGCAGGACGTCGGCGGCCCGAGCGCCGGCCTGATGTTCTCGCTCGGCATCATCGACAAGCTGACCCCGGGCGGCGACCTCACCGGCGGCCGGTTCGTCGCGGGCACCGGCACCATCGACGACGACGGCAAGGTCGGCCCGATCGGCGGGATATCGATGAAGCTGATCGCCGCCCGGGACGCCGGGGCCGAGTACTTCTTCACCCCGTCCTCGAACTGCGCCGAGGCCACCAAGAACATCCCGTCCGGGCTGACCCTGGTGAAGACGGACACGCTGGACGGCGCGCTGAAGTCGCTGGAGCAGATCCGCTCCGGGCAGACCTCCGCGCTGCCGTCCTGCGCCAAGTAGCGGCCGGGTAGGGGCCGAGCAGCGGCTAGGAGAAGGTCGCCAGCAGGGCGTCGGTGAGGCCGGGTACCAGGTCCGGACCGGTCAGCACCTCGCGGGCGACGTCCTTGGAACGCAGCCGCAGGGCGATCTCCTTCTTTCCGCCGCGCAGCACCGCGGCGGTGATCCGCACCTCCTCGCGCTGCGGGTGGTTGGACACCCACTCGGCGAGCTGCGCGTCGCTGGCACCGCGGGGGCGGGTCTGCTCGGCGCCCGGCGGCAGCATCTGCCGCTCGACGACCAGGGCGCAGCCGGCCACCGAGTCGGGCCAGGCGATGGTGCCGAGGAACTTGTCGAGCGGCGTGCCGGCCGGGATCTCGTCCTGCTCGATCGGGGTGAGGCCGGGCTCGTCGCTGTCGGCGAGGCCGAGCTGTTCGGCGATCTTCGGGTTGGCCTTGCGCAGGGCGGCGCTGTCCACCAGGGCGAACAGCCGGGCCGGGAGGTCCCAGCCGAGGGTGGCGGCGTACTCGTCGATCTCCAGCGCGGCCCGGGTGAGCGGGGTGGCGGCGGGGAGCTTGGAGACGTCGTCGGGGGAGTTGTTCAGATCAGACGCGTCGGACATGCCTCAATCCTCACACGCCGGGCGGGGCGCGCTCGCCGGACGGTCCGGTGGGGGCGGGCGGCGCGCTGCGCCCCGGGTGCGTGCGCGGCGGGGACGGCGGGGGCGGGGCGTCGTAGTAACCGTCTGCTAACGGTGGGAACTCGGCCAAAGCCTGGTTAAGTTGCTCTGACGACCGACCGATATCCAGACGACACAGCTGAGGTGCCACCGTGGTATTCCAGATGCCGGAACGCTCAGGGCCGGGTTTCCGGCGAAGGGTGGGCCCGCCCTCCCGGCGGGCGCGGGTGGCCCTGCTGACCCTGGGCGTACTCGCGGTGCTGTTCCTGTTGTTCGTCATGTTCGCGGGCTTCTGGACGGACTGGCTGTGGTTCAAGTCGGTCCACTACTCCTCGGTGTTCACCACCCAGTTGTGGACGAAGATCGGGCTGTTCGCGGTGTTCGGCCTGCTGATGGCGGTGACCGTCGGCTTCAACGTCTGGCTGGCGCACCGGCTGCGGCCGCCGCTGTCGGCGATGTCGGTGGAGCAGCAGAGCCTGGACCGCTACCGGGCGGGCCTGGCGCCGTTCAAGCGCTGGGCGCTGATCGGCATCTCGCTGGTGATCGGTCTGGTGGCGGGCGCCGCGGCGTCCGGCCAGTGGCGGACCTGGCTGATGTGGACCAACTCGACGTCCTTCGGGGAGAAGGACGCCCAGTTCGGCATGGACGTCTCCTTCTACGCCTTCGACCTGCCCTTCTACGAGTTCGTGCTGGGCTTCGCGTTCAGCGCGGTGATCGTCTCGCTGCTGACCTCCGCGCTGGTGCACTACCTGTACGGCGGGCTGCGACTGCAGGGCCCGGGCCGGCGGGCGAGCGCCGGCGCGCAGGGGCACCTGGCGGTGCTGCTGGGCGTGTTCGTGCTGCTGAAGGCCGTCGCCTACTGGCTGGACCGGTACGCGCTGGCGGTCAAGACCGGTTCGTACAAGGGTGTTTCGGGCTGGACGGGCCTGCGCTACGTGGACGCCAACGCGTTCCTGCCGGCCAAGACCATCCTGTTCTTCGTCGCGATCATCTGCGCCGTGCTGTTCTTCCTGACCCCGATCCGCCGCACCTGGGCGCCGGCCCTGATCGGGCTGGGGCTGATGGTGCTGTCGGCGGTGCTGATCGGCGGCCTGTACCCGGCGATCGTGCAGCAGTTCCAGGTCAAGCCGAACGAGCAGGCCAAGGAGACGCCGTACATCCAGAAGAACATCGACGCGACGCGGCAGGCGTACGGGATCGCCGACGCGCAGACCACGCCGTACAGCCCGCAGGGTTCGACCGGCGGTGACGCGCTCAAGCCGGACGCGCAGACCATCGCGGACGTGCGGCTCCTGGACCCGAACATCGTGTCGCAGACGTTCCAGTCGCTGGAGCAGCAGCGCAACTACTACGCCTTCCCGAGCACGCTGGACGTGGACCGGTACCGCACCGACACCGGCAAGCAGGACACCGTCGTCGGCCTGCGCGAGCTGGACCTCAACGGCGTGCAGCGCAACTGGATCAACGACCACTTCAAGTACACCCACGGCTACGGCGCGGCGGTCGCCAAGGGCAACCAGGTCGACGACAAGGGCGGGCCGGTGTTCACCGAGTCCGGCCTGCCGGCCACCGGCTCGCTCGGCGACTACCAGCAGCGGATCTACTACGGCGAGAAGACGACCACGTACTCGATCGTCGGCGGCTCCAACAAGGAGATCGACTACACCGACACCAAGACCGGCCAGAACGTGGAGTACACGTACACCGGTGCCGGCGGTGTCTCGCTGGACAACCCGATCACCCGGGCCGCGTACGCGGTGCGCTTCACCGAGCCGCAGATCCTCTACGCGGGGGCGATCACCGACGGCGCCAAGGTGCTCTACAACCGCACGCCGAAGGAGCGGGTGGAGAAGGTCGCCCCGTGGCTGTCGATCGACGCCGACCCGTACCCGGTGGTCCAGGACGGCCGCGTGGTGTGGGTGGTGGACGGTTACACCACCTCGGACGGCTTCCCGTTCTCCTCGAAGACGACGCTGGGCGCCGCCACCAAGGACTCGCTGACCAACCAGCGCGGTGAGCTGCTGACCGTCGCCAACCAGGTCAACTACATCCGCAACTCGGTCAAGGCCACGGTGGACGCCTACACCGGCGAGGTGAAGCTCTACCAGTGGGACGAGAAGGACCCGGTGCTGAAGACCTGGATGAAGGCCTTCCCCGGCACCGTGGAGCCGAAGGCGGACATCCCGCAGTCGCTGCTGCCGCACCTGCGCTACCCGCAGGACATGTTCAAGGTGCAGCGCGACCTGCTCGGCCAGTACCACGTGACCGACGCCAACTCGTTCTTCAACGGCAGTGACATCTGGCAGGTCCCGGTGGACCCGACCAGCGACACCAAGCAGGTCCAGCCGCCGTACTACGTGACCGTGCGGATGCCGGACGCCGCCGGCGCGAGCTTCTCGCTGACCAGCAGCTTCGTGCCCAACGGCCGTCCGAACCTGGCGGCGTTCATGGCCGTCAACGCGGACCCGGGCGACGACTACGGGAAGATCCGCGTCCTGAAGATGACCGGCGAGTCCGGTGCCCCCGGCCCCGGCCTGGTGCAGTCGAAGTTCAACTCCCGCCAGGAGGTGGCCTCGCAGATCTACGCGCTGAAGACCGGCGGTGACACCGAGCTGGAGTACGGCAACCTGCTGACCCTGCCGATGGGCGGCGGCCTGCTCAACGTCGAGCCGGTGTACGTGCGCGGGCGCGGCGCCAAGTACCCGACGCTGCAGAAGGTCCTGGCGGTGTACGGGGACGACAACGTGGCCTTCGAGGACACCCTGGAGAAGGCGCTGAACAAGCTCTTCGCCGGGCAGGCCCCGCCGGCCACGCCGGTGGCGCCGTCCAACCCGGGCAACGGGACGGCCCCGGGCACGCCGACCGCCCCGGGCACGCCGACCGCCCCGGCGACGCCCACGCCCACCGCGCCGACCACGCCCGCGCCGGGCGGGACGATCTCGCCGGAGCTGCAGAAGGCGCTGTCGGACGCGGGGAAGGCGTACAACGACAGCCAGACCGCGTTCAAGAACGGCGACTGGGTGGCCTACGGCAACGCCCAGAAGGCGCTCGGCGAGGCGCTGAAGGCGGCCGAGGCGGCCCGCGGCGGCAGCCCGGCGCCCGCCCCGACCGGCACTCCCACCGCGGGCGCCACGGGGGCCACGGGGGCCGGATCGCCGAGCCCCCAGCCGTAGTCCCCGACCGTGGGCCGCAGCGCCGGCCCGCTGAGCTGCGGTAACCGTTTTCCGTTCCACCCCGCATCAGTGCTATGGTTCAACCACCGACGCGGGGTGGAGCAGCTCGGTAGCTCGCTGGGCTCATAACCCAGAGGTCGCAGGTTCAAATCCTGTCCCCGCTACGAAGAGCAGAGGCCCGGAGGATTCTTCCTCCGGGCCTCTGCCGTTTCCGGGTCCGGACCCTTGGCGTTTCCGGGTCCGACCCCTGCTGCTTCCGGATCCGGACCCCTGCCGTTCTCCGCGTGTCCGGACCCCCGCCGCATTCGTGCTAAGGTTCAACTACCGACGCGGGGTGGAGCAGCTCGGTAGCTCGCTGGGCTCATAACCCAGAGGTCGCAGGTTCAAATCCTGTCCCCGCTACAAAGGCCAGAGGCCCGGAGGATCCTTCCTCCGGGCCTCCGGTGTTTCCGGGGGTGTTTTCGCGCGGAAGCGGTGGGAACCGCTCCGGTACTATCGACCGTCGCCAAGGAGGAGGGCGCAGGGGTTTGTGAGGTTGAAGTGTCGGGAAATCGACAAAGCGCCGAAGCAATTCCGTCGGCTTCGGGTCAGCCCGGCCCGAATTCGGCCGGGGCAGGTGTACGCGGGTAGCAGGTGATGCGACGATGGGACACATGGGGGACGGTGCACGGCTGCTGACCGGCCGTCGGGTCCGGCGCCTCTCCTGGGAGTCCCCCCGGTCGCACGCCGGGGCACGATGCCGCGACACTCTGGGGGAGCGGGAGTCGGCATGAGGCTGATCGGCAAGTCAGGCGCCAAGCCCGCGGCGGCGGCCGAGGCGGACACCGACGCCTGGGCGGAGAGCGCCGAGAGCCCCGAACACCGCCCCGGAGCCCTGCCGGCCCAGCGCACCAGCGGGCTGTCCGAACGCCCCACGCCGGGCTACGGCCCCGACAGCCTGGTCCACGTGTCCAGCCGTCAGTTCGCCGCCGCCGTCGGCGCGTACGGGGAACGGCCCGGTGACGAGCCCGCCGCCGGTGCCGCGCTGGACCCGGCGGGCCTGGACCCGACGAGCTTCGAGACCGCGCTCGCCGCCCGCGAGTCGGCAGCCCTGGAGGCCCGGCACCGGCAGGCCGCCGACGGCGGGGACCCGGACGCCGCCGGCCGGCTGGGCACCCTGCTGCTGCGCCGCGGGGACCTGGACGACGCCGAACCGTACCTGCGCGCCGCCGCGGCGGCCGGGGTACGCGCCGCCGCCAACAACCTCGGAGTGCTGCTGCACCAGCAGGGCCACCGGGCCGAGGCCGCCCAGTGGTGGCGCCAGGCCGCCGTCGCGGGCAGCGCCCCGGCCGCGCACGCGCTCGGGCTGCAGCTGCGCGACCAGGGCGAGGAGGAGGCCGCCGAGTACTGGCTGCACTTCGCCGCCGACCACGGGCACCCGCTCGGCGCCTACGCCCTGGGCGACCTGATGGAGCACCGGCGGGACGTCCGGGCCGAGCGCTGGTTCAAGGTCTCCGCCGACGCCGGGCACCGCGAGGCCTCCTACCGGCTGGCCCGGATGCGCGAGGCCGCCGGGGACAAGGACACCGCCGAGGCCTGGTACCGCACCGCCGCGGCCCGCAGCCACGCCCGCGCCGCGCTGCGCCTGGGCGTACTGCTGGAGGAGCGCGCCCGCACCGACCAGTCCCTGCTGGAGGAGGCGGCCCGCTGGTACCGGCAGGCCGCGCAGAACGGGGAGCCGCGCGCGGCCTGCGCGCTGGGCTTCCTGCTGCGCGACTCCGGGGACGTCGCGGCCGCCGCCGAATGGTGGCAGGAGGCCGCCGAGGCCGGGGACGGCAACGCCGCCAACGCGCTGGGCGCCCTGCACGCGAGCCGCGGCGAGGCCAAGGCGGCCGAGCGCTGGTACCGGGCCGCGCTGGAAGCGGGCGATCAGAACGGCGCCTTCAACCTCGGCCTGCTCTGCGCCGGCACCGGCCGCGAGCAGCAGGCCGAGCAGTGGTACCGCCGGGCCGCGTACGCCGGGCACCGGGAGGCCTGCAACGCCCTGGCCGTGGTGCTGCTGCAGCGCGGCGACGAGTCCGGCGCCGAGCCGTGGTTCTCCAAGGCCGCCGAGGCGGGCAGCGTGGACGGCGCGTTCAACCTCGGCGTGCTGCACGCCGGGCGCGGCGAGCAGCGGCAGGCCCAGGAGTGGTACGCGCGGGCCGCCGCCGAGGGGCACGGCGAGGCTGCGCTGCAGCTCGCCGTCGCCCAGGAGCAGCGCGGCAACCTGGCCGGGGCGCTGGAGCGCTACCGGCAGGCGGCGGCGGGCGGCTCGGCGGAGGGCGCGTTCCGGCTGGCCTCGCTGCTGGACCGGCGCGGGGACGCGGACGCCGAGGCCGAGCACTGGTACGCGCTGGCGGCCGACGCCGGGCACCGGCGGGCGCAGGTGCGGATGGGCGTGCGGGCGGCCGAGCGCGGGGCCCTGGAGATCGCCGAGAGCTGGTACCGGCGGGCCGCCGAGGCCGGCAGCCGCAGCGCCGCGTTCAACCTGGGGCTGCTGCTGGCCCGGCAGGACAGCGAGGCGGAGGCGATGCTCTGGTACACCCGGGCCGCCGACGCCGGGCACGGGCGGGCGGCGCTTCGCCTCGCGCTGCTGGCGCTGCGCCGGGGCGAGCCGGTGCAGGCGGAGAACTGGTGCCGGCGGGCGATCGACTACGGCCCGGCCGAGGTGGCGGAGCGGGCCGGGCGCCTGCTGGGAGCGCTGCACGCGGAGTTGAGCGCGTAGCGGCGCTCGACCGTTCGCGCTACCGGCGGCAGTCGGGGCACAGGCCGCGGTAGGTGACCTCGGCCGCGGTGACGGCGAAGCCGAAGCGCTCGGCCGCGGGCAGTGCGGCGAGCGGGTCGCCGTTCGGGTGGACGTCGCGGATCGCGCCGCAGCCCGAGCAGACCAGGTGCTGGTGGGCGCGGTGCGCGTTGGGGTCGTAGCGCCGGGCGCGGCCGTCGGTGGCGACCTCCAGGACCTCCCCGAGGGCGACCAGTTCGCCGAGCGTGTTGTAGACGGTGGCGCGGCTGATCTCGGGCAGCCGGGCCGCCGCGCGGGCGTGCACCTCGTCGGCGGTGAGGTGGACGTGCTCGCCGTCGAGGACCTCGGCCACGACCCGGCGCTGCGAGGTCAGCCGCCAGCCGCGTTCGCGCAGTCTCTCCAGCAGGTCGGTCATGTCCGCCAGGGTAATTCAGGTCCGGGATTGGTTCCAGTGTTGACTTGGACAAAGTCCAAGTTAGGATCGTGTCATCACGACCGGACCCGTGGAGGCACCCGTTATGACCACGCAGGACGAGCTGCGCCCGACCCTCACCACCGAGGCGGGTGCCCCCGTCGCCGACAACCAGAACACCGAGACCGCGGGCGTCGGCGGCCCGGCCCTGATCCAGGACCAGCTGCTGTTCGAGAAGCTCGCGCACTTCAACCGCGAGCGGATCCCGGAGCGCGTGGTGCACGCCCGTGGCGCCGGGGCGTACGGCACCTTCACGGTGACCGCCGACGTGACGCCCTGGACCCGGGCGGCCTTCCTGTCCGAGGTCGGCAAGCAGACCGAGGTCTTCCTGCGCTTCTCCACCGTGGCCGGCAACCTCGGCGCGGCCGACGCGGTGCGGGACCCGCGCGGCTTCGCGCTGAAGTTCTACACCGAGGAGGGCAACTACGACCTCGTCGGCAACAACACCCCGGTGTTCTTCATCAAGGACGCCATCAAGTTCCCCGACTTCATCCACACCCAGAAGCGGGACCCGTACACCGGCTCGCAGGAAGCCGACAACGTCTGGGACTTCTGGGGCCTGTCCCCCGAGGCCACCCACCAGGTCACCTGGCTCTTCGGCGACCGCGGCATACCCGCCTCCTACCGCCACATGAACGGCTACGGCTCGCACACCTTCCAGTGGCAGAACGAGGCCGGCGAGCACTTCTGGGTCAAGTACCACTTCAAGACCGACCAGGGCGTCCGCAACCTCACCCAGGCCGAGGCCAACACCCTCGCCGGCGAGGACCCGGACAGCCACCAGCGCGACCTGCGCGAGTCGATCGAGCGCGGCGAGTTCCCCGCGTGGACGGTGCAGGTCCAGATCATGCCGGCGGCCGACGCGGCGAACTACCGCTTCAACCCCTTCGACCTGACCAAGGTCTGGCCGCACGCCGACTACCCGCCGATCGAGATCGGCCGGCTGGAGCTCAACCGCAACCCCGACAACGTCTTCGCCGAGGTCGAGCAGTCGGTGTTCTCCCCGGCGCACTTCGTGCCCGGCATCGGCCCGTCCCCGGACAAGATGCTCCAGGGCCGCCTGTTCGCGTACGCCGACGCCCACCGGTACCGGGTCGGCATCAACGCCGACCACCTGCCGGTGAACCGTCCGCACGCCACCGAGGCGCGCACCAACGGCCGCGACGGCCACCTGTACGACGGGCGCCACGGCCGTCAGAAGAACTACGAGCCGAACAGCTTCGGCGGCCCGGTGCAGACCGGCCGCCCGCTGTGGGCCGCCACCGCCGTCGACGGCCTCACCGGCACCCACGTGGCGCCCGCGCACGCCGAGGACGACGACTTCGTGCAGGCGGGCAACCTGTACCGGCTGTTCTCGGAGGACGAGAAGCAGCGGCTGATCGCCAACCTGGCCGGCTTCATCGCCAAGGTCTCGGCCGACCGCGAGGACATCGTCGAGCGGGCGATCGACAACTTCCGCAAGGCCGACGCCGATTACGGGCAGCGGCTGGAGGCGGCGGTCCTGGAGCTGCGCAAGCGGTAGCAGCAGCCGGGCCGAGAAAGCGGCAGGCCCCGTGACCGGCTCCCACCGGTCACGGGGCCTGCATCCACGTTCAGACCGAGAGGCGGCGCAGCGCCTCCTCGTGCAGCAGGCCGTTGGAGGCGACGGCGTCCGCTCCGCCGGGGCCGGGGATGCCGTCCAGGCCGGTGAAGCGGCCGCCGGCCTCCTCGACGATGACGCAGTTGGCCGCCATGTCCCACAGCGACAGCTCGGGCTCGGCGGCGATGTCGACGGCGCCCTCGGCGACCATCATGTAGGACCAGAAGTCGCCGTAGGCACGGGTGCGCCAGCAGGCGCGGGTGAGGTCCAGGAACGGGTCGAGGCGGCCACGCTCCTCCCAGCCGGAGAGGCTGGAGTAGGAGAAGGACGCGTCCTCGATCCGGGAGACGCCGGAGACGTGGATCCGGGAGGCCTTGGCCAGGCTGCGGCCGGCGAAGGCGCCGAGACCCTTGGCCGCCCACCAGCGGCGCTGCAGCGCGGGGGCGGAGACGATGCCGACCACCGGGCGCTCGACGCCGTCCGGGCCGTCCTCCAGCAGGGCGATCAGGGTGGCCCAGACCGGGACGCCGCGGATGTAGTTCTTGGTGCCGTCGATCGGGTCGATCACCCAGCGGCGCGGCCCGGAGCCCTGCAGGCCGAACTCCTCGCCCAGGACCGCGTCGCGCGGGCGGGCGCGCTGGAGCACACTGCGCACGAGCTCCTCGGCGGCCTTGTCGGCGTCGCTCACCGGGGTGAGGTCCGGCTTGGTCTCGATCTTCAGGTCGAGGGCGCGGAAGCGCTCCAGGGTGACCGAGTCGGCCGAGTCGGCGAGGACATGGGCGAGTCGGAGATCGTCGTGGTAGTCGGCCATGTCCAAGACCCTAGCGAGCCCGCCCCGATCGGCACAGCCGGGCTCGCGGAGCGGGACGCGGCCTTCCCGCGCGCCCCGGCGCGCCGTGACGCGTCTCAGTGCGACGTACCGCTGAGCTGCAGGCCGATGACACCCGTGATCACCAGGGAGATCGAGACCAGCTTGAGGACCGAGGTGCTCTCGTCCAGGAAGACCATGCCGTAGATGGCGGTGCCGGCTGCGCCGATGCCTGTCCAGACGGCGTAGGCGGGGCCGATGGGCAGGCTCTTCAGCGAGAGGGTGAGCAGGCCGAAGCTGCCGAGGGCGAACACGCAGAAGCTGATGGTGGGCCAGAGCTTGGTGAAGCCCTCGCTGAGCTTGAGGTTGATCGCGAAGCCGGTCTCCAGCAGGCCGGCCAGGATCACCAGGGCCCATGCCATCGCGCGCCCTCCCAGTGGATCGACGGTCGGACCGCACCCGGCCCGACCTTCCTATGATCGCCAGGCAGGGGCGGTCCGACACCTCGAACGGGCCACGGACCTCGGGGGCCCGGAGGGCTCAGTCGCCCTCGCGGGCCTCCTTGCTGGCCAGCAGGCGGCGCAGCGAGTAGAGCCGGGCGGCCTCGGCGTGGCCGTCGGCCACCCAGGCGTCCAGCGCGCAGTCCGGCTCGTCGTGGCTGCACGCGCGCGGGCAGTCGACGGTGCCGGGCTCCAGGTCCGGGAAGGCGAGGATGACCCGGGACGGGTCGATGTGCGAGAGGCCGAAGGAACGGAAGCCCGGGGTGTCGATCACCCAGCCCGGGTCCAGCGCCTTCTTCGAGCCCGGCTTGGCACCGGGCGGCGGCGGCAGCCGCAGCGCGAGGGCGGAGACGGTGGTGTGCCGGCCGCGGCCGGTGACCGCGTTGACGCGGCCGGTCTGCCGCTGGCGGTCCGGGACGAGGGCGTTGACCAGGGTGGTCTTGCCGACGCCGGAGTGGCCGATGAACACCGTGGAACGCCCGCGCAGGTGCTCGCGGACGGCCTCGGCGCCGGCGGTCTCCAGTTCGTCGCGACGGGTCACCACGTACCGGATGCCGAGCGGGGCGTAGGAGTCCAGCAGCGACGCGGCCGGGGCGAGGTCCGACTTGGTGAGCACCAGCAGGGGCTCCATGCCCGCGTCGTAGGCGGCCACCAGGCAGCGGTCGATCAGCCGGGGGCGCGGCTCCGGGTCCGCCAGCGCGGTGACGATGGCCAGCTGCTCGGCGTTGGCGACGACGATCCGCTCGTACGGGTCGTCGTCGTCCGCGGTGCGTCGCAGGACCGAGCTGCGTTCCTCGACCCGGACGATCCGGGCGAGGGTGTCGGCGTCCCCGGAGAGGTCGCCGACCAGGTTGACGATGTCTCCGACGACGACGCCCTTGCGGCCCAGCTCGCGGGCCTTCATGGCGACGACCTCGCGCTCGTGTTTGGTGCCCGGGTCGACCAGGCAGGTCAGCCGACCGCGGTCGACGGTCAGCACCATCGCCTCGGCGGCGTCCTCGTGCTTGGGCCGGATCCGGGTCCGCGGCCGGGAACCCCGGCGGGCGGGGCGGTTGCGGATGTCGTCCTCGTCGGCGTCTTTGCCGTAGCGGCGCATGTGCTCAGTCTCCGCTCAGGCGTCCGCCGCCGCTTCGCCGAGCAGCTCTGCCCACATCGCCGGGAAGTCGGGCAGGGTCTTGGCGGTGGTGGCGACGTTCTCCACCCCGATGCCGGGCACGGCGAGGCCGAGCACGGCCGCGGCGGTGGCCAGACGGTGGTCCTCGTAGGTGCGGAAGGTGCCGCCGTGCAGCGGGCGCGGGCGGATCCGCAGGCCGTCCTCGGTCTCGGTGACGTCGCCGCCGAGGTCGTTGATCTCCTTGGCGAGCGCGGCGAGCCGGTCCGTCTCGTGCAGGCGCAGGTGGGCGATGCCGTACAGGTGGGACTCGGAGTCGGCCAGCGCGGCGACGGCGGCGATCACCGGGGTGAGCTCGCCGACGTCGTGCAGGTCGGCGTCGATGCCGTGGATCCGGCCGGTGCCGGTGAACTGCAGGCCCTCGTCGGTGAACTCGCAGGCGCCACCCATCCGGGTGTAGATCTCGCGCAGCTGGTCGCCGGGCTGGGTGGTGTGCCTGGGCCAGTCGCGCACGGTGACGCGGCCGCCGGTGACCAGGGCCGCGGCGAAGAACGGTGCGGCGTTGGAGAGGTCCGGCTCGACCACCAGGTCGCGGCCGATCAGGGCGCCGGGGGTGACCCGCCAGACGTCCTTCTCGCCGCCGTCCTCGGGGGCGTCGACCTGGGCGCCGGCCTTGCGCAGCATCTCCACGGTCATCCGGATGTGCGGCAGCGACGGCACCGGGCCGCCGACGTGCCGGACCTCGATGCCGTGGTTGTAGCGGGCACCGGAGAGCAGCAGGGCGGAGACGAACTGGGAGGAGGAGGAGGCGTCCAGCTCGACCGGGCCGCCGTCCAGCGAGCCGGTGCCGTGGACGGTCAGCGGGAACGCACCGCGGCCGCCGTCGTCGATGCGGGCGCCGAGGGCGCGCAGGGCGTCGATCACGCCGTGCTGGGGACGCTCGTAGCAGCGCGGGTCGCCGTCGAAGTGCACCGGGCCGTCGGCGAGGACGGCGAGCGGGGGCAGGAAGCGCATGACCGTGCCGGCGTTGCCGACGTCGACGGAGGCGGGGCCGCGCAGCGCGGGGGCGGGGAAGACCCGCCAGGCCTCGCCGCCGCCGGTGCCGCCGGCGTCGTTGTTGACCGTCTCCTCGATGGTGACCCCGAGGGCGCGCAGGCCGTCGGCCATCAGCTGGGAGTCGCGGCTGCGCAGCGGCCGGCGCACCCAGCCGGGCCGCTCGGCGAGTGCCGCCAGCACCAGGGCCCGGTTGGTGACCGACTTGGAGCCGGGGATGGTGACGGTCGCGTCGACGGGGCTGGTGGCGACGGGGGCGGGCCACGGGGTCTCGGTCATGTGGCAAGTCTAGGGGCCGTACCGGAACGGACCGTGATTCGCCCGCTCGCCTCCGGGCGGCTCGGGGTGCGGCGCCGAGGGGCGGGGTCAGTGCAGCGGCTGGAGGAGCCAGGTCGCGCCGAGGGCAAGGCAGGCGAGGGCGACGAGGAGGAAGACGGTGACCCAGGCGAGGGCGGGGACGTGGGTGAGGCGGGCGAGCTGGTCGGCGTCGGAGTCCCGGGCCCAGCCGATGCGGCGCTGGTGCTGGAGTTCCAGGACGGGACGGACGGCGCCGAAGAGCAGGAACCAGCAGCCGAGGTAGGCGAAGCCGGCCTGGACCTCGGCGCTGCCGAACCAGGAGACCAGGAAGAAGGCGCCGCCGGCGACCAGGACGACGAAGAGGCCGAAGGCGTTGCGGATGCGCAGGAGCAGGGCCAGCAGCAGGGCGATCGCCAACCAGAGCAGCAGGGTGATCCGGTCGGCGGCGAGCAGCGCGGCGCAGCCGAGCCCGAGCAGGGCGGGGGCGGTGTAGCCGGCCGCGGCGGTGAGGACCATGCCGGGGCCGGTGGGGCGGCCGTAGGAGAGGGTGAGGCCGGAGGTGTCGGAGTGCAGCCGGATGCCGGCGAGCTTGCGGCGGGTGGCGAGGGCGACCAGGCCGTGGCCGCCCTCGTGGGCGATCGTGACGGCGTTGCGGGCGACGTGCCAGAGCGGGCGGGCCAGCACGGTGAGCAGGGCGGCGGCGCCGGTGGCCAGGACCAGCCAGCCGGGCGGGGCGGGCTGGCTGCCGGTCACCTGGTCCCACAGGGCGCTCAGGGTCTGGTCGTCGGTGCTCATGTGATCCTCCCCGCCTCCGTTCGCTGCGTTGGGCCGTTCGGGGCAGCCTCCCATGGGGAGACGGGCGGGCGGGAGCGGGCGGTTCTGGTCCGGGCGTGAACAAGTGATGAGGAAGGGCGGCATGGCAAGCTGGCCCGCATGTGCGGTCGGTTCGCAGCCAGCAGCAAGCCCGAGGACGTCATCGAGCTGTTCGACGTCGAGCAGTGGGATCCCGAGGAGACCCTGGACCCGAACTGGAACGTCGCACCGACCGACAGTGCCTTCGTGGTGCTGGAGCGGATGGCCAGGGAGCAGCCGCGGGCCGTGCGGCAGCTGCGGGTGCTGCGCTGGGGGCTGGTGCCGCAGTGGTCGAACACCGCGGAGACGGCGGTGAAGATGATCAACGCCCGGTCGGACACGGTGCACGAGAAGCCCTCCTACCGGCAGGCCTTCGCCGCGCGCCGGTGCATCCTGCCGGTGGACGGCTACTACGAGTGGCAGACGGTGCCGGGCGAGCGGGGCAAGGCGCGCAAGAAGCCGTACTTCGTCTCCCGGGCGGACCGCACCCCGCTGGCGCTGGCCGGGCTGTACGAGTTCTGGCGCAACCGGACGGTGCCGCCCGGGCACCCGGAGGCCTGGCTGGTGACGTTCACGATCGTCACCACGGACGCCGAGGAGTCGCTGGCGCCCATCCACGAGCGGATGCCGCTGTTCCTCGACCCGCAGGACTGGGACGCGTGGCTGGACCCGCGGCTGACCGACCCGGACGCCCTGGGCCGGCTGCTGATACCCCCGCCGCCCGGCGCCCTGCTGGCCACCCCGGTGTCGCCGGCGGTCGGCAGCATCCGCAACAACGGCCCGGAGCTCAAGGAGCCCTGGGACGAGGTCGAGTACGAGACCACCCTGTTCTGAGAGCGCATTCGGGAGCGAGCAGCGATGACGACCCAACTCATCCCCACCGAGGCCGGGGAGGCCCGGATCACCCACCACCGGGCGGCCGCGCCGAAGGCCGTCCTGGCCCTCGGGCACGGCGCGGGAGGCGGGATCGAGGCCCGGGACCTCGTGGAGCTGGCCGGGCGGCTGCCGGAGCGCGGGATCAGCGTGGCGCTGGTCGAGCAGCCCTGGCGGGTGGCGGGCAAGAAGCTGGGCCCGGCGCCGAAGACGCTGGACCTCGGCTGGCGGCCGGTCGCCGAGCACCTGGCCGGTCAGGGCTTGCCGCTGGTGGTGGGCGGGCGCAGCGCCGGGGCGCGGGTGGCCTGCCGGACGGGGGCGGCCACCGGGGCGGTGGGCGTGGTGGCGCTGGCGTTCCCGCTACACCCGCCGGGCAAGCCGGAGAAGAGCCGGGCGGAGGAGCTGCTGGAGTCGGGGCTGCCGACGCTGGTGGTGCAGAGCGTGCAGGACCCGTTCGGCGGGCCGGAGGAGTTCCCGGAGCTGCCGCCGGGGCACGAACTGGTGGCGGTGCCGTACGGCAGCCACGGGTTCGCGGTGCCCAAGCGGGCGCCGATGGGGCAGGACGAGGTGCTGGACCTGATCTGCGCGGCGGTCGGGGACTGGGTGCTGGAGCTGGTCTGAGGCGGCGGGTGCCGGGGCGGGCGGCTGCCCCGGGGCCGGTGCGCGGTCGGGGTGCGGGCACCGCTGTGAACAGGGAGTTTCCGGTCGCTCACTCGTGCGAGTGAATGGTGCGTACGGACGGGAATGCGGGCGGGGCCCGGGTGGTTGACACCCTCGTCAGCACGAGTCACCGGTGAGAGGCAGGGCAGATGGGTTCGATCGCGTGCCCCGAACGGCCTGAGGAGCGCGAGGCCGCCACGGCCTTCGTCCACTCCTGGCCGGAGTGGATTGACGCGGGCGAGAAGCCCGTCAGCCCGATATCCTCCATTTCTGGGCGGCCCGCCGTGGGCCGTGGCCGTCATGCCGAGGAGGTGGGTCCGGTCGTCGGGACCGAGCACGAGGCCGAGCCGGGTCGTGGCCCGGACGAGGTCCGGCCTGCGGGCGAGGCGCTGACCGGTGAGGAGCTGGCCGAGGCGATCGGTGAGGACACCTACCGGGTGTCGGCGGAGGAGAGCGAGGAGGCCCGGCGGGAGCGCTTCGAGCGCGACGCCCTGGGCTACCTGGATCCGATGTACTCGGCGGCGCTGCGCATGACGCGCAACCCGGCCGACGCGGAGGACCTGCTCCAGGAGGCGTTCGCCAAGGCGTACGCGTCCTTCCACCAGTTCCGTGAGGGTACGAACCTCAAGGCCTGGCTGTACCGCATCCTCACCAACACGTTCATCAACTCGTACCGCAAGAAGCAGCGGGAGCCCCAGCGCACCGCGGCGGAGGAGATCGAGGACTGGCAGCTGGCCAGGGCGGAGTCGCACATGTCGACCGGCCTGCGCTCGGCGGAGACCCAGGCGCTCGACCACCTCCCCGACAGCGATGTGAAGGACGCGCTCCAGGCCATCCCGGAGGAATTCCGGATCGCCGTCTATCTCGCGGACGTAGAAGGCTTTGCGTACAAGGAGATCGCGGACATCATGGGTACTCCCATCGGTACGGTGATGTCCCGGCTGCACCGCGGTCGCCGTCAGCTGCGCGGCATGCTGGAGGATTACGCCCGTGAGCGCGGGCTCGTCCCGGCCGGCAGCGGGGCAGGGCAGGAAGCGAAGGGCTCGGGCTCATGAGCTGCGGCGATCCGCACGAAACCGAGTGTGGCGAGGTCCTCGACCACCTCTATGAATTCCTCGACAACGAGATGGCCGAGGGCGACTGCGCAAAGTTGCGCGTGCACTTCGAGGAGTGCTCGCCCTGCCTGAAGCAGTACGGGCTGGAGCAGGCGATCAAGGCGCTGATCAAGCGTTCCTGCGGGTGCGACGACACACCGACCGACCTGCGCAGCAAGGTGCTGGCCAGGATCGACTCGATCCGGGCCGGGCAGCGCTCGGGCGAGCAGGTGGTGGTCGCGGTGGAGGCCTCCGTCGAGGTGCACGCCGAGTCCGCCCGGCCGGCGCCGACGTTGGCGCAGGGCGAGGCGGGCGAGGAGCCGGCCGAGCGTCCGAGCGCCCCGGTCGAGGCCGGCGCCCCGGTGGAGTGACCGTCAAGGCCTGGGTGTCCGCCGGTCCGTCGACGAGGGCGGGCCGGGCGGTTCGGGTAGGGAGTCCAGGGGCCCCGGGAGCATGCGCTCCCGGGGCCGCTCCCGTTCTGCTCGCGTGCGCCGTCACTCCTTCGGGTGAGTTGGCGGTGCGCCAACTGCGCCATTGCGCGATCATGCGTCCCCGCACCCGGACGGCGGCCTATCCTCCTGACGGACGCTCACCGCCGGTTCGCCCGGCGTGCTGAGGCAACACGGGCCCGGACGGCGGGGAGGTCGATATCGCTACCGACAGTGGGGGCGCGACCCTGCCGCCCGGGGCGGCGCGCTACCTGGTGGCCGTCCCGGTGGCGGCGCTGTGCTGCCTGGTGCCGCTGCTGCCCGCCGGGGCCACCCCGGGAGTCCCGCGCTGGCTCGGTCAGCCGGTGGACTGGCCCAAGGTCGGGCTGCTGGCCTTCCTGCACGGCTGCTGGGAGTCACTGGCCCAGGGTCTGCCGACACCCTGCCTGGTGCTGGTGCGGCGACTGCTGCGCCGCCCGGCGCCGCCCGAGCGGGTGCCCGCCCGGCCCGGGGTGAACGCCTTCTTCCCGGTGCTGTTCGCCGGGGTCCTGATGCTCCCTCCGGCCGCCGCCGCCCTGATCGCCGCACCGGCCGCCCTGCTCGGCGGGCCGAGCGGGCGCGGCTGCCGCGGGCGCCAGCTGTTCAACGGCTCCCAGCTCGCGCTGTGCGCCTTCGCCTCCTCGGTCGTCTTCCACCTGTTGCGTGGCCCGCAGCTGTTGCTGGGCTCCCGATTCCCGGCCGCGCTGCTGCCCGGCTTCACCGCAGTCGCCGCGTTCTGCCTGGTCAACGGGGTGGTGGTGGGTGTGATGGTGATGCTCAGCGAGCGCCGCGGGGCCGGGGTGCTGCTGCGCGGGGCCTGCTCGGTGTGCGGACTGCCGGTGCTGGTGCACGCGGCCGGCGGACTGATGGTCGCCGTGCTCTGGCAGGGCCCGTACGGCGCGTTCGCGGCGCTGCTGGCACTGCTGCCGCTGTCCATCTCCGCCTGGGTGTTCGCCCAGGGCCAGCGCGAGCAGGACGCCCACCAGGCCACCGTGCAGTCGCTGGTGCAGGCCGTGGAGATCAAGGACGCCTACACCCGCGGGCACAGCGAACGGGTCGGCCGGGCCTCGGTGCTGATCGCAAGTCAGCTCGGCATGGAGGCCGACCGGCTGCGCACCCTGCGCTTCGCGGGGATCCTGCACGACGTCGGCAAGCTCGGGGTGGCCACCGAGCTGCTGCGCAGAAACGGTCCCCTCAGTGAGGCGGAGCGCCGGGCGGTGGAGATCCACCCGGTCTACGGGTACGAGCTGGTGCGCGGGATCGACTTCCTCGGCGAGGCGCACGCCGGGATCCTGCACCACCACGAGCGGGTGGACGGCCGGGGCTACCCGAGCGGGCTGGCGGGCGACCAGATCCCCGAGTTCGCCCGGATCATCTCGGTCGCCGACGCCTTCGACTCGATGACCTCCACCCGCTCCTACCGGCGCGGCCGCCCGGTCGCCGAGGCGGTGGCCGAGCTGGAGCGCTGCTCGGGCAGCCAGTTCGACCCGGTGATGGTGCGGGCGCTGATCGACGCGCTGGCCGCCCACGACTGGCGGCCGGTGGTGCACTCCGAGGACTGCGTGCGGGCCGTCCCGGACATCCCGCTCGGGGTGCCCGAACCGGTCCGGGCGGCTCCCGGCCGGGTACCCGCCCAGGGCGGCGCCCCCGCGCCCGGGCAGCCGTGACGGGCCCCGTGCCTGCGGCCCCCGGCCGGACGGCCCGCGGCCGCACGTTCGCCGACCGCACGGCGTGCGGGCCCACCACCCGCGCGGTGCACGCGGCCGCCGCCGCGCTGCTGGCGCTCGCGCTGGGCGCGGTCGCGGTGCGCGGGGTCGCGGAGCCCAAGGTCGCGCTGGCGTTCACCGTGCTGATCGCGCTCGGCGAGTGCGTCCGGATCACCCTTCCGGGGGATCGCGAACAGGCGCCCATCGGCGCCGCCGGTGCGCTGGCGTACGCCCTGCTCGGGCCACTGCGCGGGGTACCGACCGCGCACGGGATGCTCCAGGTGGTCGCGGTGACCGGGGTCGGCCTGCTGCTGGCCTGGCTGCCCGGGCTCGCCCTGCCGCACCGCCCCGAGCGCCCGCACCGCCGCCCGCCCTGGGCCGACCCGGCCCGCCGCGACAGCGCCGCCCGCCGACTGCTCGCCGTCGGCTTCGCGGCCGCCGTCTTCCAGCCGCTCTACAACGGTGGCCTGGTCGACCGCTTCTCGCCCGAGGGTCCGGCGTACGGGGCGTTCCTGACCGCCGTCGCCGCGCTGGCCGCGCTGTGCGACGCCACCCTGGCGGCCCTGCTGCGCCGCTCGGTCGGCGGGTTGCGCTTCCCCGCGGCGCTGGAGGACGAGCTGCGCTCGCTGTTCGGCATCGGCTCGGCGATCGTCGCCACCGGGATGCTGGTCAGCCTCGCGGCCGGTGAGGTCGGGCTCTGGGCGCTGCCGCTGTTCTGCACCCCGCTGCTGCTCGCCCAGGTGTCCTTCCGGCGCGCCGCCGCGGTGCGGGCCACCACCGGTCAGACCATCGCCAGCCTCGCCCGGGCCACCGAGGTGGCCGGCTACACGCCGCACGGGCACGCGCGCCGGGTCGCGGACACGGCGTGCGCCCTGGGGCGCGAGCTGGGTCTGGGCACCCGTGAGCTCGCCCTGTTGGAGTACGCCGCGCTGATGCACGACGTCGGCCAGCTGTCCCTGGTCGAGCCGGTGCCGGACGGCGCCACCGCGGTGCTGCCCTGCGCCGAGCAGCAGCGGATCGCCCGGCTGGGCAGCGAGGTGATCAGCCGTACCGGGGTGCCCCGGCAGGTCGCCGAGCAGGTCGCCCGGCTGGCCGACCCCTGCGCCGGGCCGGCCGTCGGCGAGGGCCCGGTGCCGTTCGCGGCCCGGATCATCCGGGTCGCCAACGCCCACGACGACCTGCTCACCGTGGCCCGCGGCCGGGGCGTCGGAGAGGCCGTCGGGCGGTTGGAGGCGCTGGAGGTCATCCGGCTGGGGCGCGGCCGGGTCTACGACGCCCGGGTGGTGGACGCCCTGGCCAGGGTCGGCGGGCAGGCCAGGGGCTGACGTTCGGGGGCCTTCGGCAGGGGCCGAGGCCCCGGGCCGGTTCCGGGCCTCGGCCCCTGCCGGCCCGGGCGGGGCCCACGTCGGAACGGGGGTCGGACCCGCCAGGGGTTGAGAGGGCGCGGCCGGGCGGGCAGGCTGGGGAGGGGCGGGCCCCAACCTCGACGGTGGGGAGCGCGGGCGGGGGCGGGCGTGGTTGGATGCGGTCGTAGCGTGGAACACCGACCCGGAGCGCCGGGCCCGGTACGCCGTCCGAGGCGGTACGGGCACGGTGGCACGGGACTTGAGCGGACGACGACGGCAGGGACGAACGTGAGGATCTTCCACCGGGCACGGCACCGGCCGTCCGCCACCTGGCGGCAGACGACCGACCGGGCCTTCACGCTGATCGGCGACGGTCGCTACGAGGACGCCGGCGCGCTGCTGGTGATGGCCGCCGACCTGGAGCCGTGGCTCTCCGACTCGTGGTTCAACCTCGCCCTCCTGCACAAGTTCCGCCGCGACTGGGAGCAGGCCCGCTCGGCCGGTCTGCGCGCCGTCGCCCTGCTGGACCGCGAACACGGCGCCCCCGACTGGTGGAACCTCGGCATCACCGCCACCGCGCTGCAGGACTGGCCGCTCGCCCGCCGCGCCTGGCAGGCGTACGGGCTCAAACTGTCCGGCGGCCCCGGCGGGCAGCCCGACGGTCCGGTCAGCCTGGACCTCGGCACCACCCCCGTACGGCTCTCCCCCGACGGTGAGTCCGAGGTGGTCTGGGGCCGTCGCCTGGACCCGGCCCGGATCGAGGTCCTCTCCATCCCGCTGCCCTCCTCCGGCCGCCGCTGGGGCGAGGTGGTGCTGCACGACGGCGCCCCGCACGGCGAGCGGGTCACCGACGGCGTCGCCTACCCGGTGTTCGACGAGATCGAGCTGTGGGCCCCCTCCCCGGTGCCGACCTACGTGGTGCTGCTGCAGGCCGCCACGGCGGGGGACCGCGACGCGCTGGAGCGGCTGGTCGCGGACGCCGGCTACGCGGCCGAGGACTGGACCTCGTCGGTACGGCTGCTCTGCCGCGCCTGCTCGGAGAGCCGGATGGCCTCCGACGACGGCGTCGCCGCCCACCACGACCCGCACGACGACGGCGACGCCGCGCACCCCGGCCACCTCAGCCACCTCAGCCAGGGCGGCGCGGCCGGGATGTCCTGGCTGGTCGAGCGCGAGTGCGGGATCGCCGCACCCGCCCACCTGGTGCGCACCCTGCTGGACCGCTGGGTCGCGGCCTCCCCGGGAACCCGGGCGTACCGGGATCTCGAAGAGGTCTGCTGAACCCCGCTGAGTACCCTGGTCAGGTACGCGTAGACCTATGGAAGCGGAAGACATGGCGGAGCAGCACGACCACGATCACGAGCACGAGCACGACGTGGAGGGGGCGGCGCCCGAGGCGCCCGTGAAGGTGATCGGTGAGGAGCCCGACCTCGGCAAGGGCACCGCCCGTCCGATCACGGTCGTCGGCAACCCGGTGCTGCACCGCGAGGTCAAGGACGTCACCGTCTTCGACGGCGAGCTGTCCGCGCTGATCGACGACATGTTCCAGTCGATGTACGCCGCCGAGGGCGTCGGCCTCGCCGCCAACCAGATCGGCGTGGACCTCAAGGTCTTCGTCTACGACTGCCCGGACGACGAGGGCGTGCGCCACATCGGCCACGTCATCAACCCGGTGCTGGAGGACTACCCGGCCGACCGCCGCCGCGTCCTGGACGACGGCAACGAGGGCTGCCTCTCCGTCCCCACCGCCTACGCCGAGCTGGCCCGCCCGGACTACGCCGCGGTCACCGGCGTCGACAAGGAGGGCAAGCCGATCCGCGTTGAGGGCACCGGCTTCTTCTCCCGCTGCCTGCAGCACGAGACCGACCACCTGTACGGCACCCTCTACATCGACAAGCTGTCGAAGCGCGACCGCAAGGACGCCCTGAAGCAGATGGCCGAGGGCACGCCGAAGTACGCGACGGTGCCGAACGCCTGACGGCGGAGCGGCGCTTGCCGGAGGCCGGTGCGGACCCGTCCGCGCCGGCCTCCGGCGTTCCCGGCCTCCGGCGTTCCCGGCCTCCGGCGTCCGCCCTCGCCGACGATGTCACGTCCTCGTGCCGCGTCCGGTCTACCCGGTGGGGAGTGACCGAGCGAAGGAGATCCGTCATGAAGGCCGTCATCGTGTGCGCGTCCGTGTCCCACGGCAATACGCGGAGGATCGCCGAGGCCGTCGGCCGGGTGCTGTCGGCCCCGGTCGTCGAGCCCGAGCAGATCGATCCGGCGGAGCTGGCCGACCACGACCTGGTGGGATTCGGCTCGGGGATCTTCACCGGCCGCTTCCACCCGCGGCTGCGCGACTTCGTCCGGTCGGTTCCGCGGGAGCAGCGCGCCAGGGCGTTCGTGTTCGCCACCAGCGGGCTGCCGGAACTGCCGGTCCGGCCCTTCACCCGTCCGCTCGCACGGGCCCTGGAGCAGAAGGGCTTCGAGGTGGCCGGCGCCTTCTCCTGCCGCGGCTTCGACACCTGGCTCCCGTTCAGGCTCGTCGGCGGCATCAACAAGGCGCGGCCCGGCGCGGCGGACCTGGCGGCGGCGCGGGCGTTCGCCGAGGGGCTGCGGGCCCGCGGCCTCGAAGGCGGTGGGAGGTGAGCGAGGGCCGGCGCGGGCGCACCGCACCGGCCCTCGGTTCGTCCGCAGGCCGCTACGGGATGAAGAGCCATTCCGGGCCGTAGGTGTGGTGGGGGTCGGCGGGCAACTTGATGGCGTTCAACTGCCGCGCGAAGTCGCCCAGATCGCTCATGTGCCCGATCGCGTCGAACAACTTGTTCCCGTCGCCGGCCCAGGCCGCTTCGAGGGAGCGCAGCATGTCGCTGTAGGCGGTGTTGAAGTCGTGCAGCACGGTGGCGGTGGCCGGGTCGGGGGTGTTGGCGGGGTCGTTGACCCAGCCGCCGGCGGGGACACGGGCGACCTGTGCGGCGTCCGGGAGCGGGACGTCGGGGCCGGTGAACTCGAACTTCCCCGTCGCGGGGTCCTGCACCAGCTTCTTGCCGACGGCGATCTCCTTGAAGGCGTAGTAGTGGGCGAGTTCGCCCGGGGCGCCGGGGAAGGGGTTGTCCGGGGAGGCCGTGGTGCCCTCGCCCTGGGTCTGGATGACGTGGATGGCGTTGAGCACGTCGGTGATGGTGTTCATCGCGACGATGTTGTTCCCGGCGCCGTGCTGCGACCCGAGCGGGAAGGTCACCTGGTTCTGCCCGGTCAGCAGGTGGGCGAAGTTCGGGAAGACGTTGGCGATGCGCTGGTAGAAGGCGCCGATCGTGTTGCCGTCGGCGGCGAAGGCGAGCGGGTTCTCGGGCTTCTCGATGTCGGCGAAGAGCGCGGCCGACTCCCGGGACAGCCCGCTGAGGAAGACCTCCAGCCCGGGGTTGACCCCGCCGGGCAGCTCACCCGGGTACTTGGGGACGGTGAGCGGGTCCTTGAGGACGACGGTGCCGCCGATGCTGGTGAGCATGTTGCAGACCAGGCCGAAGTGCGACATCTCGTCGAAGACGATCTCGCGGATGGTGTGGCGGACCGGCTTGCTGTCGTCCTGATCGATGATCGACCACAGGGCGGTGGCGTAGGGCGGGATGGTGGAGAGCTCCAGCATGATCGCCCGCTGGAGGGCGTCCTTGAGCTCCTGCTCGCCCCAGTCGTCCGCGGGGATGTTCATGAGCTTGACGATCGCGTCGCTCTCGTAGTCCAGGATTCCGGTCGTGGTCACGCTGGGCCCCTTTCGTTCGGCTGTGCGCCGGACCGTAGCCGGGGCCCGGTCGTCCGGGTGCGTGGAATGCCGGTGTGGCCCGGGAGTTCATCCGGACGGGCGGGCGGGGAGTTGTCAGGGGGCGCGCCCAGGGTGGCCGACAAGATCATCGACTGGCAGTGCCGGGGTCGGTCGGGGCGAGCGCGGAGGTGTGCCGGTGGCCTGGTGGAACAGGAAGCCGAGGGGGAACGTCCGCAGTGGGTACTGGACCCGCTGGCGGGGGTCGGGCCGCTTCGGTTCGGGATGAGCCCCGACGAGGTGGAGGCGGCTCTTGCCGGAGCCGTCGCCCAGGTCTGGCGGCGGCGTGCGGGGAACGAGGTGACGAGAGCAGTACCGCGACCTCGGGGTGACCGCGTTCTTCGGACCGGAGCCGCGGCTGCTCGCCGTGGTGCGGACGGGACCGGCATCTACGTCCGGGCCACCAGGGCCGGGGACACCATGCTCAGTGAGGCCCGGTTCTGCACCGAGGACTGGCGCGAGGACTGACGGGCTGAAGGTTGTCGCCTGCGCTGCGGCCGGCCCGCCCGGCCCGGGCGGTGTCGCGGCGCCCGGGTACCGTACCGGGGTGTCCACGACATTCGATCTTCCGGCCGAGTTGTCCGCCTCGCTCGCGGGCCCGGCCGCCGCCTGGCGGTTCGTCGAACGGTTCGCCGCACACCTCGGAGCACCGGTCGAGGAGGCGCACGGCTGCACGGAGGAGGAGTTGGCCGCCGCCGAGCAGCGCCTCGGCCTGCCGCTGCCCGGTGCACTGCGAGAGGCGTACGGCAGGTTCGGGCGGCGCTTCGACCTGTTCGGCGGCCAGGAGCAGTGGATCCCGCTGGAGGACGTGGAGGTGGAGGACGGGATCCTCATCTTCATGGCCGAGCGGTACTGGTACTGGGCGGTCGGAATCCGGCTCGACCAGGCCGGCGGTGACGACCCGCCACTGGTGACCGACGCGACCCCGGGCGACCCGGTGGAGGCGGAGTGGGAGCCGATGGCCGACCGCTTCTCCGCGGCCTTCGTGGAGTCGGTGCTGAACGGGAACCTCCTCTGCGACGACATGGGCGGGATGCGCCGGGAGATGGTGCCCGGCGACCTCGACCACGTGGAGCGGGAGTTCACCCCGGTGCCGCCCTTCGAGGAAGGGCCGACGGAGGACGGCCGCCGGTGGTACGCGGGACCGGAGGTGCTGGTGTGCATCGACCGGACGGACCCCGACGTCGAACTCGGCTGGCTCTGCGTCCGGGCCTTCAACCGGCAGGCGCTCGACGGGATGTGTGCTGCCCTGCGGGGTGACTGGACCTACACCATGAACTACTGAGCGAGCCGGCCGCCGGTCGGACAGGGGAGGCCCGGCCAGGTGCGATTGGGGCACACGATCACGTAGTGGCCACGGGTCACCACCGGGGATGTGCTGCTCGTAGCGCTCCGCGAGCCAGTCGACTGCACCTTCCCGGTGCCAGGGCCGTCATTGTGGCGCAGGAAGTCGGCCTGGCCGACTTCCTGCGCTCGGATATCGACCGGGCTCCTGAGCAGTCGGAGGAAGGATGCCCGGGCTTCGACGGCCCGGATGGCGTCCTGGTGCTTCCAGCAAGGACACGATCTTTCGGGAGCGGGAAAGGGGGGGCGGTTCGCCCCGCCCCGGCGTGGATGCCGGGGCGGGGCGGGGGGAGTTCAGGGGCGGTCGGTGGTGATGGTGATCGGGTGGGCGGTCCAGTCGGTCATCTCGCCGACGTAGAGGGTGATGCTCCAGCTGCCGTCCTGGTGCAAGCGGCGGGCGACCCCTTCGCCGCCGCCCGGGCCGATGCAGATCCGGATGAGGTCCCGGTGGGCCTCGCGGATCGGGAGGTTGCGGACGCGCTCCCACATGACGGGGAGGGCGTGGTCGAGGCTGGGGAAGACCGTGGGCAGCATGATGCCCGAGATCTCGGCCCGGACGGTGCTCACGCGGCGGCCTCGGCGGGGGCGGAGACGTGGCACCAGACGAACTTCCCGACGCCGCCGGCGCGCGGGCAGCAGCCCCACTGGGTGGCCAACTCGTGGACCAGCAAAAGGCCTCGGCCGCTCTCGTCGGCGGTGGTGGTGTCGCGGAGCGAGGGCTTCTCGCTGTCGGCGTCGTGGACCTCGATACGGAGGGTGTCGTCGTCGGGGGAGAGGCGGAAGCGGACGAAGATCAGGCGCCCGCGCGGCGTGCGGGCGTGCTGGACGGCGTTGGTGACCAGCTCGCTGACCAGCAACTCACCGGTGGGGAGCAGGGGTTTGCCCGAGGGGTGGGGGCGGAGGAAGTCCCGCAGCTCCTGACGGGCGGCGCGGGGGGACCTGTGGTGCCAGGGCAGCCAGCAGGAGTGTTCGGTAGGGGCATTGTTGCGCGTCATGAGCTGGCCCTCTTCGGGGGATGTCGCGGATTTGCGATCCGTGGGTAGTTGCCTGATCGCTCCAAGTAGCATGCGATGGAACATCCGCAACTCGCAACTTGCTCATTGGAAATTTTCCATGATCTTTTATAGGGGGATAGGCTTGAGGTTCTATCTGCGTGAGGGAGCATCAGGTGGGCACTGTGCAGTCATCGGTGCGCCGGAGGTGGCTTGCGGCAGCGCTCGTGACGCTGCGCCAGAAGGCAGGCAAGACGCCGGATGAAGCGGCGCAGCGAATCGGCTGTCACCGGTCGAAGATCAGCAGGATCGAGAACGCCCGACTGGGTATGTCTCTTGGCGAGCTGAGGGACCTGCTGGCGTTCTACGAGGTCGACGATCCCGACTACGTGGACGACCTGCTCGGGCTGGCGGCGCGTCGGCGAGAACCAGACTGGCTGCGCAGGGTGATTCGGATCAGGCCGGCCTACGCGGATCTTGTGGCGTACGGGGAGATGGCCGAGTCCATCCGGTCATTCGAAGGGCTGATGATTCCCGGTCTGTTGCAGACGCCGGAGTACGCTCGTGCCCTCATCGGAGCGGGGCCGCGTCCACCAGCGAGGGAGGAGATCGATGCCCTCGTGACGGCCAGGCTTGAGCGCCAGAAGATCCTGAGCATGGAGAACCCTCCGCAGCTGGCGTTCGTCATCGGCGAGGCGGCACTGCGGATCGCTGTGGGCGGCGCAGAGTCCATGGGTCGGCAACTCGATCACCTGATGGAGATGGCTCAGCTTCCCGGCATCGATCTACGGGTCATGCCCGACAACACGGGCGCGCACACAGGGATGTTCGGACCGTTCGTCCTCTTTGGGTTCAGGACTCGCGTGTTCTCAGGCTCGGTCGTCTGCCTGGAGTATCGCGCCGGGACGATCTACTTGGAGAGGGAGGACGAGGTGGAGATCCACATGGAGGAGTTCGAGGCGATTCAGTCGAGCGCCCTGAGCCCTGGCAGCAGTCTGGAAACGATCGCTCGGGTACGGCAGGCGCAGTACTGCTGAGCGGAGAAGAAGGTATCCGGTTCTGCTCTTTCCGGCTGATGCCTGGTCTTCCTTCCTCGCCGGGGTCAAGTCCGGCGAGTTTCCGACCGATTGATCCAAGAGTGGTGCCCCCGCACGGGCTGTGGCCGTGCGGGGGCACCACTGTGCGGTCAGCTGAAGTTGTCGACCCAGAAGAACACGGTCCGCAGGACCGCGCCCGGAGCACCTGCACCGAAGGCGAGGACCATGGACTGGGCGACCGCCACATCCGTGGGGTCGATGCCCTGGGACCAGTCGATCCGGGCGTCCAGGCCGGGAATCGTGCTTCCTGGCGCATACGCCCGGTACGAGCCGCGGGCATCCGCTATGCGCACTCCGTTTCGGCGCAGCTCCGCCCGGCGGAGGCTGGTGGCCCGCAGCTCGTAGGTGCGGTCGCCGAGCACTGCCGTGCGGGTGCGTGACTTCCGCCTGATCGGCACGTTCTGGCCGTTGACGTTCATGGCGCCGTGGTCGCGGTCGGGCACCACCGTGACGGTGGGCATCCCCGCCCCCTGCACCCGGGCCACGACGGACGGCCAGCGATCATGACTGACCTGTATCGGCCCGAACGGGCCGTTGATCACACGCTGTTGGAGCTTGGGCATGCCTGGGTATCCCCCGAACCCTGAGAACCGACAGCGGAGCTGCCGTCATGGCAGCTCCGCTGTTCGCCGAACCTTGTCGATTTAGAAGTCGTCGTCGAAGGAGACCGAACCCTCGACCGCGACCTGGTACGCGGACACCCGGCGCTCGAAGAAGTTGGTCAGCTCCTGGACGTTCTGCAGCTCCATGAAGCCGAACGGGTTGGTCGACCCGTACCGGATCGGCAGGCCCAGACGCGCCAGGCGCTGGTCCGCGACCGCCTGCAGGTACTCCCGCATCGAGGCGGTGTTCATGCCGGGCAGGCCGTCACCGCACAGGTCCTGGGCGAACTGGAGCTCGGCCTCGACGGCCTCCTCCAGCATCTCCGTGACCTGCTTCGCCATCTCGTCGTCGAAGAGGTCGGGCTCCTCCTCGCGGACGGTGTCCACCACGGAGAACGCGAAGTCCATGTGCATGGACTCGTCGCGGAACACCCAGTTGGTACCCGTGGCCAGGCCGTGCAGCAGACCGCGCGACCGGAACCAGTACACGTACGCGAACGCGCCGTAGAAGAACAGGCCCTCCACGCACGCCGCGAAGCAGATCAGGTTGAGCAGGAACGCCCGCCTGTCCTCCTTCGTCTGCAGCGAGTCGATGTGGTCGACCGCGTTCATGTACTTGAAGCAGAACTTGGCCTTCTGCGCGATGGAGGGGATGTTCTCCACGGCGTCGAACGCGGCCGCGCGGTCCTCCGGGTCGGGCAGGTAGGTGTCGAGCAGCGTCAGGTAGAACTGGACGTGCACGGCCTCTTCGAACAGCTGCCGGGAGAGGTACAGCCGCGCCTCGGGCGAGTTGATGTGCTTGTAGAGGCTCAGCACCACGTTGTTCGCGACGATCGAGTCACCGGTCGCGAAGAAGGCGACCAGCCGGCCGATCATGTGCCGCTCGCCCTCGCTCAGCTTGGCGAGGTCGGCGACGTCGGAGTGCAGGTCCACCTCCTCCACGGTCCAGGTGTTCTTGATCGCGTCCCGGTACCGGTCGTAGAACGACGGGTAGCGCATCGGGCGCAGGGTCAGCTCGAAGCCGGCGTCGAGCAGCATCTTGCGGTCGTCGGGGGTGCTCACTGGCAGGCCTCGCAGGACTCGGGGTTCTCCAGGGAGCAGGCGATGGCGTCCTGTTCGGCCTGGGTCATGGTGGGGGCGGGAACCGGCACGGCGGTGCGGGCCGCGCCGGAGGCGGCCTGGGCGATGCGGGTCGCCGGGCGCGAGCGCAGGTAGTAGGTGGTCTTCAGACCGACCTTCCACGCGTAGGCGTACATCGAGCTGAGCTTGCCGATGGTCGGCGCCGCCATGAACAGGTTCAGCGACTGGCTCTGGTCCAGGTACGGCATGCGGGCCGCAGCCAGGTCGATCAGCGCGCGCTGCGGCAGCTCCCAGGCCGTCCGGTACAGCGAGCGGACCTCGGCCGGCAGCCAGTTCAGCTCCTGCACGGAGCCGTTGGCGTCGCGCAGCGAGTCGCGGGTCTGCTGGTCCCACACGCCGAGGTCCTTGAGCTCGCGCACCAGGTACGGGTTGACCTGCAGGAACTCACCGCTGAGCGTCTCGCGCTTGAACAGGTTGGACACCTGCGGCTCGATGCACTCGTACACGCCGGCGATGGACGCGATGGTCGCGGTCGGCGCGATGGCCAGCAGCAGCGAGTTGCGCAGGCCGGTCTCGGCGATCCGGGCGCGCAGCGCCGTCCAGCGGTCGGCCCACTGCGGGGCGGCCGTCGGGAAGTGGTCGATGTGCAGCTCGCCGCGCGCGGCGCGGGTCTCGCCGTACGCCTCGTGGCGGCCCAGCTGCTCGGCCAGGTCGGCGGAGCGCTCGTACGCGGTGAGCATGATGCGCTCGGCGATGAGCGTGGACAGCCGCGCGGCCTCGGCGGAGTCGAAGTCGAGCCGCAGCTTGAAGAAGACGTCCTGCAGGCCCATCACGCCGAGGCCGACCGGGCGCCAGCGGGAGTTGGACGTCCCGGCCTCGGTGGTCGGGTAGAAGTTGATGTCCACCACGCGGTCGAGGAAGGTGACGGCGGTGCGGACGGTGGCGTCGAGGCGCTCCCAGTCCATCGCACCCAGCAGGTCGTCGGCCGAGGCGCCCGCGGCCACGTGCGCACCGAGGTTGACCGACCCCAGGTTGCAGACGGCGGTCTCGGAGTCGTCCGTGACCTCCAGGATCTCGGTGCACAGGTTGGAGGAGTGCACCGTGCGGCCCGGCAGCGCGGTCTGGTTGGCGGCGCGGTTGGAGGCGTCCTTGAAGGTCATCCAGCCGTTGCCGGTCTGCGCCAGGGTGCGCATCATGCGGGCGTAGAGGGTCTGCGCGGGGATGGTGCGGACGGCCTTGCCGGCCTGCTCGGCCTTGCGGTAGGCCTCGTCGAACTCCTCGCCCCACAGGTCGACCAGCTCGGGCACGTCGGCCGGGGAGAACAGCGACCAGTCCTGGTTGGCGTTGACCCGGCGCATGAACTCGTCCGGGATCCAGTGCGCCAGGTTGAGGTTGTGGGTGCGGCGGGCTTCCTCGCCGGTGTTGTCGCGGAGCTCCAGGAACTCCTCGATGTCGGCGTGCCAGGTCTCCAGGTAGACGCACGCGGCGCCCTTGCGGCGGCCGCCCTGGTTGACGGCGGCGACCGAGGAGTCGAGGGTGCGCAGGAACGGCACGATGCCGTTGGACTTGCCGTTGGTGCCGCGGATCAGGCTGCCGCGCGAGCGGATGCGCGAGTAGGACAGGCCGATGCCGCCGGCGTGCTTGGACAGGCGGGCGATCTGCGCGTAGCGGTTGTAGATCGAGTCCAGGTTGTCCAGCGGGGAGTCGAGCAGGTAGCAGCTCGACATCTGCGGGTGGCGGGTGCCGGAGTTGAAGAGCGTCGGCGAGGAGGTGAGGTACTCCAGGCGGCTCATCAGGCCGTACAGCTCGGCCACCTCGCGCACCGACTGCTCGTTGTCGCCGACCGCCAGGCCACAGGCGACGCGGAGCAGGAAGTGCTGCGGGGTCTCGACCACCTTGCGGGTGATCGGGTGGCGCAGCAGGTAGCGGGACTGCACGGTGCGCAGGCCGAAGTACTCGAAGCGGTCGTCGCCCGCGGCGTCGATCAGGGCGTCCAGCGCGGCGGCGTGCTTGGCGACGAAGTCCGCGGTGGTGTCGCCGATCAGGCCCTCGGCGTGGCCGACGGCGATCGAGGCGGAGAAGGACGTGGCGCCCTGGCTGTTCGCCTCGTCGACGATCTCCAGCGCCAGCAGGCGGGCGGCGAGCTTCGAGTACTGGGGGTCCTCGGCGATCATCGACGCGGCGGCGTCCACGGCCAGCCCGCGCAGCTCGGCGAAGTCCGAGCCGGCGTGGCGGCCGCGCAGCGCGGCGGCGGCGACATGGCCGGGGTCGACCTCGGGGAGGTCGACACTGCGGTCGGTGAGCAGCCGCAGCAGGGCGCCGCCGGGATCGGAGACCGTCCGGTCGGTGAAGGCGGTACCGGAGCCCTGGGCGGGCAGGGTGGCTGAGGCAGCGGTGGTCAAGGCGCTCTCTCCTGGCGGCGATCGGCGGCGGTGATCGGGGCCTCGGGCCGGTCGGGGCAGGGGAGCACGGCACGAACGCAAACGGCGTCGCGCGACGGTGTCTCCCCGGCCCGCCCGCGAGGCCCGGAGGTGTGGTTCTGGTGCTGGCGCGGCCTCTGCGGGAGGGCCGTGGCGCACGCCGCCGGCAGGTACTCGGACTCGCGGGGACAGCTGCTCCAGCCGCCCGCACACCGCTGCGGGGCAGTCCCGGATTCGCACCGGGTTCCCCTGCATCGACAGCAGGAGTGAGCATACATGTAGTGCCGCCGCCCTGCGGCGGCACCATATGTTGTGGCTGTCGTGTCGCGGGTGTGGGCGGGCCCTCCGGCCCGTCAGTGCTTGAGATAGACCTTGTACGTGCTCGAATCGCCGGTCGGCGAGGTGAATTGCGCCACCAGTCGGTACTGCCCGCCGGCTGCCAGCGCGGCGCTCAGGGCCCGGTCGGTGGCCCGTGGCGCGGTGCTGTCGAGGACGACCATGGTGAACCAGCCGTCGCGGATCGCGGCGACGCTCCCGTCGTCCCCGTGGTGCTGCACCCCGGCCGCGTCGCGGTACTCCGTGCCGGTGCGCGCGGAGACCCACTGCTCGGGCTCGCTGACCGCGCCGAGGTAGTACTCGGCCAGTCCGTCGACCTCGGTCAGGTAGCGCCCCTGGGGCACCGTGTGGACCCGCAGGACGGCCAGCAGGCGGCCGGAGTCGGGCCCGTTCTGGTAGCGCAGGGCGGACTGCTCCAGGCCGAGGGCGAGCACCGCGACCCAGACCAGGATGCCGAGCTGGGGGTGGCGGAAGTGGGCGCCGACCAGCCGGGTCAGGCCGACCCCGGCGAGCGGGGCGGCCAGCAGCATGCCGTAGCCGAGGTGGCGGAACAGCGCGCCGGAGGTGCCGGTCCACAGGTGGGCGGCCGGGACGAGCAGGGCGGTGGCGGTCAGCACGGTGCCGAGCAGGGCGCGGTGGCCGCGCGTGGTGGGAACGGTGTTCCGCTCGGGCGCGTCGTGCTCGTTCATCTGCTCGCGGCGGGCGTAGGCGATCGTGCCGGCCACCGCGAGGACGGTGAACAGGCCGCTCCACTGGACGGTGGAGAGCAGGATGGCGCGGGCCGAGCCGGGGGCGTTGCCGTGCGAGGGCGACCACCCGGCGACCTTGCCCAGCGTGCCGTACGGGAGCAGCAGGACGACGGTGCCGACGGCCGACAGCAGCGCGCGCAGGGCGGCCGGGCCCCACCGGCGGTGCGGACGGGCGGTGGCCAGCGCGAGGCCGACCAGGGCGGGCACGGCGAAGGCCGCGGAGTACGCGACGGCGCAGGCGAGCGCGGCGGCCGGGGCGGCGGTCAGGACCAGTGCCGGATGTCGCCGGGCGGTGAACACCGTGGCCCAGGCCGCGAGGGCGACCAGCAGCACGGCGAGGGACTCGGGGGCGGCGTAGAAGCCGACCACGACGGTGGACTGCAGGACGGCGTAGACGGCTATCGCGCAGATCGCGACCCGCTCGTTGAACAGCCGCCGGGTCAGCGAGTACAGCAGCACGGTGGTGAGCAGCGCGAAGCCGAGGCTGAGCAGTCGGGTGCCCCAGATGCCGTTGGCGTTCGCGGCCGCACCCGCCAGCGGCGGGTAGAGCCAGGGCGAGCCGTTGATCCGGTCGACCAGGTCGGTGGTGACCGGGGTGCCGTGCATCAGGTGGGCGAGCTGCCGGCGGCCGGCGACCATGGCGGCGGCCTCGTCGGGGTGCGCGGCGGCGAGCAGGCGCAGCGAGAGTGCGGCCTGGACGGCCAGGACGGCGCCGAGCAGGGCGCGGGCGATCCAGCGGCGGCGCGGGCTGGTGCCCGGGTCCCAGCCGATCGCCGGGACCTGCGGGATGGTGTACGGGGCCAGCTCGATGCCGTCGGGGTTGTCCACGGCCGCGGCGGGCGCGGTGTTCGCGGTCTTCGTGGCGGTCTCGGCGGTCGCGGCCGGTGCGGCGGTGTCCGTGCGGGGCCCGGGGACGCTCGGGTGCGACTGCGCGGCCCGGCGGCGGGAGGCGCGGCCGGGCGTGGTGCCGCCGGGCTGGGCGTCGCCGGGCGCGGTCCCGCCGGACGCGGTACCGCCGGGCTGGGCGTCGCCGGGCGCGGTCCCGCCGGGCTCGGCGCCGTCGGGCGCAGTACCGCCGGGCGCGGTCCCTCCGGGCCCGGCGCCGTCGGGCGGGGTGTCGCCCTGCGGCGTGCGGCGGCGGCGCGGGATGGGGGCGAACGGGTTGAAGTCGGAGTCAGTGCTCATCGGGGGTTCCGGATGTCGAAGCCGTAGCGGGGGTCGGACACGCGCTGCTTGAAGGCGGCGAGGGTGTCCGGGACGGCCTCGACCCGCCAGTCCGCCCGCTTGACGATGTTGAACCAGACGAAGCCGACGAGGTCGTCGTGCGCCTCCAGCCCGGAGAACAGCTGGTCGATGTCGGCGCGTTGGCGCTTGCCCTGCTCGGAGGCGGTCTCGCTGATGAAGAAGGGCTTCGTGGAGAAGGTGCGGATCTCGGCCATGGTCGGCCCGTACAGGGTGTCGAAGGTCTTCGGCCCGGTCTTGGTGAAGTAGCCGGTCATGCCGGCCCAGTCGACGTAGGTGTCGCCGGGGTAGTACGGCGCCAGGCGGGTGTTGGGCGCGGGGTCGGTGATGTTGGGGCTCCAGACCCAGATCACGTTGGTGGCGCCGGCCTGGTCGAAGATGTCGTGGACGTGGCGCCAGGCGGCGACGAAGTCCGCCGGGCTGGAGGCCTGGCGGCCCCACGGGTACCAGTCGCCGTTCATCTCGTGGGCGATGCTGACGGCGATCGGCAGGTTGAGCTTGGCGACGGCCTTGGCGACGCCGCGCACGTAGTCGTCGGTGTCGCCGGCCGCGATCGAGGCGAGCGAGTGGTCGTACGGTTCCCAGGCCATGTAGGGCAGCGCCCCCGCCTCGTAGATCCGCCGCACGCCGGCGGTGTCGAAGCCGCCCTTCCAGTGGGCGTAGTACTCCAGGACGTTGGGCTGCTTGCCGATCGTGGCGCTGTAGGGGCCCAGCGCGTCCATCGAGGCGGGGACATCGGGCAGGGCGGCGCCGAGGTACTTGTGGGGGGGCTTGAGCAGCGGTGTGACGTCGTACGGGACGCCGGCCGGCAGGGCCTTGGGCTTGGCGGCCGCGGAGGCGGCGGCGGCCCCGGAGGCGGCCGCGGTGCCGCCGGTCGCCGGGCCCGGAGCGGCGCCGGTGGCGCCGGTGGTGCCCGTGGTGGCCGGGGCGGGCTGGGCGAGGCCCTCCTGCATCGCGAAGCCCGGGTCCTCGGGGCCGCAGGCGGTGACGAGCAGCAGGCCGGCCGTCAGCAGCGGGAGCGCCAGCCGGCGGCGGAGCCTCCCGGTCCGCCGGGGGTGGGCGGTCATGGCGATCACACTGCTTCCGTGGGGCGCGGCTGGACGAGGACCCGGCCCACGATGGTGGCGTAGAACAGGCCGGAGGCGAGGACGAGGGCGAAGTTCAGCGGGCCCATGGTGAGCATCCGCCAGATGCTCAGGAGCACCCAGAGCAGGGCCGTCCCACCGCCCCAGGCGATGACGGCGATCCAGAACCGGCGGGTCTTGTTCTTCTTGGCGCCGCTGGAGCCGGTCGGCTGCCAGGCCATCCGGTTGCGGCGCACGATGTCCCAGATGGCGAAGACGTGCGCCCAGCCGTACATCATGCGGGCGGCCCAGGCCTCCAGCCGGTAGGGGTTGCGGTGCCAGAGCGGGAAGACGACCGTGGCGTAGAGCAGCCCGGGCAGTACCAGCGCGGTGTTCTGCCAGCGGATCAGGTCGGGCCGGGCGAGCAGCAGGACGATCGGGACGAGCGGCGAGACGACGGTGAACAGTGCGGTGTGGATGTAGTAGAAGAACCCGGACAGGTAGCAGGCGCGGGTGACCGGCCGGAGCTTGGTCTGCCAGAACTTCTTGCTGCCGAGCAGGCTCATGGAGCCCGTGCACCAGCGGTACTGCTGGTTGAAGAAGCCGCCGACGTTGTCCGGGCAGACGCCGGTGGCCAGCGCGACGGGTATGTACTGCAGGTCCCAGCCGAGGCGGCGCAGGTCGAAGCCGGTGTGCACGTCCTCGGAGTGGCCGATCAGCGTGGTTCCGCCGTTCTCCTCCAGCGCGGCGCGCCGGTAGACCGCGCAGCTGCCGACGCAGATGGCGCCGTCGTTGCGCTGCCGGGAGACCTGCACCGTCCGGTAGAACAGCTCCTGGACGGCGCCGGCGCCGCGCTCGATCCAGTTCTGCGAGTCCAGGATGCGGAAGAACTGCGGGGACTGGACGATGCCGAGGCGGGGGTCGGCCTCCAGGTAGGGGAGCATCTCGTTCAGCAGGTCCGGCCGGGGCGCGAAGTCGGCGTCCAGGATGAGGATGTAGTCGCTGTCGGAGTTGCGGAAGCCGAACTGCAGGTTGCCGGCCTTCTTGAACCAGCCGAGCTTGTTCCGGGTGCCGTAGACGAACCCGAAGTCGACCGCCATCTGCGCGAGTTGCGGGCTGTTGCTGTCGTCGAGGACGTACGGGGTGACCTCGCCCGGGTAGTGGTCGCGCAGCCGGGCGACGTGCGTCCAGGTGTTGTGCAGCACCTCGATCGGCTCGCCGGCGACGGGCAGGAAGACGTCGACGGTCGGATGGCGTTCCGGCTGCCAGGACTTGACCAGGGCGCGGTGCGCGGAGATGTCGAAGGTCTGGTTGAAGCCGTGCACCCATCGGGAGATCAGGTAGTACGCGATGGTGAAGGCGAGCGGCGGGACGAACACGAAGAACCACGGCGTCGCACTGAGCAGGCCGATCTCGCTGGCCACCATGCAGCCGAAGCTGATGACGGAGAAGCAGGTCAGCACCCAGAGGTTGGTGCGCGCGTACAGGTACTTCTCGGTGTTGTCCGGGGGTTGGGGGAGCAGGCCCCACTGGTTGCGGGCGGCCGGGTCCCGTCGGCTCCGGCGTCGTGAGACGGGCGCTTGACCGCTGCCCGCGAGTCGCGTGCCCTCGGTGACAGTCACGTGCTCTACTCCCCCGAAGCCGTATTGAGTCTGAGCCGCCCCCGGGTGGCGGCCGTTGTCGGTCGGGTCGCGGGGGGACGCCAGGATCGTACGGGACCGGTTGCTGTGAGTTCTCTCCCCCCTCTGCGGTCGGCGACCCGGAACCGATATCGAGTTCCGATCGTGATGTGAACGGAAGTGCGGGTGGAGCGCTTGTGTACGGTGTCCGCCCAGCGGTTGAGGACGGTTCGGGGAAGAGTGATGATCATCGAGGACGGCTCGGCCGGGCGCACGGCGCGGGGTCTGCGGGCGGCGGCCGCGTTCGGCGCGGTCGCGGCGCTGCTGGCCGGGTGCAGCGGCGAGGTCGGGGCGGTGGAGCAGCCGCCGGCCGTCACCGCGACGACGGCGGCGGCGGCCGGGTCCGGCCTCTGCTCGACCGTGCAGGAGCCCTTCCCCAAGCTGGCGATGGACGGCGGGTCGAAGATCCTCGAACCGAACCCGTGGAACACCGCGGGCACGGTCTGCGTGGACCCGGTCGGGGACAGCGGGTTCACGGTGGGCCAGATCCGCGACTTCGTGCCGAAGAACCCGCTCGCCCCGGGCGCCTACCCCAACGTCTCCACCGCCCCGGGCGCGAGCGGACTGCCCGTACCGGTCAGCGCGTTGGGCGACGCGACCGCCGACTGGGACGCCAACGGCCGGGTCAGCGGCTCCTTCAACCTCTCCTTCGACCTCTGGTACGGCTCCACCCCGGACAACTGCCTGCCGGGGGAGAGCGCCGAACTGATGGTCTGGCTGGACGCCACCGACAGCGTGCGCCCGGCCGGGGACAAGGTCGCGGACTCCCAGCAGTTCGGGGACGCGAGCTACCACGTCTACGAGGCGCCGATCACCGGCCCGCACAGCGTCATCAGCTACGTGCGCACGGCGCCGACCCACACCACCCGCGGCCTCGACCTGCGGCTGTTCACCGCCGACGCGATGGCCCGCGGGTACGTCCCCAAGGGCTCCTACCTGTGCCGGGTGCAGGCGGGCTTCGAGGTGTGGAGCGGCGGCACCGGCCTGCGCAGCGAGTCCTTCGCCTTCCACAACCGGGTCGGCCTGCCCGCCGGGGAGGTCCCGGCGGGGGCGCCCGGGATCTGCCTGCGGCACGGCGGCGGCGGGCTCGCGGGCACCCCGGTGACCGTCGGGGCCTGCGGCGATCCGGCCGTCTCGACCGGCTGGACGGTGGGCAACGACGGCTCGTTGCGCGGCGGAGCGGCCTGCCTGGTGCCGACCGCGGACCGTTCCTCGGTGACGCTGGCCGAGTGCACCGGCGGCTCCGCGCAGCGCTGGGTGCCCGCCTCCGGGCAGCGACTGCGGCACCCGGACTCGGGGCTGTGCCTGGGCACCGCCGGCGGCGCGCTCGCGGACGGCACGCCGGTGCTGCTGCGCTCGTGCGCGGACACGGTCTCGCAGCGCTGGAAGCTGCCGTACAACGGGGTTGCGTGACGGGGCGCCGCACCGCCGGGCACGGAACGGCATTGACGTTTCGTCCGCGCACCCCCCATGGGCGTGTCGGGGCGGATGCCCTAGCATTCCGGCCATGAGCGATCGACCGGTACCGAGTGGCGAGCCGGGCCAGCCGCCCACGCCACCGCAGCAGGCACCGGCCGGGGGGGCCGCTCCGGCCACCGGTGTGCCACCGCAGTCTCCGAGCGGTGCCTTCGGCCCCGCGTCCGGCTACGGGCCGCCGCCCGGTGCGCCTGCGCAGCAGCCCCAGCAGATGACGCCGCATCCGTTCCCGCAGCCGGTGCCGCCGGTGCCGCAGCCGGGCGGCGGGACCGCCCCGCTGCAGCCCGGTCCGGTGCAGCCCGGTCCGGTGGCGCCGCTGCAGGCCCAGCCGCCCGTCCAGCCGCAGCCGCCCGTCCAGCCGCAGCCCCTGCCGCCGCAGCCCGGCCCGCAGCCGCCCGCGCCGCAGCCCGGCCCGCAGCCGCCCGCGCCGCAGCCCGGCCCGCAGGCGTTCCCGCCGGCCGCGCAGCCGACGCAGCCCGCGGGGCAGTGGCAGCAGCAGGGCGGCTTCCCGCCGCCGGCCGGCACCTCCGGCACGCCGGACTGGGAGGCGCTGGCCGAGCGGAACGAGCAGGCCGCCAAGCGCGGCCGCCGGCTCAAGCTGGTCGGCGTGCTGACGGCCGTGGTCGTGGTGGCGGCGGCCGGTGGCGGCGGGTTCTGGTACTACCAGCACTCCAAGGACACCAAGAAGACCGCGCAGAACACCACCTCGGCGAGCCCGACGGCCCCGTCCCCGACCGGCCCGTCGACCCCGGCGAGCGCCCCGCCGGTCAAGGGCATCGACAGCCCGCCGACCGTCGGCAGCCTGCCCGCCAAGACGGGCCCGGCGCCGCTGAACCTGGGCGCCGACGCCAAGCAGGGGACGATGGCCGGGTTCTCCGGACAGGTCCTCAGGCTGCCCAGCGGCCCGGACTCCTTCGCCTCGACCGCCACCTCGGTCGTCGACGTGAACAAGAGCTTCACGGTCTCCGCCCGGGTGCTGGTCGACCTGCCCAACGGCAACCGCAGCGCGGTCAGCCAGGGCGACGGCCAGTACTACTCGTACTCGCTGGGCCGGGCCAACAACAACGGGCACGACCAGTGGTACTTCAAGGTCCAGGTGCCGGGCGGCGGTTCGGCGATCGCCTGGTCCAAGGGCGACGCGACGGTCAACCAGTGGGTGCTGCTCACCGGGGTGTACGACGACCCGACGGGCCAGCTCACCCTGTACGTCAACGGCGCTCCGCAGTCCTCGGCGAAGTCGGCCGGGGTGCAGCCGAGCGGCACCAACTCCATGCAGGTGGGCCGGCTGAGCTCCAACTCGCAGTGGGCCGACCCCTGGCACGGCGCGGTCGCCGACATCCAGGTCTGGAGCCAGGTGCTGCCCGAGGCCGACATCGTCAAGATCGTCGCCGGCCCGAGCTCGCCGCCGTCCGTCCCGCCGGTGGCGGCCTGGCTCAGCGGCTGAGCCCGCCCGGGGCCGCCCGGCCCCCCGATCGTCCGGCCGCCGCCCCCGGCAGTGGGGGCGGCGGCCGCAGTGCGCCCCGGGGCGTGCGCCCACCGGCGCCCGGATGCGAAGTCCCAGATGAGGAGCAGTACTGATGAGCGCGGACGGCCGCTGGATCCGGCCCGAGTCCACCCGCAAGCCCGTCCTGGGCGGGGCCAGGCAGGGCGGGGTGGGCCTCGGCGAGCGTGACCGCGCGGGTGGGGCGGCCGACCGCGGGGCCGCGGTGCCGGCCGACCGGCGGCGCCGCAGGCCCGGGCCGCCCCGGGTGCCGCACCCGGCCCGGCCGGCACTGCGGGCCGACTGGCTGCCGCTGCTGGCCGTGCTGCTGGTCCAGGGCGCGCTCTCGTACCACCTGATCCTCAGCAACACCGCCTTCATCGACGAGGGCACCTACATCTACGCCGGCTACCAGGAGATCGCGCACCTGCGGCACGGCACCCCGGTGTCGACGTACGAGACCTTCTTCTCCGGCTCCCCGCTGATCTACCCGGTCGTGGTGGCCGCCGCGGACTTCGTCGGCGGGCTGAACGGCGCCCGGCTGCTGAGCCTGGTGTTCATGCTCTCCGCCACCGTGGCCGTCCACCTGGCGACCCGGCGGCTGCACGGCTCGCTCCCGGCCTTCTGCGCGGCGGCGGCGTTCGTCGCGCTCGGCCCCACCCAGTTCCTGGGCGGCCTGGCCACCTACGACGCGATGGCACTGGCGATCCTCGCCTGGGCCGGGTACTTCGCGGTACGGCTGACCACCGGCGGCGGGTACCCGAGCCTGGTCGCCGCCGGTCTGCTGCTGGCGCTGGCCGGTGCCACCAAGTACGCAGCGCTGCTGTGGGTGCCCGTGGTGGCGGGCATCGCGGTGCTGGCCGGGCCGCGCGGGTCGCTGCGCTCCCGGGAGGCCTGGCGGCGCGGGCTGCTGGTCCTGCTCACCTTCGTGGTGGCGGTCGGCGCGGCGGCAATGGCGGCCGGCGAGCGCTACGTCAACGGCTTCAACCACACCACGCTCAAGCGCGCCCCGGGCCACGACTCGTACTCCTACGTGGCCTCGGAGGCCGCCCGCTGGGTCGGCCCGCTGCTGGCGGTCGCGCTGATCGGCGTGGTGGCGCAGCTGGTGCGGGCGCGCCGGCGCGGCGGCGCGGCCTGGCCCGAGTTCTGGCTGGCCGTCCTGCTGCTGCTGGCCGGGCTGATGGCGCCGGTGAACCAGGTCCGCATCCACACCTGGCTGTCGCTGCAGAAGCACGTCGACTTCGGCGCCTGGTTCTCCTGCGTCGTGGTGGGCCTGGTGCTGGCCCGTGCCGTGCTGTGGCTGAAGGGCCGCCTGCACCTGGTGGCCGGGGTGGCGGCCGCCGTGCTGGTGGTCGGCCCGCTGGCCTGGGTGGGTGCCGCCCAGGGCCGGGAGATGTACGGCGAGTGGTCGAACTCGAAGGGGTTCGTCGCGGCGCTGGAGCCGTACGTCGTCAAGGGCGAGGACAAGTACCTGGTCGAGAACTACAACGTCCCCGCGTACTACCTGCGCAAGCAGAGCAACTGGCAGCAGTGGCACGACCTGGTGGCGGTCTTCCGCCGCGACCCGGCCACCGGTCAGATGCAGAACGGCGTGCCCGCGATCCAGGCCGGCATCCAGGCGCACGAGTGGAAGGTCGTGGTCCTGGACTTCACCCAGACCGGGGCCACCGACAAGGCGATCCAGCCGACGCTGAAGGCCGCCGGGTACCGGGTGGTCACCGTCGTGAAGAGCGGCGAGCACGGTCAGTACACCGTCTACGTGGCGCCCGGCTACGACAGGAAGCCGTGACCGGCGGGAAGCAGTGACCGGCGGCGGCCGCGCCGGGCGCCGCGCGGCGGTGCCGGGCGCTCAGAACGCCAGGGCGTAGACCATCAGGTCCATCCCCGGGTACGGCGCCCAGTCGCGCTCGGGGGTGCGCCGGAAGCCGACCCGCTCGTAGACGCGGTGGGCGGCGGTCATCTCCGGGCGGGTGGAGAACGCCATGCCGGCCAGGCCGAGTTCGCGGGTGCGGGCGAGGGAGGCGCGCACCAGCGCCTCGCCGACGCCCCGGCCGCGGGCGGCGGTGTCGGTGGCGAGCATCCGGATCTCGCCCTCGCGCTCGGTGGCGATGTCCGCCCACTCGGTGCCGCCGACCGCGAAGGTCACGCAGCCGAGGACCCGCCCCGCGGCCGGGTCGACCGCGACCAGGAGCTCGGCCTCCCGGGCCCGGCGCTCGGCGTCGCGCAGGAGCTCGACGTAGCTGCTCCCGGGCGAGGTGAAGCCGCCGCCGACGAAGGCCTCGACGGTGATGCGGCCGGCGTCTTCGAGGTCCTCCGGAAGGGCCGGGCGGATGAGGTAGTCCATGCGGCCAGTGTGCCGGAGCGGCCCGGGGCGGGACGCTCCGGGGTCGAACGGGCGGGGAGTGCGCAGGAGTGCGGCGGGGCGGCGGGCGGGGCGCCGTACAGCCGGTCGGGTCGGGCGGGGTCGGCCGGGTAGCCGCCCGCGCGGTGGTGGTTGTCGCGCCCGGCCGCAGCGCCGCGGGAGACCTCGCGGCCGATCAGCGTGCCGAGCAGGCCGAAGCCGCCGACGGCTCCGGCCAGGGCGAGTGCGCCGGCGATGGTGTCGCTGTCCATGCGCTCCACTCTGGCCGGGCGGGACGGCGCCCACGAGTGGCAGGAATGACCGATCTCCTCGAAATCCTGCCAGCCCGGGGCTTACGCCGACGCGGATCCGTGCCCCATCCTGAACGGCATGCTGAAGAACGTGGTCGCGGTGGTGCTGGAGGAGATCCACCCCTTCGAACTGGGCGTCGCCTGCGAGGTCTTCGGCCTCGACCGCACCGCCGACGGACTGCCCGGCTACGACTTCGCGATCGCCGGCGCCCGTCGGGGGCCGCACGCCACCCACTCCGGCTTCGCGGTGGACGTCCCGTACGGCCCCGAGCGGCTGGCCGGCGCCGACCTCGCGGTGGTCACCGCGTCGGGCGTCCGCCCGCAGTACCCCGAGCCGCTGCTGGCGGCGCTGCGCGGGGTGGTGGCGGACGGCGGCCGGGTGCTCTCCATCTGCAGCGGCGCCTTCGTCCTGGGCGCGGCCGGGCTGCTGGACGGCCGCCGCTCCGCGACGCACTGGCGGTACGGCGAGGAACTGGCCGCGCGCTTCCCGCTGACCACCGTCGAGCCGGACGTGCTGTACGTGGACGACGACCCGGTGATCACCTCCGCGGGGACGGCGGCCGGCATCGACGCCTGCCTGCACCTGGTGCGCAAGGTGCAGGGTGCCGAGGTGGCCCGGGAGATCGCCCGCCGGATGGTGGTGGCGCCGCACCGGGAGGGCGGGCAGGCCCAGTTCGTCAACCGCCCGCTGCCCGAGGGCGGCGGCGACTCGCTGGCCCCGTTGCTCGACTGGATGCGTCACCACCTCGACGAGGAGGCCACCGTCGAGCAGCTGGCCGCCCGGGCGCACATGTCGCCGCGCACCTTCGCCCGCCGCTTCCGGCAGGAGACCGGCACCACCCCGCACCGCTGGCTGGTCGGGCAGCGGGTGCTGCTCGCCCAGCGGCTGCTGGAGTCCACCGCCGAGTCGGTGGACGCGATCGCCGCCCGCTGCGGCTTCGGCAACGCGGCCGCCCTGCGGCACCACTTCGGCCGCCGGCTGGGCACCACGCCGCTGTCCTACCGGCGCGGCTTCGCCGATCCGTCGCTGACATGACATGACGTGACGGTGGCGTGATGTGACGTGACGGCGCCGCCTGGACCGCGTCGGCGCGACCGCGCCGACCTGGCGGTGCGTCAGTCCTCCGCGGCCGCCAGGTGGTCGACGACGTTCCAGCGGTCCGGCCGCAGCCGCCCCTCCTGGGCCCGCCACATGCTGGTGGAGCAGTTGTGCACCGGCCCGAGCGCGAGGAGCTGCTCCTCGGTGAGCCGGTCCAGCGCGTAGCGGAGCATCAGCACCGTGCAGTCGTGCGCGACCAGCAGGACGGGCCGGCCGGCCTCCTCCTCGCAGACGTCCCGCAGCAGGCTGCGCACCCGCAGCGCGACGTCGGCCCAGGACTCGCCGCCGGGCGGGCGGTAGTAGAGCTCGCCCATCTTGCGGCGCCGGGCCGCCTCCTCCGGGTGCTTGGCCTCGATGGCGGCCTTCGGCAGCATCTCCAGGACGCCGAGCTCGCGGTCGCGCAGCCGCTCGTCGTAGCGGACGGCCGGCGTGACCGGGACGGCGCCGAGCCCGGCGGCCTGGGCGAGCGCGATTCTCGCGGTCTCCGCGGTGCGCACGTACGGTGAGCACCAGACGCTGCGCGGCCGGTCGGCGGCGGGCAGTGCGGCCCACCACTGCCCGAGGGCCTGGGCCTGGTGGCGGCCGTGCAGCGACAGCGGGATGTCGGCGTCGCGGCAGCTGATCGGGACGCTGAGCGCGCCGGTGGCCTCGGCCAGCCGGAACTCCACGTTGGCGGTGGACTCGCCGTGCCGGGTGGCGATCAGCACGGACGGCAGCCGGGTGGCCGCCGTCGGACGGTGGGCCGTGAGGTGGTGGTGCTGGCTCTGGGTGGACTGGTGCTGGCCGTTGAGGGTGGTACCGAGTTCTGCCATGGCCGCGAGCTCCCCGTGGTCGATCAGGTTCCGGCCGGTTGCCGGTCCGGTCTGGTGGTGCCCGGCGTGCACGCCTGTTCATACATATGATCGCGCCGCCTTCTCCAGTGTTCACGGAGAAGGCGGCGCGATCACAGGGCGCGTACGTCGCGAATCAGTGCGCCGCTACGGGCTCCGGCGCGTTCTTCAGCTCGTCGTCGCCGGCGTCGGCGCTGTAGTCGGACGGCCTGGTCTCGTCCGGGCCCTCGGGTGCCTTGACGGCCCGCAGCACCAGGGTGAGCGCCACCGCGACGACGAGGTTCAGCGCGAAGGCCGTCAGGCCGATGTAGCCGAACTCGCCGATGCCGGGGATCTCGGCGGCGTTGCCGCCGAAGTGCTTGGTGGCCGGGCTGGCGAGGCCGTACGCCTTCCAGGTGCCGTAGACCATGCCGGCCGCCCAGCCCGCGAACAGCGCCCAGTGGTGGAACCAGCGGGTGAACAGGCCGCCGACGATGGCGACGAAGGTCTGCAGGATCCACAGGCCGCCCAGCAGCTGGAGGTTGATCGCGGCCTGCTTGTCCATGCCGAGCACGAAGACCAGCGCGCCGACCTTCACCAGCAGTGAGACCGCCTTGGCGACCCGGGTCTCGTCGGCGGGGGTGGCGGCGGGCTTCAGCCAGTCCTTGTAGACGTTGCGGGTGAACAGGTTGGCCGCCGCGATCGACATGATGGCGGCCGGCACCAGCGCGCCGATCCCGATCGCGGCGAAGGCGACGCCGGTGAACCAGTCCGGGAACATGTTCGCGAACAGCTGCGGCACCGAGAGCTGGGCGTTGTAGCCCTTGTCGCCCTTGCCGACGCCCGCCGCGATCGCCATGAAGCCGAGCAGCGCCAGCAGGCCCAGCATCAGCGAGTACGCGGGCATGATCGCCATGTTGCGGCGCACGGTGTTGCGGGACTTGGAGGCCAGCACACCGGTCACCGAGTGCGGGTACATGAACAGCGCCATCGCCGAGCCGAGGGCCAGTGTCGCGTACGTCCACTGCTTGTCGTGCGGGACGGTCATCGAGCCCTTGGCGCCCGGCGCGCTGAACTTGTGCGCGGCCGCGTCGAAGATGTGCCCGTAGCCGCCGAGGCGGATCGGGATGTAGATCACCGCGACGATGATCACGATGTAGATCAGGGCGTCCTTGACGAAGGCGATCAGCGCCGGGGCGCGCAGGCCGGAGGAGTAGGTGTAGGCGGCCAGCACGCCGAAGGCGATGAACAGCGGCAGGTCCTTGACGAACCAGTTGGCGTTCTCCCCGCCGCCGACGCCCAGCACGTCCAGCACCGCCTGGATGCCGACGAGCTGCAGGGCGATGTACGGCATGGTGGCCAGGATCCCGGTCAGCGCGACCACCAGGGACAGCGGCCGCGAGCCGTACCGGCCGCGCACGAAGTCGGCCGGGGTCACGTAGCCGTGCACCCGGGAGACCGACCAGAGCCGGGGCAGGAAGAGGAAGACCAGCGGGTAGGCGACGATCGTGTACGGCACGGCGAAGAAGCCGGCCGCGCCGGTCGCGTACACGGCGGCCGGGACGGCGACGAAGGTGTACGCGGTGTAGAGGTCGCCGCCGAGCAGGAACCAGGTCACCCACGTCCCGAAGCTGCGACCGCCCAGGCCCCACTCGTCCAGGTGCGCGGCGTCGTCCGCACGGCGCCAGCGCGAGGCGAGGAAGCCCATCACGGTGACCAGGGCGAAGAACAGCACGAAGACCACGAGGGCCGGCATGTTGACGTCCTTCATCGGGCACCGCCCTTCCGGGCCGCCTTGCGGGCCTTCTCGTCCCGGTTGATCAGCAGGTAGGCGGCGACGGTGAAGACGGCCGACACCGGCACCCAGAGCAGCTGGTACCAGTAGAAGAACGGCACCCCGGCCACCGCCGGGTCCTGCTTGTCGTACGAGGACACCCAGAGCATCGCGACGATCGGCACGAGCAGGGCGAGACCGGCCAGCACCCGCTCGGGGGTCACCGCCGGGACGGGCGCCCCGACTGGCTCGGGCATGACATCTTCGAAGGTATCGGGATCAGACGGCATCTTCGGCTCCGCTCCGGAGGGTTCTCCCCGTCGGCGCCGCAGCCCCGGGAGCACCGCACGCCCCCGCGAGCCCGCCGGGCAGCACCATCGGTGATCGGCAGTCAGTACGGCTGCGCAATCTAGAGCATGGCGTGATCCATGTCACCGGGAACGGCGGAACTTCCCACCAGTCGGACGTGACCGACCGATCCCCGCCGTCGCGGGACGCAAAAAAGACCGTCACGGAAAGCGGAGGGCACCGGCGCGCAGGTCGCGCGCGCCGGTGCCCGTGGCGCGGTGGGGGAGTGCGTCCGCGCCGGACGCTTCATCCGAGGGTGGCACCCACTCCGGGCGTCTGCTCCGACTGCCCGCGCCGGGTGCCCACTCCGAGCGCCTGCTCCTCCGGCTGCCCGCGCCGGGAGCCTGCTCCCGAGCGCCTACTCGGGGCGCTTCAGACGGGTGATGAACTTGTAGCGGTCGCCCCGGTAGATGGAGCGGACCCACTCGACCGGGTTGCCCTCGGCGTCGAAGGAGTGCCGGGACAGCTGCAGCATCGGCAGGCCGAGGTCGGAGCCGAGCAGCCCGGCCTCGCGCGGGTTGGCCAGGGTGGTCTCGATGGTCTCCTCGGCCTCGGCCACGGTGACCCCGTACACCTCGCGCAGCGCCGCGTACAGCGAGTTGTGCTTGGCCAGGTTGCGCCGCAGGGCGGGGAAGCGCTTGGCGGACAGGTGCGCGACCTCGATGGCCATCGGGTCGCCGTTGGCCAGGCGCAGCCGCTCGATCCGCAGCACGCGCCCGCCGGGCTTGATGTCCAGCAGCGGGGCGAGGTGGTCGTCGGCGGTGATGTAGCCGATCTCGATCAGCCGGGAGGTGGGTTCCAGGCCCTGGGCCCGCATGTCCTCGGTGTAGGAGGTGAGCTGCAGCGCCTGGGCGACCTTGGGCTTGGCGACGAAGGTGCCCTTGCCCTGGATGCGCTCCAGCCGGCCCTCGACGACCAGTTCCTGGAGGGCCTGGCGGACGGTGGTGCGCGAGGTGTCGAACTGGGCGGCCAGGGCGCGCTCCGGCGGTACCGGGGTGCCGGCCGGCTGGGTCTCGGTGAGCTGCAGCAGGTGGCGCTTGAGGCCGTAGTACTTGGGGACGCGCGCGGTCGGGTCGGTGCCGGCCTGGGTCGGGAGGTTCTTCACCTCGGGGTCTTCGGCCTGGGCGGTGGTTCCCCCGTCGCTGCTCATCGGACCTGTTCTCCCGCTTCTCGCAGGGCCTTCACAGACCCCACCACATCGTTAACGGCTCACATCGTTGCATGTATGGCTACGGAACGAATACCTCATCACGCGATGAACGATGTGCGGTGTCGGCTTGATAACGGGTGGTCGAGTTCGGTCGAACAGCCGTTGACAGGCCCATTGGTCTAGGCCAAGCTCCAGGCATCTGGTCTACACCACTAGGCCGGTCACTACGAATCCCCCCACCCGTTCGAAGGGCCCGCGGCACTGATTCCCCCGCTTTGTGTGGGTCTGCCGCTGCCGCCCGACGGGGGTAACCCAGGCATCCCTCAGGAGGATGGCGTGAAGCGTCAGCTCATCGCGGCGGTCGGCGTCGCAGCAATGGTCGTCGGCCTGGCGGCTTGTGGCTCGGACGGCAAGAAGAGCGACGGTGACTCGAAGTCGTCGTCCTCCTCGGCGGCCGACAAGTACAAGGGCAAGACGCTGAAGGTGTGGCTGATGACCGGCTCGGCCCCGAAGGGCTGGACGGACGCGGTCAAGGCGGACTTCGAGACCACCTACCCGGGCTCCAAGGTCGACTTCCAGATCCAGGAGTGGGACGGCATCGGCCCGAAGGTCACCGCCGCGCTGTCCGAGGGCTCGGTCGACGTCCTGGAGATCGGCAACACCCAGACCGCCGGTTACGCGGCCTCGGGCGGCCTGCTGGACATCACCAAGGACAAGTCCGCCCTGGGGGGCGACGGTTGGGCCGCCAACCAGAACGAGGCCGCGGTCCTGGACGGCAAGCAGTACGCCGCCCCGTGGTGGGTCTCCAACCGCGTCGTCGCCTACAACAAGGACCTGTGGGCCAAGGCCGGCCTGACCGACACCCCGAAGACCCTGGACGAGTTCTACACCGACCTCGACAAGCTCAAGGGCACCGAGGGCGTCGCCGACCCGATCTACCTGCCGGGCCAGGAGTGGTACACCTACTTCGGCCTGCTGACCGGTGAGGGCGGCAAGATCGCCAAGAAGGACGGCGACAAGTGGGCCGGCGGCCTGTCCTCGCCCGAGGCGCAGAAGGCCTTCGAGACCTACAAGAAGCTGCAGAGCTACTCGGCCACCGGTCCGAAGGACAAGGACGAGGCCACCCCGCAGCAGAAGGACGTCTTCGCCAAGGGCAACGTCGGCGCCATGATCGCCCTCGGCTGGGAGCTGCCCAAGCCGGAGGAGATGGCCAAGGAGAAGATCGGCTTCTTCCCGCTCCCGGGCAAGACCGCCGACAAGCCCTCCGGTGTCTTCCTCGGCGGCTCGAACCTCGCGGTCGCCTCGCAGAGCAAGAACACCGACATGGCGAAGGACTTCCTGAAGGTCGCCCTCAACGACAAGAACGAGGGCCTGGTCGCCGCCGCGGGCAACATCCCGAACAAGGCCGCGCTGAACGGCCAGATCACCGGTGACTTCGCGAAGGCCGCCCAGACGGCCGCGGCGGTCGGCGGCATCACCCCGAACACCCCGAACTGGGCCGGCGTCGAGGACAAGCCGAACCCGATCAAGGACTTCCTGACCGCCGCCCTGCAGGGTGGCGACTACGCCGCCACGGCCAAGAAGTACGACGACGAGATCGCGAAGCGGCTCAACCAGAAGCAGTAGGCATCGAGCGGCGTCGCTCACCGGCTCCCGGCGGGGAGCCGGTGGGCGGCGCCCGTCCGTCGTGGTCGGGTTGTGAGGAAGTGAGAACGATGGCTGTGCATTCAGAGCGGGTGCAGGCACCGTCCCCGGACGCGGGGGAGGCCGTGCCGGCCGGAACCGGGACGAGTACGGCGGGCGGCGGTGCCGGGGGCGCCGAGCCGAAGCGCACCAGATCGGCGGGCGCCCCCGGACTGGGCTCCCGCTTCGCGCCGTACCTGCTGCTGCTGCCGGCCACCGTGGCGACCATCGCCCTGTTGGGCTGGCCGCTGGTCAAGACCGTCCTGCTGTCGTTCCAGAACCTCAACAGGCGCCAGCTGGTCATGCACCTCACGGAGTGGACCGGCTTCGACAACTACAAGGAGCAGCTGACCGACCCGGACTTCTGGTCGGTCACCGGGCGCACCGTCGTCTTCACCCTGGTCAACGTGGTGCTGATCATGGTCGGCGGCACGCTGGTCGGCCTGCTGCTCAACCACCTCGGCAAGCGGATGCGGCTGGCGCTGTCGATCTCGCTGCTGATGGCCTGGGCGATGCCGGTGGTCGCCGCGACCACCGTCTACACCTGGCTGTTCGATCAGCAGTGGGGCGTCGTCAACTGGTTCCTGGACCAGCTCGGTTGGCACTCCATGGCCGACTACAACTGGCTCAGCTCGCAGTACTCGACCTTCTTCGTGGTCATCCTGCTGATCGTCTGGCAGTCGATCCCCTTCGTGGCGTTCAACATGTACGCCGCTCTGACCACCATCCCCAAGGAGCTCTACGAGGCCGCACGGATGGACGGCGCCGGCTCCGGCAAGATCTTCAGCCTGGTGATCTTCCCCAACCTGAAGCCCTTCTTCCTCGCCACGACCTTCCTCGAAGTCATCTGGGTGTTCAAGTCCTTCACCCAGGTCTACGCGATCAACGGCGGCGGCCCCGAGAACCTGACCAGGACCCTGCCCGTGCACGCGTTCCTGGAGGGCTCGTCCGGCCAGCACTACGGCATCGGCTCCGCGATCGCGGTGCTCACCATCCTGATGCTGGGCGCGCTGATGGCGTACTACTTCCGCATCATGATCAAGCAGGAGGACGAGCTGTGAGGCGCTCTCTCTTCGGACGTACCTGGCCGAACGTGATCGCGGTCGTCCTCTTCGTCTTCTTCATCTTCCCCGTCTACTGGATGGTCGCGACCTCCTTCAAGCAGGACCGCGACATCATCAGCAAGACGCCGGTCTTCCTCCCGCTCGACGGCACGCTCGACCACTTCACCACCGCGGTCGACGCGCCCAACTTCTGGACGTACGTCGCCAACAGCGTCACCGCCACCGTCGGCGCGGTGCTGCTCTCGCTGGTGATCGCGACCCTGGCGTCCTTCGCCATCGCCCGGATGAAGTTCCGCGGCCGCAAGGCCTTCGTGCTGGTCGTCATGATCGCGCAGATGGCGCCCTGGGAGGTCATGACCATCGCGGTGTACATGATCTCCCGCGACAACGGCATGCTGAACAGCCTGGTGCCGCTGACGTTCTTCTACATGATGATGGTCCTGCCCTTCACCATCTGGACGCTGCGCGGCTTCATCGCCGCCGTGCCGAAGGAGCTGGAGGAGTCGGCCATGGTGGACGGCTGCACCCGCACCCAGGCCTTCGTGAAGGTGATCTTCCCGCTGCTGGCCCCCGGGCTGATGTCGACCTCGCTGTTCGGCTTCATCACGGCGTGGAACGAGTTCCCGCTCGTCCTGATCCTGAACAAGGAGGAGGGCAAGACCCTCCCGCTGTGGCTGTCCTCCTTCAAGACCGCCTTCGGCAACGACTGGGGCGCCACCATGGCGGCGTCCACGATGTTCGCCATCCCCGTGCTGATCCTGTTCATCTTCCTGCAGCGCAAGGCGGTCGGCGGTCTGACCGACGGCGCCGTGAAGGGCTGAGTCACCGTGAGCATCCTCGTCCCCACCGTGCCGGACAGCGACCAGCTGCACCGCGACGCCCTGACCGTCCTGCAGCCCGGCTTCGTCGGCACCGAGCCCCCGCAGTGGCTGCTGCGCCACCTCGCCGCCGGGCTCGGCTCGGTCGCGCTGTTCGACCGCAACGTGGCCGACCTCGACCAGCTGTCCGCGCTCACCCGGGCGCTGCGCGCCGAGAACCCCGACCTCCTGATCGCCATCGACGAGGAGAGCGGCGACGTCACCCGGCTGGAGGCGGGCTCCGGCTCGTCCTGGCCCGGGAATCTCGCGCTCGGCGCGATCGACGACCCGGCGCTGACCAGGGACGTCGCCCGCGAGCTCGGCCGGGCGCTGGCCGCGGCCGGCGTCAACTACAACTGGGCGCCCACCGCGGACGTCAACTCCAACCCGCGCAACCCGGTCATCGGGGTCCGCTCCTTCGGCGCCGACCCCGAGCTGTGCGCCCGGCACACCGCCGCCTGGGTCGAGGGACTGCAGTCGGCCGGCGTGGCCGCCTGCTCCAAGCACTTCCCCGGACACGGCGACACCGCGGTCGACTCGCACCACGGCCTGCCGGTCATCGACGTCGACCTGGACGTGCTCCGGGCCCGCGACCTGATCCCGTTCCAGGCAGCGATCGCGGCCGGCACCAAGGCCGTGATGACCGCCCACATCATGATCCCGGCGCTGGACCCGAAGCTGCCGGCCACCCTCAGCCCGACCGTGCTGCGCGACCTGCTGCGCGCCGCCCCGGCCGACGGCGGCCTCGGCTACCAGGGCCTGATCGTCAGCGACGCGATCGAGATGGGCGCCATCGCCGACACCTTCGGGATGGGCGCGGGCACCGTGCTGGCCCTGGCGGCCGGCGCGGACGCGATCTGCGTCGGCGGCGGGCTGGCCGACGAGGAGACCGTGCTGATGCTCCGCGACGCCATCGTGGCGGGCGTGCGGGCCGGCCGGCTCGGCGAGGAGCGGCTGGCGGACGCCGCCGCGCGGGTCCGGGCGCTGGGCAGCTGGGGCCGGATCTCGGCCCAGGGCGAGCGGCCGGAGCCGGACCTGGCGGTCGGTCTGCGGGCCGCGCGCCGGGCGCTGAAGGTGGTCCGGGCGCCGGGCCTGGTGGCGTCCCCGGTGAGCGAGCGCCCGTACGTGGCCTCGTTCTCGGACGAGCCGAACATCGCGGTCGGCGACGTCACCCCGTGGGGCGTGGCCGGCATGCTCGCCGACCGTTTTCCCGGTACCCGCACCCGCGCGGTCTCGGCCGTCGAGGCGACCCCGGAGCTGCTGGACGCCCTGGTCGACGAGCTGGTGGCCGACGCCGAGGGCCGCCGCCTGGTGCTGGTGGTCCGGGACGCGCACCGCTACCCGTGGATGTCCGCCGTGCTGGGCCGTCTGGTGGCGGCCCGCCCGGACGCTGCCGTGGTCGAGATGGGGCTGCCCCAGTCCGAGCCGGTCGGCGCGCTCTACATCGCCACCCACGGCGCCGCCCGGGTCTGCGGGCTGGCGGCCGTGGAGGTGCTCACCGGGCAGCCGGGAGCGGTCGGCTGAACCGACCGGGGGACGTCACCGGCCGGGTCCGGTGGACGTCGGCCCACGGGCCCGTCATGCGCATGTCGCATGGCGGGCCCGTTCCGTTTTCCCGGTGTCGACCTGCCCGTTCGCCGAGTGACCGTGCTCCCTCAAGCCAGCCTTAAATCCAGCTTAAGTCGCACTTACGGTGACGGGGCGGCGACTGATCGCCACGGGGTACAACGGCTCTGCAACGGCCGTGGCTACAAGGCCTGTTGGCCGTTGACACCGCCATTGGTCTAGGCCAGAGTCCAGTCATCCGGTTCGAATTTCAACCTCGCCGGATGTGGTATCGGCCCACCCCGAAGCACTTCGCCGCCCCCTGTCCGGACTCTCCGCTGCGGGCGCCAATCACGCTGCCGGCGGGCATCACGGCTCTCAATACCCTCGGAGGACGGCGTGAAGAAGCGTCAGCTCATTTCGGCGCTCGGGACCATGGCACTGGCGGCGGGCCTGACGGCCTGCTCCTCGTCGGGATCACCGTCCGGCGACGGCGAGGGCTCCGCCGACTCGAAGGCCGCCGCCGGCACCGTCACCGTCTGGCTGATGGACGACGCCCAGAAGAACTGGCCCGACCTGGTCCAGCGGGTCAACGACGAGTTCGCGGCGAAGCACCCGAACGTCACCCTCAAGCTCGCGTACCAGGGCTGGGCGGACAAGGTCGCCAAGCTGGACAAGGCGATCGCGGAGGGCTCCGCCCCCGACGTCGTCGAGCTGGGCAACACCGAGACCATGAAGTACGTGCTGTCCGGTGCGCTGGCTCCGGTGGACCGGACCACCTTCGACAACTCCGACAGCTGGATCAAGGCGCTCGCCAATACCTGCACCTACCAGGACAAGCTCTGGTGCGTGCCGTACTACGCCGGCTCGCGGGTCGCCATCTACAACTCCGCGGCCTTCCAACAGGCCACCGGCAGCGCCGAGTTCCCGAAGACCGAGCCCGAGCTGCTGGCCGCCCTCGACAAGATCGCGGACCGGAACAAGGCCGACCGGACCTTCTCCCCGCTCTACCTGCCCGGCCCGTACTGGTACGCGGCGATGAGCTACGTGGCCGCGTCCGGCGGCAGTATCGCCAAGTTCGACAGCGCCGGGAACTGGCACGGCACCCTGCACGACCCCAAGTCCCAGGAGGGCATCGGCCACTTCGTCGACCTGGTGCGCAAGTACAACAAGGGCGACCTGGCGGTGAACGAGCAGAACCAGTACGAGTCGATGGCCCGCGGGCACGCCGCTTCCTTCTACGGCAACGGCTACGAGGCGGCCAGTGTCACCACGCCGGTCACCGGCGACGCGAGCCTCAAGGACGCCGTCAAGGTCGCCACCATGCCCGGCCCGGGCGGCAAGCCGCTGCCGACCTTCATCGGCGGCTCCGACCTCGCCGTCACGGCCAAGTCCCCGTCGGTGGCGCTGGCGGCCGAGTGGATCCGGATGTTCACCAGCACCAGGTCCGAGCAGGCGCTGGCCGACAAGGACATCCTGCCGAACAACCTCACCCAGCTGAACCCGCTGAAGAACAAGCCGTCCACCGCCGCCGCGGCCAACGCCGTCCCGGACGCCTGGTTCACCCCGCTGGCACCCGGCTGGGGTGCGATCGAGAAGCAGAAGATCATCCCGGACATGCTGAGCGCGATCCTCAAGGGCAAGTCGGTGGACCAGGCCACCAAGGAGGCCGACGCCGCGATCGACCAGCTGATCAACAAGGCGTCCTGACCCGCGCCGCAGCCGTCCGCCCTCCCGCCCCCCGGGAGCGGCGGACGGCGGGTCAGGCGGGCGGCGGGTCAGGCGGACGGCAGGTCAGACGGACAGCGGGTCAGACGGAGGGGCGGACGACGGGCGCGCGACAGGGCAGTTCGAAGGTGCTCCGGGGCGGGCGCGCCCATAGGATTGCCGGGCACGAAGAACCGCAGCGAGTGTGCGGACTCGCCGCCGTAGAGGTCCCCGTCGGGCAGCCGCCCGGGCGGGGTCGAACCGTCTCATCGGAGGCAGACCCAGATGTCCGACCCGCACACCGCTTCCGTCCCCGGCCGGATCATGGCGGCGGAGATGGCCGAGCAGCCGGCCGTCCTCCAGCGCATCCTCGACGAGGGTGCCCCGAAGATCCGCGAGATCGCGGCCGAGATCGCCACCCGCAACCCGCGCTTCGTCCTGCTCACCGCGCGCGGCACGTCCGACAACGCCGCGCTGTACGCCAAGTACCTGGTCGAGATCCTGCTCGGCAAGCCGGCCGGCCTGACCTCGATGTCCACCACGACCGCGTACGGCGCCAAGCCGGACCTCACCGACGTCCTGGTGATCACCGTCAGCCAGTCCGGCGGCTCGCCGGACCTGGTGGCCTCCACCAAGGCCGCCCGCGAGGCCGGCGCGATCACCCTCGCGGTCACCAACAACGCCTCCTCGCCGCTGGCCGAGGTCTCCGAGTTCCACATCGACGTGCTGGCCGGTCCGGAGAAGGCGCTGCCCGCCACCAAGACCTACACCGCCGAGCTGCTGGCGCTCTACCTCCTGGTCGAGGGCCTCGCGGAGGCCTGGGGGTACTCCCGGCGGGAGCCCGGGGAGGGCTCGGCCGCCCAGGGGCTGCCGGCCCTGGCCGCAGGCGTGCTGGCCCGGCACGCCGAGGTGAGGGCGCTGGCCGAGCGCTACCGCTTCGCCCAGCGCCTGGTCATCACCTCGCGCGGCTACGGCTACCCGACCGCCCGCGAGGCGGCGCTGAAGCTGATGGAGACCACCTACATCCCGGCCAGCCCGTTCTCCGGCGCGGACCTGCTGCACGGCCCGCTGGCCATGGTGGACAACGTCTCGCCGGTCATCGCGATCGTCCCGGACGGCAAGGGCGGCGAAGCCCTGCAGCCCGTCCTGGACCGCCTGCGCGGCCGTGGCGCGGACCTGGTGGTGATCGGCCAGCAGGCCCAGGTGGACGCCGCCTCGGCGGGCTTCGCGCTGCCGGCCGGAGTGCCCGAGGAGGTGCAGCCGATCCTGGAGATCCTGCCGCTGCAGCAGCTGGCGTACGAGGTCACCATCGCCCGCGGCCAGGACCCGGACGCGCCGCGCGCCCTGGCCAAGGTCACCGAGACGCGGTAGCCGGCCCGCACGCGAACGCGGCCCGCACGCGAACCGGCCCCCGTCCACAGCCTGTGGACGGGGGCCGGTTCGCTGAGCGGCGGAAACGTGGTCCGGGGCCGCGCGGCGGCCGGAAAGCACTACGGGCCACGGCGCCGACACGGGACCCTCAACCCATGCGGCACCGCAGCCCGGAGCTGTCGTCGGGCGCGGGGACGATCGAGGACTGTGCGGGGTCCTCGGTCGACGGCGTCCGACCGAGGAGGGGCCGCGCGCGGTCAGGGCAGTTGCGCGGGGTCCGCTCCTTGGTGCGCTTCCATTGTGGACTAGACCAATCTGGGTTGTCCAGGCCTCTCGGCAAATTGGTCTAAACAACTCCCGGCCGTCGGGAGGCCGTCACGCGCCGTCCGCCCGCCGGTCCGCCGCGCCCCGTCCGGTCCGCCGCGCCCCGTCCGGACCGGCGGCGCTACCCTCGCCATGTGCCCTCGCTGAACGAACTCGTCCGCCGCCACACCACCCTCACCGGGGCCGACGTGGAATGGCTCCACATGCTGGTCTCGGAGTGGCAGCTGCTCTCCGACCTCTCCTTCGCCGACCTGGTGCTGTGGATCCCCACCTGGGACGGCATCCGCTACGTCTCGGTGGCGCAGATGCGGCCCAACACCGGACCGACCTCCTACCAGGACGACATGGTCGGCCACCTCGTCCCGCGCGGTCGGCGCCCGCTGCTGGACGCCGCCTTCGACGAGGGTCGGATCGTGCGCGAGGGCGACCCGGAGTGGCGCGAGGAGGTCCCCGTCCGGGTCGAGTCGATCCCGGTCCGGCGCGAGGGCAAGGTGCTCGGGGTGATCGCCCGCAACACCAACCTGCTGACCGTCCGCACCCCCAGCCGGCTGGAGCTCACCTACCTGCAGAGCGCCTCCGACCTGGCCCAGATGATCGCCGCCGGCAGCTTCCCCTTCCCCGGCGTCGAGCAGGTCGACATGGACGCCGCCCCCCGGGTCGGCGACGGCCTGATCCGCCTGGACGCGGACGGCATCGTCACCTACGCCAGCCCCAACGCGCTGTCCGCCTACCACCGGCTCGGCCTCACCACCGACCTGGTCGGCAGCCACCTCGGCCGCACCACCGCCGACCTCGCCCCGCCGTCCCGCGGCGCCGTCCACGAGGCACTGGTGAAGGTGGCCAGCGGCTGGGCGCCCCGGCAGACCGAGGTGGAGGCGCAAGGGGGAGTGGTGACCGTGCGGGCGATCCCGCTCAAGCCCAAGGGCACCCTGACCGGATCACTGGTGCTCTGCCGCGACGTCACCGAGCTGCGCCGCCGCGACCGCGAGCTGATGACCAAGGACGCCACCATCCGGGAGATCCACCACCGGGTGAAGAACAACCTGCAGACCGTCGCGGCCCTGCTGCGGCTGCAGTCCCGCCGGATGGACTCGGAGTCCGGGCGGGCCGCGCTGGACGAGGCGGTGCGCCGGGTCGGCTCGATCGCGATCGTGCACGAGACGCTCTCCCAGGCCCTGGACGAGCAGGTGGCCTTCGACGAGATCGCCGACCGGGTGCTGGCGATGGTGATGGAGCTGTCCCAGGACGGTCGGGTGGCGACCCGCCGCACCGGCAGCTTCGGCATCCTGTCCGCCGAGGTGGCCACCCCGCTGTCGATGGTGCTGACCGAGCTGCTGCAGAACGCCCTGGAGCACGCCTTCGGCCCGACGGCCTCCGGCAACCTGGAGGTCAGCGCGCTGCGCGGTCGGGCCCCGGCGACCGGGATGGGCTGGTCGGACAGCTGGAACGGCGGCGCCCGACCGGAGGAGTACCTGCTGATCACCGTGCAGGACGACGGCCGCGGCATGCCGGAGGGGTTCGACCCGAAGACGGCGGGGAACCTCGGCCTCCAGATCGTCCGGACGCTGGCCACCGGCGAACTGGGCGGCACCTTCGACATGGTGGCCGGCCCGAACGGCGGTACGAAGGTGATCCTGGAGATCCCGGTCCGCTGAGACTCGGGGCGGTCGGGACTCGGGGCGGTCGGGACTCCGGGCCGTCGGAACTCCGCTTCGCGGGGTCCCGGTTTCGCCGGGCCCGGCTTCGCTGAGATTCTGCTGAGAATCCGTTGCACGAGGGCGCGCGGCGGGGGCGCGTGTTCGGCGGAAGCGCCGGTTGCTCACTCCGGCCGCCCCACGCCGCTCCGGCCGGACGGGAAGGCGGGGCGCGGGCGCGCGAACGGCCGCGGAACCAGAAACGGGCGCGGAAACAGAAACGAGGCCCTGTCGACCGGGGGGGGTGGGTCGACAGGGCCTCTCAACCCGTTCCGGCCGTCGGGGGGAGTCGGCCGGAACGGGGGCTCTGGGTAGAGCGACACCTCGCCGGTGCGTTGCACACGGTGAGCGCCACAGCTCCACGATATTGCTCTAAGTGAACAGTATCAAGTGGCTGGACGGGTCCGGTGTCGCAGGACCAAGCCGGGCAAGGTCCTTTGTGCGGAAGGCTTCACCAGGAGGTGCAGGGAAGCCTTTGATCATGTGTTGATCGGTACTGCGGTCACTGCTGGTGCTACGCCGTGTGATCGGCGCGATCAGGCGGTGCGGGCGCGGTTGCGGGCGGCGCGGCGCTTCATCGCACGACGCTCGTCCTCGCTCATGCCGCCCCAGACGCCGGCGTCCTGGCCGGTTTCGAGGGCCCACTGGAGGCACTGCTCCATCACCGGACAGCGGCGGCACACGGCCTTGGCTTCCTCGATCTGCAGCAGAGCAGGACCGGTGTTCCCGATCGGGAAGAACAGCTCCGGGTCCTCTTCGCGGCAGACAGCGCGGTGGCGCCAGTCCATGGTCGTCCAACTCCTCCTGCCGACGGGGGTGGCCCGACGGCACAATCGATGGCTTGTGAATGTGAACGCTTTCACGAATCCCGCAACAGCAAAAGAGACCAAAGGCCTACCGGGCCCGGGTGGTCTGTGCTAGGGGGGATTCGGCGATTCGAGGGACACCCCGCGGTCGGTGCTCCGTGGTTCCGGAGTCGCCGTCGCTGCGATGTGTCCCGATCGCCATGTAGAGGTTCGCAAACCTCGGGCTCGGATACAACCCCCTTCGGGGAGGAATTTTTGATTCTTCGGTGTCGCCTAGCTCACAGCCAGTACTTCTATGGAGTGAAGGGGGCTTGTGCGTTCGAGAAGAAGGGCGAACCCCACTTCCGGTCACACAATCACACGCAGTGCCCGCCGAACGCCTGTGAAACTGACGCGACTCCTGTCTCCAAGATGGTCGCCGTCCACCTGGAACGGGGTCGGTTCCTCTGAAACCAAGGTGAAGTGCCTGACGTCGTGGTAGGAGACGACGTGCTTCCCGGACGGGCCCACCGGCGGTGCGCCGTCGCTCGAAGGCGTGTGTGACCGCAGGATCTGACGGATCGTTCGAGCCGTACCGAACGCCGTCATCCGGGTGATGCCGAAGACGTCGAGATCCGTGTCGAAGGAGGCGAGCGGTGAGGGGTAGACCGGACGGTTGCCGAGGAACGTCCACGGCGAGGTGTTGCTGACTATCGACAGCACCAGCCCCGGAACGGCCTCGCGGCCCGGCAGCACAAGGGAGACCGGGCCGGATCGGCGCTGCTCACGCTGGGTGAAGTAGTGCCGGACCGCCTGCTTGACGTAGAGGGCGTGGGTGGACTTGCGCCCGGCCCTGCGCTGCTCCTCGACCCGGCCGACCACGCCGGCGTCGAAGCCGAGGCCGGCCGTGAAGGTGAACCAGCGGTCCGGCAGTCCGTCGGTCATCGCCTTGCCCAGCCCGATCGGGCGCTCCTGCTTGTGCTCCAGCGCGTGCAGCAGGGCCCCGGTGGCCTCCACCGGGTCGTTGGGCAGGCCCAGTGCGCGGGCGAACACATTGGTCGAACCGCCCGGCACCACGGCCAGTCGCGGGACCTTCTCGCCCGGGCCGTGCGCCAGCAGCCCGTTCACCACCTCGTTGACGGTGCCGTCGCCGCCCAGTGCCACCACCAGGTCGACCGTGCCGTCCTCCGTCGCCTCGCGGGCCAGGTCGCGCGCGTGGCCCCGGTACTGCGTCTCGGCCACGTCCAGCTTGAGGTCGCTGCGCAGGGCGTGGATCAGGACGTCCCTGGTCCGGCCACTGGTGGTGGTGGCCTTGTGGTTCACGACCAGGAGAGCGCGCATGGGGAAAGCCTACGGGGCGGTACGGACCAACCGGCGGCTACCCTGCTGGAGTGACCGCAGAAACCTCCGCACCCGTACCGGCGGCCGACTCCGGCCGTCCGGCGTCCCTGACCCTGGGCGCCGCCATCACCGCCCTGGAGGGCGCCGCGCTGGCCGTCGTCGGCGTCTGGGACATGGTGGCCGCGCTGTCCGGCCAGTCCAAGCAGCTCGCCCTGAACGAGTTCGGCGGCGTGGTCATCGTGCTGCTCGGCGTGTTGCCGGTGCTGGCCGCCCGTGCGCTGCTGAAGGAGCGCCGCTGGGGCCGCAGCCCGGCGGTGCTGACCAACTCGATCTGCCTGCCGGTCGCCTACTACATGGTCCAGAGCGGCGGCGCGATGATCGCCGTCGGCGTGCTGGTCGGCCTGCTCGGGCTGGTGGGCATCGGCTCCCTGCTGAACCCGAAGTCGACGGCGGCCCTGTACGCCCCGTCCGAGGACTGAGCGCGCAGGGCCGCCGGAGGGCCGGACGGCCGCGCAGCCCGAGCTGAGCGGCCGTCAGTCCTACTCCTCCACCAGCAGCTTCTCCCGCAGCTGGGCCAACGTCCGGGCGAGCAGCCGGGACACGTGCATCTGGGAGATCCCCACCTCGGCGGCGATCTGCGACTGGGTCATGTTCCGGAAGAACCGCAGCACCAGGATCTTCTGCTCCCGGGGCGGCAGTTGGGCCAGCAGCGGCTTGAGCGACTCGCGGTACTCGACGCCCTCCAGCGCCTCGTCCGTGGCGCCCAGGGTGTCCGCGACGGCCGGCGACTCGTCGTCGCTGTCCGGCACGTCCAGGGACAGCGTGGAGTACGCGTTGGCGGACTCCAGGCCCTCCAGGACGTCCTCCTCGGAGATCCCCAGGTGCTCGGCCAGCTCGTGCACCGTGGGGGAGCGGCCGTGCCGCTGGGAGAGCTCGCTGGTCGCCGTGGTGAGCGACAGCCGCAGCTCCTGCAGGCGGCGCGGGACGCGCACCGCCCAGCCCTTGTCGCGGAAGTGCCGCTTGATCTCCCCGACGATGGTCGGCGTCGCGTAGGTGGAGAACTCGACCCCGCGCTCGTGGTCGAAGCGGTCCACCGACTTGATCAGACCGATGGTGGCGACCTGGGTGAGGTCGTCCAGCGGCTCGCCCCGGTTGCGGAAGCGCCGGGCCAGGTGCTCGACCAGCGGGATGTGCATCCGCACCAGCTGGTTGCGCAGCTCGACCCGCTCCGGCGAGCCCTCGGGCAGCGCCGACAGGCGGACGAACAGGGCGCGGGCGGCCTCCCGGTCCGGGGCGCCGCTGCGGTGCGCGCCCTGGGCGGGCACGGCGCCGTGCAGCTCCGCCTCGGCCGTCTCGTCCGCCCGGTCCGCCGGGTCCGGCGGGGGGACGGAGTCGGGCGTCGGCTCGGACGTCGGCTCGGTCGGGTGGCTCATCCGGTGGGCGTCCTTCGGGTGCGCTTCGTCGTTGGCGGCGAGGCCGGGAACGCTCGCCTGGGTCGGTACGGCAGGTCCCGCCGTCGCGAGGCCGGTACGGTCCAGATCACTCACGGCCATTCCCCCGTTCCGTTCCGGGAGCACCGGGGCCGGCGGCCCCGGAATCGTCTCGTTGGTCGTACCGCCCGGGGGCGGTACCGGGAGCCGTCCGCCCGGCCCCGGGAGGGGGTGCGGCGGACGGCCCTTGCGCGGGTGCTGCTCGGTGCTGCTCGGTGCTGCTCGGTGCTGCACATCCGTGACGTGCGTGGCTGCCCGGCTAGTGGGCTGCGGACCCGCCGCGCTTCTTGTGCAGGCTGATCGACACGGTCTTGTCCTCGCCGACCGAGGAGTCGACCTCGCCGGCCAGCGCGGAGAGCACCGTCCAGGCGAAGGTGTCCCGCTCGGGGGCCTTGCCGTCGGTGGTGGGGGCGGCGACGGTCACCTTCAGTGAGTCGCCGACCAGGCGGAACTCGCAGGACAGTACGGAGCCGGGCACCGCCTGCTGCAGCAGGATGGCGCAGGCCTCGTCGACCGCGATCCGCAGGTCCTCGATCTCGTCGAGGGTGAAGTCCAACCGGGCCGCCAACCCGGCCGTCGCTGTTCGCAGCACGGAGAGGTAGGCCCCCGCCGCGGGGAGCCGGACCTCCACGAAATCCTGAACACCGAGATCGCCGTCGATCTGGGACACCCTTGCCTCCTGGGTGACGCGCTGTGCTTGCTTGGTACCCCGCTTGTTACCCCGGCTTGCCGCCCCTCAAAGGAGGCACCGGGTTGCGGATCCGCCATCACTCTGCCTGACCGTCGCACCCCGGCTCGGGGTTACTCATGGTAAGGCATTGCGACGCAGGGTGGCAGACCCTTTCCCGGACTCTGTCGGTCCGCTCAGCGGCGGCCGGCGGCGGCGAGCGCCTCGTCGGTCAGCCGGTACACGGTCCACTCGTCCATCGGCACCGCGCCGATCGACTTGTAGAAGTCGATCGACGGCTGGTTCCAGTCCAGCACCGACCACTCCACCCGGGAGTAGCCGCGCTCCACGGCGATCCGGGCGAGCTCCAGCAGCAGCGCCTTGCCGTGGCCGCCGCCGCGCGCCTCCGGGCGGACGTACAGGTCCTCCAGGTAGATCCCGTGGGTGCCGCGCCAGGTCGAGAAGTTGCGGAACCAGAGCGCGAAGCCCACCGGCTCGCCGGTGGTCCCGTCCTCGGCGATCAGGCCGAACACGGCCGGGTCGGCGCCGAACAGGGCCTCGCTCAGCTGCTCCTCGGTGGCCACGGCCTCGTGCGCGGCCTTCTCGTACTCCGCGAGCTCGCGGATCATGGCGTGGATGACGGGAACGTCGGTGGCGACGGCGGTGCGGATCATGCCAGCGAGCCTACTGCGCGGGCCCCGTCTCGTCCCAGGCCTGGACGGAGGTCTGGTCGACGATCCGCCCGTCCCGCAGGTCGGCCATCGAGGCCATCAGCACCCGGACGCCGTCCGGGTAGCGGCAGGACTCCAGGAAGGCCACGTGGTCGCCCTGGACCACCACCTGCTCCAGCTTGTGGGTCATCTCGCGGCCGTAGATGTCGCTCAGCATGGCGCCGATCTCCTCCAGCCCGTGCATCACCAGGGGGTGGCTGGGCTGGGTCTTCCGGTCGACCACGCGCAGTTCGGCGTCCTCCGCGTAGAGCGCCAGGAGGGCGTCGGCGTCGCAGCGTTCGATGCCCTCGCGCAGTGCGCGGGTGTCGAAGGCGGCGGGGGCCGCCATGGTGGTCATGATTCGCTCCTCCGGTCGGGGTCCGTCGGCTCGTACCTAGAGCCTACGCCCGGCGTCACCGACCGGAGGGGCCCGGAACACCGACCGGAACGGCATGGAACACCGACCGGAGGGGCCGGGGTCACGGCCGGGGAACCCGGCGGTCAGCGGGCCGGCACGGTGCGCAGGTAGTCGGCCAGGGTGCTGATCGCGGCCGGGTTGCGCGGGCTCTCCACCAGGTCGACGTAGTCCAGTACGAAGATCCGGTCGTTCCTGATCGCGGAGACGCCGGCCAGCGGCGGGAAGGACCTGAGGAACCTCCGCTTCTCCTCGGCGCCCGGGGTCGCGTAGTCGTTGATCACGATCACCTCGGGGTCGCGCTGCACCACGCTCTCCCAGCCGGCGGTGACCCAGGTGTCGGCGAGGTCGCCCATGATGTTGGTCCCGCCGGCCTTGGCGATGATCTCGTTGGCGGCGGCGAACTTCCCGGCGGTGTACGGCTTGTCCTGTCCGCTGTCGTACAGGAAGACGGACGGGCGGCGCTCGGGCTGCGGGACGGCGGCGATCCGGGCCCTGGCGTCGGCGATCAACCGGTCGGCGCGGTCCCTGACGTCGAAGATCTCGCCGAGGTTGGCCAGGTCCGTGTAGAGCGCGTCCAGCGGGTCCATCACGCCGCGCTCGGTGCCCTTGCCGCTGCGGCAGGACTCGCTGAGCACGTACGAGTCGATGCCGAGGGCCTTGAACGCCTGCGGGGTGACTCCGCTGCCCTCGTCGAAGCCGTAGTGCCACCCGGCGAGTACCAGGTCGGCCTTGGCGTCCAGGGCGATCTCCTTGGTGAGCACCTTCTTGGAGAGCCAGGCGGTCTGCTGGTAGCCGTCCTTCCACGGCACCAGGTCGACCTTGCCCTTGTCGTCGGGCATGACGTAGCCGGCCATCCGGTCGGCGAGGCCGAGGGAGAGCATCAGCTCGGTGATGTTGACGTCGTTGGTGACCACCCGGGCGGGCTTCTGCGGGAAGGTCAGCTCCCCGCCGCAGTTCCGTACGGTCACCGGGTAGTGGGCGGAGCCGGTCGCGGCCTCCCGGGGGGCGATCTCCGCGCCGCAGGCAGTGAGTCCGAGGACGAGCAGGGCGGCGGTGGCAACGGCCTTGGTGCGCACGGTGGTTCCTTCGGTGGGTGGTCCGGGCGCCGGTGGTTCGGGCGCCGGTGGTTCAGGTGTCGGTGAGCCGGGTGTCGGGGGAGCGGTCGAGGCGGTCGAACAGCAGCTGGAGGGCGCCGGTCCCCGGGTGCCGGACCGGCGTGGCCCGGACGCCGAACACCTCGGCCAGCAGGGCGGGGCGGAGCACCTCGCCGGGCGGCCCGGAGGCGACGATCCGGCCGGCCCGCAGGACGTACAGCAGGTCGCAGTGGCTCGCCGCCAGGTTGAGGTCGTGCAGCGCGGTGAGCACCGTCGGGCCGGCCTCGCGGGCCAGTGCCAGGACCTCCAACTGGTGGGCGATGTCCAGGTGGTTGGTGGGTTCGTCGAGCACCAGCAGGCGTGGCTCCTGGACCAGCGCGCGGGCGAACAGAACCCGCTGCTTCTCGCCGCCGGACAGGCTCAGGAAGCCCCGTTCGGCGAGGTGCCCGGCCCGGACCTTGCGCAGAACCTCGGCGCAGCGCTCCCGGTCGCCGTCGGTCGGGCCGCCGAGGCCGCGCCGGTGCGGCAGCCGGCCCATGGCGACCACCTCGGCCACCGTGAAGTCGAACTCGGCGAAGTGCTCCTGGGTCAGGGCGGCGACCCGCCGGGCCGTCTCGCGCGCGGAGAGGGCGTGCAGGTCGTCGCCGTCGAGCCGGACGGCGCCGCCGGCCGGCCTGAGCACCCGGTAGACGCAGCGCAGCAGCGTCGACTTGCCGCTGCCGTTCGGCCCGACCAGGCCGACCACCTGCCCGGCGGCGGCCGCCAGGCTCACCTCGTGGACCAGCCTGGTGCCGGCCGGCTCCACCGAGACGGTGTCGACGTCGAGGTCCTGGGCCTTCGCCGGATCGGGCGGGGCGGTCGAGCCGGTCGAGCCGGGGGTGTGGATCGCGTCGGTCACCGTCGGCCTCCGAAGGCGTGGCCGCGCCGGCGCATCATCAGCAGGAAGGCGGGCACGCCGAGCACGGCGGTGAACACCCCGACGGGCAGTTCGGCGGGTGCCAGCAGGCTGCGGGAGGCGATGTCGACCCAGACCAGCAGCAGGGCCCCGGCGAGCGGGGCGACCAGCAGCACCCGGCGGTGCGCGGCGCCGACCAGCATCCGCGCCAGGTGCGGCACCAGCAGTCCGACGAAGCCGATCGCCCCGCTGACCGCGACCAGCGTGCCGGTGACGGCGGCGGTCACCACGAACAGTTCGCGGCGCATCCGGTCCGGGTCCACGCCGAGCGAGGCGGAGGTCTCGTCGCCCATGGCGAGCGCGTCCAGCCGTCCGGCGGCGCAGCCGAGGTGGGCGAGGCCGGCCAGGACGGTGCAGGCGGCGATCGGCACCGAGCCCCAGGTGGCGCCGCCGAGGCTGCCGAGCAGCCACATCATGGCGTCCCGGGCGGCTTCGCCGCGGTCGGCGGCGAAGACCATCAGGGTGGTGGCGGCGGAGAAACCGTAGGACAGGGCGGTGCCGGTGAGCACCAGCCGCAGTGGCGTGAGCCCGTACGCGGTGCGGGCGGCGAGGTAGACCAGCGTCATCGCGAGCAGTGCGGAGCCGAAGGCGGAGGCGGAGATCGCCCACACCCCGAGCGAGGCGAAGGCGCCGAACAGCAGGACGGCGTTGGCGCCGACGGCCGCGCCGGAGGAGATGCCGAGGACGAAGGGGTCGGCGAGGGCGTTGTGCACCAGCGCCTGGACGGCGACCCCGGTGGCGGCCAGACCGGCGCCGACCACGGCGGCCAGCACGGTGCGCGGCAGCCGGATCTCCCAGACGATGGCGTACGCGGCCGCCTCGTCGGCGTCCAGCCGACCACCCGTCAGTCCGGCGCCCAGCAGCCGCAGTACGTGCGGGAGCCCGATCCCGGAGGAGCCGAACGCGACCCCGCACACCAGCGAGACCAGCAGGGCGGCGCCGAGGCCGACGGCGAGCGGGAGCACGGGTATTCGGCGGACGGGCGGGCCGCCGGCCACGCGGTTCTCGGGTGCGCGGTTCACGGGTGCGCCTTGCCTCGGGCCGCGGGTGCGCCGGGGCGGGCGCCGGCCGGGGGCGTGCCCGGGCGCCGTCCCCCTCGCAGTCCGCGGCGAGTCGTCGGGAGTCAGCGGCCGAGGGTGATCGGGCTGGCGCGGCCGCACCGCTGGTACGGGCCGTGCTCACCGTTGCGGGTCAGCGCCGGATTCACACCGGACTTCCCCCTCGGACGCCCTGGCAGCATAACAGGCACTCAGCACCTGCACCCCTTACCGGGGTCGGGTCGGACGTGAACGCACGACCGCCCCCGTCCGGCGGTGCGGACGGGGGCGGTCGGGTGGCGACGCGTCAGGCTCAGGCCTGCTTGGTCTCCCAGAAGATCTTGTCGACCTCGGCGATCAGGTCCAGCAGGGCCTGGCCGGTGGCCGGGTCGGTGGACGCCTTGGCGGCCGAGGCGGCCTTCAGGGTGTCGTTGATCAGCTGGTGCAGCTGCGGGTACTTCTCGAAGTGCGGCGCCTTGAAGTAGTCGCTCCACAGCACCGAGATGTGGTGCTTGACGGCCTCGGCGCGCTGCTCCTTGATGATGACGGCGCGGGCGCGGAAGTGCGGGTCCTCGTTGGCCTGGTACTTCTCCTGGGTGGCCTTGACCGACTCGGCCTCGATCCGGGCCTGCGCCGGGTCGTACACGCCACAGGGCAGGTCACAGTGGGCGTGAGCGGTGGCACGCGGTGCAAACAGACGAGAGAACATGGGAGTCCTTCCTTAGATCGTCTTCCCGCGCCCGAGATTACCCTTCCGTCCTCGTGGTTTCGCGATCGGGCGGTGGGCCTAGGGCAAAAGGCGGACCCGGAACCGGGGTAATCCGGACATCGAAGAGGTGACGGTCCGTACGGCAGACTGGGGGCGGGCGTGCGGGAGGAGGAGTCGTGGCACGGAGCACGGAAGCGGAGGGCCCGGCCCGGGGCGGCGTGTTGCCGTTCGGGGTCGTCGACGTGGCGGGCCCGTCGATGGTCCCGACCCTGCGCGAGGGCGACCGGCTGCTGGTCCGCTACGGCGCGCCGATCCGGCCGGGGGCGGTGGTGCTCTTCCGCCACCCCTTCCAGCAGGACCTGCTGGTGGTGAAGCGGGCCGCCGGGCGTCGGACCGGGGGCTGGTGGCTGCTCTCCGACAACCACCCAGTGGACAGCGACAGCCGCAGCTACGGCGTGGTCCCGGACGAGCTGGTGCTCGGCCGGGTGCTGCTGCGGCTGAGCCCGCGCCCGGCCTGGCTGGCGCCGGGCCGCCGGCTGCAGCGGCTGCTGCTCGCCCCGCGGCTGGCGCGGGTGCCGGGCCTGGCCCGCCGCCTCGGTGCCTGGGTGGAGGACGTCTAGCCCTCCGGAACGGCCCGCGGGCCGTTCCCCTGGCTGCGGCTACGCCCCCGAGCCCAGTGCGGCCTCCGCCTCCTGGCGCTTGCGGGCCCGGTAGGCGGCGACGTTGGCCCGGGTCGCGCAGCGGTCCGAGCAGTAGCGGCGGGAGCGGTTGGTCGAGGTGTCCAGGTAGGCGTTGTGGCAGGGCGCGGCCTGGCAGATGCCCAGCCGGTCGGCGCCCAGCTCGGTCAGGTGGACGGCCAGGCCCATGCAGGCGACCGCGCTGAAGTGCGCGGTGGCGGTCGGCGAGTTGTCGGCCAGGTGCAGGTGCCAGCGGGGCCGTCCGGCGTCGTCCAGGTAGTCGTGCCCGGAGATCAACGGGCTGACGGGGTACTCCATCAGCAGGCTGTTCAGCAGGTCGACGCCGCGGGTCTCGTCCCCTTCGGCGGCGGCCTCGAAGACCCCGCGCAGCCGGGTCCGCACCGCCCGCAGCCGGGGCAGGTCGGACTCGTCGGCGAGCGCGGCGGCCCGTGAGGAGTCGGAGAACAGGGCACGCACCGCGTCCACGGAGGTCAGCGTGTCGGTGCCGCGCTCGGGCTCCTCGGTGTTCACCAGCCGAACGGCGAGATCGGCGTACGAGGCGAGCTCCACGGCGGTCCTTCCAGAGAATCGGTAACGGGCTGACTGCTTCCAGCCTATTACCCGAGTGGGGCTCCAGCGACCCACACGGGCGTCGGCGCCCGGCAGGAGCTGCCTGCCGGGCGCCGACGGAAGGTGCTCAGAGCACCTTGGAGAGGAACGCCCTGGTGCGTTCGTGCTGCGGGTTCGTGAGGACGTCGCGCGGGTTGCCGGACTCGACCACCACACCGCCGTCCATGAACACCAGCGCGTCACCGACCTCGCGGGCGAAGCCCATCTCGTGGGTGACGACCACCATGGTCATGCCCTCCTCGGCGAGGCCGCGCATGACGTCGAGCACGTCGCCGACCAGCTCCGGGTCGAGCGCCGAGGTGGGCTCGTCGAAGAGCATCAGCTTGGGCTTCATGGCCAGCGCGCGGGCGATCGCGACGCGCTGCTGCTGGCCGCCGGAGAGCTGCGAGGGGTAGTTCTTCGCCTTGTCGGAGAGCCCGACCCGCTCCAGCAGGGCCATCCCGCGCTCGCGGGCGTCGGCCTTGCTCTCCTTGCGGACCTGCACCGGCGCCTCGATGACGTTCTCCAGCGCGGTCATGTGCGGGAAGAGGTTGAAGTGCTGGAACACCATGCCGATGTCCCGGCGCTTCTCGGCGACCTCGCGGTCCCGGAGCTCGTGCAGCCGGTCGCCCTTCATCCGGTAGCCGACCAGCTCGCCGTCCACCGAGAGGAGACCGCCGTTGATCTTCTCCAGGTGGTTGATGCACCGCAGGAAGGTCGACTTGCCGGAGCCGGAGGGGCCGACCAGGACGAACACCTCGCCCTTGCGGACTTCGAGGTCGATGCCCTTGAGCACCTCCACCAGGCCGTAGGACTTGCGCACGCCCTGGGCCTCGACCATGAGGTGGGTCGCGGCGTCCCCGGTTTGCGGCTTCGTCAGATCGGTCATACGTGGCCACCTCCTTCGAGGCCCGTGACCACGTCGTCCTTGGCCTTCGGCACGGGCTTGCCGGCGAAGAGCCGGCGCAGTCGCTGCAGCGGCGTGGGCGGGAGCACCCGGTTGGCGCCGCGCGCGTAGTGGCGCTCGATGTAGTACTGGACCACGGTGAGGATCGAGGTCATCAGCAGGTACCAGATGCTGACGACGAGCAGCAGCGGGATGGTCTGGAACGTGCGCGAGTAGATGTTCTGGCCCGCCCGGAGCAGCTCCTCCAGCGAGATCGCCGAGACCAGCGAGGTGGTCTTCAGCATCGAGATGGTCTCGTTGCCGGTCGGCGGGATGATCACGCGCATGGCCTGCGGCAGGATGATCCGCCGCATGGTGTTGAACTGGCTCATGCCGAGCGCGTGCGCGGCCTCGGTCTGGCCGAGCGGCACGGACTGGATGCCGCCGCGGACGATCTCCGCCATGTAGGCGGCCTCGTTGAGGCCGAGGCCCAGCAGGGCGGCGACGAACAGCGGGATCGCCTCGTTGGTCGGCTCGGACCAGAAGGCCGGGCCGAACGGGATGCCGATCGAGATCTCGGCCCAGAGCGAGCCGAGGAAGTTCCAGAACAGCAGCTGCACCAGGACGGGGGTGCCGCGGAAGACCCAGATGTAGAACCAGGCGGTGCTGGAGAGCACCGGGTTCGGCGACAGGCGCATGATCGCGAGCGTGATGCCGCCCGCGACGCCGATCAGCATGGAGAGGAACGTCAGTTCGAGGGTGACGCCGAGGCCGTGCAGGATCGAGGGATCGAAGAGGTACTGGCCGACGACGTCCCACTGGAACTGGGGATTCGTGGTGAGGGCGTGGATCAGCATCGCCGCGAGGAGCGCGACGAATGCTGCTCCGACCCAGCGTCCGGGGTGGCGGACCGGGACGGCCTTGAGGGTTTCGGGCCGTCCCGGGTGCGCCGACCCCTGGTCGGAAGAGTTCACTGTGTGGCCTCAGGGGTTGGATTCAGGACCGCGGATTCAGCTGGTGGCGCCGTTGACGACGGACGTGTCGATCGCGCCCGCCTGAACGCCCCACTTCTCCAGGATGGCCTTGTACGTGCCGTCCGCCATCAGGGACTGGACGGCGCCCTGGACGGCCTTGGACAGCGGCGAGTCCTTCTGCAGCACGACGCCGTAGGGAGCGGTGTCGGACACGGCGCCGACCTTCTCCAGCTGGCCGTTGGTCTGCTTGATGGCGTAGTCGACGACCGGGGAGTCGGCCAGCATGACCTGGTCGCGGCCGGAGACCAGCGCCTGGGTGACGTCCGTCTGCAGGTCGAACTTGTCGCCGTCGTTCGGCACCGGCGGCTTGCCGGCCTTCACGCAGGCGGGGTTGATGGTGTCGGTGATCTCCTTGGCCTGCGTGGTGCCGGTCTGCACGGCGACCTTCTTGCCGCAGAGGTCGTTCGGGTCGATCTTGTCGGGGTTGCCCTTCTTGACCGCCGCGCCGGTGCCCGCGCTGAAGTACGTCACCATGTCGACCGACGCCTCGCGCTCCTTCGTGTCGGTGAAGGAGCTCAGGCTCATCGTGTACTTGTTCCCGGTGATGCCGGGGATGATCGCGTCGAAGGTGGCGTTCTGCACGTCGGCGGTCAGGCCGAGCTTCTTGGCGATGGCGTTGGCCATGTCGACGTCCATGCCCACGATGGCGCCCTTGTCGTCCTTGAACTCGTTGGGCGCGTAGGAGGCGTCGGTGGCGACGACGACCTTGCCGGCGGACTTCACGTCGGCGGGGACCAGAGCGGCCAGTGCCGGGTCGGCGGTCACGGCGGGGATCGACGCACTCGGGTTGGCACCGGTGGACGAGCCGGACGACGACTTGCTGCTGCTGCAACCGGTCAGCACGAGGGAGACCGAGGCGGCGACCACGCCGGCCGCGAAGAGCCGGTTGCGCTTGGTACGGGCGGTCATGAGGGGGATCTCCTCCTGGGAGAGAAGGTCGGGCGGAGCGCGCCGCGGGAGCGGCGCACCGGGAGTGCGAGCCGTACGGCGCCGTACGGGTGTGCGTCGTACGTCGTCGTACGTGCAGGCCGGGTTTTGCAGTGCCTGGACGCTGGGATCGCCCAGGGTTGTACGAGGTACTGCATCCGCCACCCTCCGCCGAGGTGGACGTTGGCCGAACCGCCTCGACCAGTGGCCGGCTCGATCCGAGATGGGGGGAATCCTGCCATCTGATGACGGTCAGGTGGCCCTCATCCAGATCAAAATCGGATAACGAGGGGTCACACCGTCCGCTATTCGGACCTATCCCGGGCCCCTGTCACCCTCCGCATAAGTATGCAGATCCCTCTGTGCTCTGCCCGGAGGCCCGCCGCCCGCCCGGTCAGATGCCCCCGTTGACCACGGCGTTCTGCGCCGCGCCCGCGCTGACGCTCCACTTCGCGAGGATCTTGTCGTACTCGCCGCTGCGGATCAGCTGGTCGACCGCCTTGGCCATCGCGTCGCGCAGCTGGGTGTCGGTCTTGCGCACCGCGATCCCGTACGGGTTGGAGGTGGACTGCCCGCCGGTCACCTCGAAGCGGTTGCCGCCGTCGGTGGTCTTCGCCGCGTAGGCGGCCACCGGGAAGTCGTTCAGCCCGGCCGCGGCGGCGCCGGAGGCGACCTCGGCCAGCGCCTTGGCGTCGCTGTCCAGCTTGTGCGTGGTCAGCTGGCGGCCGGTGCGGGCGCAGACCGCCACCTGCCGGGTGGCGATCTCGTCCTGGGTGGTGCCCTGCTGGAGCGCGATGGTCTTGCCGCACAGGTCGTCCAGGGACTTGATCCCCTTGGGGTTGCCCTTCGGGACGACGATCGAGGTGCCGGCGATGAAGTAGTCCACGAAGTCCACGCCGGGGTTGACCTGCTTGCCGCTGTCGTCCAGGCCGTCGCGGCGCTGGCGGACGTCGCTGAGCGCGGACATCGCCACGTCGTACTGCTTGGCCTGCAGGTTCGGCATCAGCTTGTCGAACGTGGTGTCCACGAACTCGATCCGCACGTCGAGGATCTTGCCCAGCGCGGTGGCGATCTCCGGGTCGAGACCGGCCGGCTTGCCGTCCGCGCCGCGGAACTCCACCGGGGCGTAGTTGACGTCCATGCCGATGCGCAGCACCCCGGCGGAGCGCTGGGCGGCCGGCAGCTTGCCCCGGACGTCCTTGACCGGGTCGTCCGAGGCGGTGGCCTGCTCGCCGCCGCCGCAACCGGTCAGCAGCAGGGCACCGGCGGTGGCCAGGACGGCGCCGGCCAGGACCGGACGGCGGAGGGGGAGGGGGTGAGGCATGAGGGCTGCTCCTGTGGGAGGGACGTGCGGCCGCCACGGTGTCGCGGTGGTGTACGCGAAATGGCGGACAAGCGATCCTGCCATCCCGCCCTGCCGGGCCCGGCGGCGGGTGTGTCAGAATTCGGTACCGGGTGACCCCCGAACGCTCGAACCAGACCGCCGGGCCCCGACAGGCTCGGGGTGCTCGGGAACGGAAGTCCTCACGCGGCTCCGTATCCGGAGTGCCGACTCCCCCTTGCGTCTGCGTTCACTCCTGTGGGTGTGCGTGCGCTCATGCCGTTGCCGCCGCCGGAGCCCGGCGCTTCCGACGCCGGGCCCCAGTGACGCGACAGCGCGGCGATGAACCGCGCGTGACGAGGACGAAAAGGCACAGGTGCGGTGCCTTTGTCCGACCTAGGCTCGGCCCGTTAGCACTAACGCGGACAACAACAAGACCCCATAAAAACCCTCATCCGAGGGCGCCGCCCGACGGCAGCGCCCCGACCCCGTCCCCGGGTCCGCTTCGGCGTACCCGGTTTCCGGTTTCCGGACGGGTCGCCCTGCCCGTCGGTCGCGCGTCCTCGCCAGATCAATGACGAAGAGGTCATCGTGGCAGCGGAGATCATCAGCAGCACCCAGGACACCGACGATCCGGTCGACGCGGTTTTCGCGCTCCACCGCGGCGGCAAGATGGAGATCCGGGCGACCGTCCCGGTGCGCGACGCGGACGACCTGTCCCTCGCCTACACCCCCGGGGTCGCCCGCGTCTGCACGGCCATCGCCGAGCAGCCGGAGCTCGTCAACGACTACACCTGGAAGTCCAACACCGTCGCGGTGGTCACCGACGGCACCGCGGTGCTGGGCCTCGGTGACATCGGCCCGCAGGCCTCGCTGCCCGTGATGGAGGGCAAGGCCATCCTGTTCAAGCAGTTCGGCGGCGTGGACGCGGTGCCGATCGCGCTCGACTGCACCGGGGTCGACGAGATCGTCGAGACCGTGGTCCGGCTGGCGCCCTCCTTCGGCGGCGTCAACCTGGAGGACATCTCCGCCCCCCGCTGCTTCGAGATCGAGCGCCGGCTCCAGGAGGCCCTGGACATCCCGATCTTCCACGACGACCAGCACGGCACCGCGATCGTCACCACCGCCGCCCTGTGGAACGCGGCCAAGGTGACCGGCCGTGAGATCGGCTCGCTGCGGGCCGTCATCTCCGGCGCGGGCGCTGCCGGCATCGCCATCGCCAAGATGCTGGTGGCGGCCGGCATCGGCGACGTGGCGGTCTGCGACCGCAAGGGCGTGGTGTACGAGGGCCGCGGCGACCTCACCGACGTCAAGGCCGAGATCGCCGCCGGGACCAACCGTTCCGGCGTCAAGGGCTCGCTGGCCGACGCGCTGGCCGGCGCCGACGTGTTCATCGGCGTGTCCGGCGGCACCGTGCCGGAGGAGGTCGTCGCCACCATGGCCGAGGGCGCGTTCGTCTTCGCGATGGCCAACCCGAACCCGGAGATCCACCCCGAGGTCGCGCACAAGTACGCGGCCGTCGTGGCCACCGGCCGCAGCGACTTTCCGAACCAGATCAACAACGTGCTGGCCTTCCCGGGCATCTTCGCCGGTGCCCTGCAGGTCCGGGCCAGCCGGATCACCGAGGGCATGAAGCTGGCCGCCGCCAAGGCGCTGGCCGGCGTGGTCGCCGACGAGCTGACCCCGCAGAAGGTCATCCCCTCGCCGTTCGACGAGCGGGTCGCCCCGGCGGTCACCAAGGCCGTCGCCGAGGCCGCCCGGGCGGAGGGCGTGGCCCGGATCTGACGACCCGGATCCGACAGCCGGGTCCGACGATCCGACCGGACATCCGATGAACGGCCCGAGGCCGGGACGCGCGTCACACTCACGCGTGGTTCCCGGCCTCGGTCGTCCGCCGCTATCGTCCGGACCATGTTTGCTGCCTACGCCGCACGTATCGATGCCGACGACCCGCTCAGCGGACTGGAGTTGGGCGAGCTCCCCGAGCCGCAGGCCCGCCCCGGGTGGAGCGTGGTCACGGTCAAGGCCGCCAGCCTCAACCACCACGACCTGTGGTCGCTGCGCGGGGTCGGACTCCCGGCCGAGAAGCTGCCGATGATCCTCGGGTGCGACGCGGCGGGCGTCGACGAGAACGGCAACGAGGTGGTCATCCACTCGGTGATCGGCCAGACCGGCCACGGGGTGGGCCCGAACGAGCCGCGCTCCATCCTGACCGAGCGCTACCAGGGCACCTTCGCCCAGCAGGTGGCGGTGCCCACCTGGAACCTGCTGCCCAAGCCCGCCGAGCTGAGCTTCGAGGAGGCCGCCTGCCTGCCCACCGCCTGGCTGACGGCCTACCGGATGCTGTTCACCAACGGCGGGGTCAAGCCCGGTGACACCGTCCTGGTGCAGGGGGCGGGCGGCGGCGTGGCGACCGCGCTGGTCGTCCTCGGCAAGGCGGCCGGCCTGCGGGTCTGGGTCACCGGCCGGGACGAGGCCAAGCGCCGCCGGGCCGTGGAGCTCGGCGCGGACGCGGCCTTCGAGAGCGGCGCCCGGTTGCCCGCGCGGGTCGACGCGGTGATGGAGACCGTCGGCGCCGCGACCTGGTCGCACTCGGTGAAGTCGCTGCGCCCGGGCGGCACCATCGTCATCTCGGGTGCCACCTCCGGCCCCAACCCGAGCGCCGCCGAGCTGAACCGGATCTTCTTCCTGGAGCTCAAGGTGGTCGGCTCGACCATGGGCACCAAGGAGGAGCTGGCCGGGCTGCTCGCGCTCTGCGCCAACACCGGGGTCCGCCCGGTGATCGACTCGGTGCTGCCGCTGAGCGAGGCCCGGGACGGCTTCGCCCGGCTCGCCAAGGGCGAGGTCTTCGGCAAGATCGTCCTCAACCCCTGACGTGAGGGGCCCGGTGCTCCTCGCGGAGCACCGGGCCCGGGTCCTTCGTCACGCCGCCCTCCGTCGACGGCCGACCCCCGTCCGGCCGTCCTGCGGTCGTCAGCCGAGCAGCCGCTTCAGCCGCTCGCCCGCGGTGCCCAGCACCCGGCGGGCCTCGGCCAGCTTGTCCCCGCTCACCCCGCCGTCCCGGGCCGCGTCGCGGACCTGGTCGCGGAAGCGGTCGAGCAGCCGTTCCAGCTCCCGGGCCGGGTCCTCGGCCGGGTCGGTGCGTGCCCACGCGGGCAGGTCGGCCGGCGCGGCCGGCTCGTCCTCGTCGAGGTCGATCCGGGTCACGGTGATCCGCTCGTCCGACGGGGCTGGCTCGTCCGACGGGTGGCCCCAGCGGGCCGCGTCGGCCAGCCCGGACAGGCCCTTGGTCAGCTCGGCCAGGCCTTCGGCCAGCCCGGTCGGCCAGTCGCCCTTCGCGGCGTGCTCGCGCACCTGCTGCTCGACCCGGCGCTTGATCCGCAGCGCCTCCTGCTGCGCGGCGGTGCGCGAGGCCTTGGCCTGCTCGCGCAGCCGGCGGGCCTCCTCCTCGGCCGCCTTCGCCTTGGCCTTGGCCGCCTTCTCCTGCTCCCGGGCGCGCTTGGCCTGGTCCTTGGCCTGTCGCTTGAACTGGGCGAACTCCTCCTTGGCACGCTGCCAGGAGTCGTTGTCGCCCCAGGGGCCGGCCCACGGGTCGCCCGCGCGTTCGGCGTGGTCCGGCCGCGGGGTCTGCTTGGCGGCCTTCCACAGCTCCTCGCGCAGGTCCTTGGCGCTGTCCCGGACGTCCTCGCGGATCGCCCCGGCGAGCTGCGCCACGGAGTCCCGGATCTCCAGCTCCAGCTCGTCCAACTCGCCCTGACGGGCTTCGAGTTCGGCGCGCCCGGCGTCGGTCAGCCGGTAGACCTTGCGGCCCCCCTCGGTGGTGTGGGTGACCAGGCCCTCCTGCTCCAGCTTGGCCAGCCGCGGGTAGACCGTCCCGGCCGACGGCGCGTACAGGCCCTGGAAGCGCTCCTCCAGCAGGCGGATCACCTCGTAGCCGTGCCGCGGGGCTTCGTCCAGGAGCTTCAGCAGGTAGAGCCGGAGCCGACCGTGGCCGAACACGGGGGTCATCTCAGGCCTCCTTGGTGAAGTCGGGCTTGCCGGGGCCGGCCGGGAGCTCCTTCGCCGGGCCGTCCTCCTCCGGCTCCGGGCGGCTCAGCACGGTGACCGAGCCGGAGACCGTGGTGACGTGGAGCTTGCCGCGGCCCTCGCCGAGCTGGCCGGACAGCTTCTTGGCGCCCCAGGTGCTGCTCAGCTTGAGCTGCTCGAAGCTGCTGGAGATGTCGCCGCTGGTGGAGCCCGCCTCGACCTTGGCGTCGGCGCGGGAGGGGATCCGGACCACGACCGGGCCACTGACGGTGGTGACCTTGACGTCGGCCTCGCCGTCGACGACGAGGTCCAGGGTGACCGCGCCGGTGACGGCGTTGGCCTGGACCCGGTCGGCGGTGCCGGCGACCACGGTGAGCTGCCCGGAGACGGTGTTCACCCGGAGCCGGCCGCCGACCGACTGGGCGTCCACGTCGCCGGTGACGGTGTTGGCGTCGGTGCGCCCGGTCAGCCCGACCAGGGTGGTGTCGCCGTTGGCGCTCTGCACCGAGACGTGCCCGGCGAGGCCGGAGACGGTGGTTTCGGCGGAGACGGTGCCGAGCTTGACCTCGGTGTCGGCCGGGACGGTCAGCGTGATGCCGGCGACCCGCTTGCGCTTGAGCGAGCCGAAGAAGCTCTTGACCGAGCCGACCGACTTGAGCCAGTCGCCGAACTCGCCCCAGCTGTTGATGTCCTTGTAGGTGACCGTCAGGACGCCGTCCACCACGGTCACGTGCAGGGGGTCGCCCTGGAGCTCGGTGACCTCCAGGCGGGCGGGACCCTCGGCCGCCACCACGTTCACCGTGCCCTCGATGGTCCGCACGTGCAGCGCGCGGACCGCCTCGTCGATGGTGATCCTCTCGGGGCCCTCGACCGTCCACTGGCTCATCTCTGCCGCCTCCCGTCGTCGATCGCGATGTATCGCGTTCACTTCTAAAGACGATATATCGCGTGCCGGGAGAGTCAAGCGTGCCGGACCCCTATCCCGACCCCGATCCGGCCCCGAGGCTTCCCCTACGGGGCGTCGGCGGTGGGCCGTCCGCGGACGCGCGAGAGGCCCGGGAGGCGGTTGCCTCCCGGGCCTCTCGCGGGCCGTCACCGGGTCACTCGTCGTCCTCGTCCTCGTCGTCGAGCCGCGCCAGCCAGGTGGCCAGCCGCTCGACCGGGATCTCGAAGTCCGGGTTGAGGTCGACGAACTCGCGCAGGCGCTCGGCCAGCCACTCGAAGGTGACCTCCTCGTCGCCGCGCCGGTTCGCCAGCTCCTCGATTCCTCGGTCGGTGAAGTACACGGTTCGCTCCGGTCCGATGGGGATTGACCTGGTCAGGATAGACCGGTCAGCTGGCGCGCCAGGTGCTGACGGTGACCCTGGCGGCGCCGGTGGTCGGGTCGGCCTGTTCGATCACCGCGACGGCGACGTTGTGGGTGAGCCGGTCGCGGACGCAGAGCAGCCGGCCGGGGGCCACCCGGTTGTACGAGAGGTCGGTGTCCGGCCGGGAGTCGATGGCGGCCGCGCACTGCTCGGCGGTGACCGACGCCTCGGTGATCACCGCGAAGTCCGACTTGTTGTCGCCGTAGCTGGTGAAGGAGTTGGCCTTGGTGCCGGCGCCGCCGGCGTTGACCACCCCCAGGCCCCACTTGATGTCGTTGGACTTCGGCACCACCGTGCCCGCGTCCAGGTCGATCCGGTAGGAGTCGGAGGAGTAGTCGGCCCCGGGGATCGCCAGCGACTTCTTGTCCAGCATCAGGGAGTAGCCGGTCGGCCGGGCGGGCGCCGAGACGGTGCCCTGGCCGGACTTCGAGGGCGCGGCCGTCACCGCCGAACCGGTGGACGCGGTGGTCGGGGCGGGGGAGGGGACGGTGGCGGTCGGGCTGGGCGCCTGGTTCGGGGCGGCCTGCGCGCTGCTGCCGGAGTCCTTCTTCTTGCCGTCGTCCAGCTTCTTCATCAGCACGACACCGCCCGCGGTGCCGCCGACCGCCATCACCAGGGCGACGCTGAGCAGCACCTTCCACGACACCCCGCCCTTGCGCTTGGGCTCGGGCTCCTTCTCCGGCTGCGGGGTGGAGGTCACCACCGGACCGGGCGGCGGGGTGTCGAACGACGGCGGCTCGGGCTGCAGCCGGGCGGTCGGCGGGGTGGTCAGCACCGGGGCGGTCGGCGACTCGGTGGGCGGCTGCGGTGCGCCGTACGAGCCGAGCGGCGGCGGCGCGAAGCCCGGCGGGGGCGTCACGGGCGGCTGCTGCGGGTGCACCGCGGTGGCCGGGTGGGTCGGGGCGGCGACGGGGTGGGCCGGCGTGACGGGCGGCTGCGGGGGAGCGGTCGGGGCGGTGGCCGGCATCGCGGGCATCGCGGGCACCGGGGTCGGCGGGGTGGCGGGAGCGGCCGGCAGCGGCGTCGGCGGGGTCTTGGGGAGGTCGGAGCGACGGGTGATCTCGGTGTTGACCTCGCGCGGCAGCCAGTCGTCGCCGAACCGCAGCTGGCCGCCGACCTCCGGGTGGTTGCGGGCGACCTGGATGATCTCGGCGGGGGTCGGGCGGTCCTCGGGGCTCTTCGCCAGGCAGCGCTGGACCAGCTCGCGCAGGTCGGCGGGGACGGCCGACAGGTCCGCCTCCTCGTGCACCACCCGGTAGAGCACCGCGGTGTCCGGGCCGTCGCCGAACGGCGCGGTGCCGCCGGCCACGTACGCGGCCAGGGCGCCGAGCGCGAAGACGTCGGTGGCCGGGGTGACCGGGCGCCCCTGGGCCTGCTCGGGGGACATGAAGGCGGGCGAGCCGATCCGGTAGCCGGTGCCGGTCAGCGCGGTGGCGTCGGCGGCCCGGGCGATGCCGAAGTCGATCACCCGCGGGCCGTCCCCGGCGACCAGCACGTTGGCGGGCTTGAGGTCGCGGTGGACCACCTCGACGCTGTGGATCGCCTGCAGGGCCTCGGCGATGCCGCCCATCAGCAGCAGGACGGTGCGCACCGGCAGCGCGCCGTTCTCGCGCACCACCTGCTGCAGGGACGGGCCCGGGACGTACGCGGTGACCAGCCAGGGGGAGTCCGTGTCGAGGCCGCCGGAGTCGATCACCTGCGCGGTGTAGAGCCCGTGGATCCGCTGGGCGTTGCTGACCTCCTGGGCGAAGCGGCGGCGGAACTCGCCGTCCTCGGCGAACTCCGGACGGACCACCTTGAGCGCGACCGGGCGCCCGCCCGGGGTGTACGACAGGTAGACCCGGCCCATGCCGCCGGCGCCGAGCCGGGCGAACAGCCGGTAGCCGCCGACCTCCTTGGGATCGTCCGGGAGGAGTGGCTGGAAGACCGGAGGCAGCTTTCCGGCGTTCCGAGGCGTGTCGGCGGTCATGTGGTGATCCCCCTGGGAGAGCGGTGAGGTCGTACGGCCGAGGCGGCGGGCGCGATGACGGGCGCCCGGTGTCCGCCTGGCGAGGCATAACCTATCGATCCGTCAGGAGTCCGTGCACGGGGGTTCCGGTTTGGTTGCAGAGCTGGGACCTTGACATGGCTCGACGGTGAAACGGTTCTCCCGGGGAACGAGCGGCAGGCAGCGACGCGGTGGCGGACGAAACGGCGGCGGACCGCGTGGCGGAGAACGGCGCGGCGGAGAACGGCGCGGCCCCCGCCCTCCCGGGTGGGAGGACGGGGGCCGGTGAGCCGTCGGCGCCTCAGGGCGCCGCAGCGTCGGGCGTCAGAGCGAGAAGACCTCTTCGATCAGCGCCTGCTGCTCGGCGGCGTGCCGCTTGGCCGAGCCGACCGCCGGGGACGAGGCCGTCGTGCGGGCGACGCGGCGCAGGCGGGAGCCGCCGGCGCTGCGGCCGATGACGACCTGCAGGTGGTCGACCAGGTTCATCGCGATGAACGGCCAGGCGCCCTGGTTGTCCGGCTCCTCCTGCGCCCAGACGAACTGGACGTTGTCGCCGTAGCGGGCCAGCTCCTCCTGGAGCTCGGCCACCGGCAGCGGGTAGAGCCGCTCGACCCGGACGATCGCCGTGTCGGTGACGCCGCGCTCGGCGCGCGCCCCCTCCAGGTCGTAGTAGAACTTGCCGGCGGTGATGACCACCTTGCGGACCTGCGCCGGGTCGACGGTGGAGTCGCCGATGACCGGGCGGAACGAGCCGGACAGGAACTCCTCGGTCGCACTCGCCGCGGCCTTCAGACGCAGCATCGACTTCGGGGTGAAGACGACCAGCGGCTTGTGGTGCGGGTTGTGCGCCTGCCAGCGCAGCAGGTGGAAGTAGTTCGACGGCAGGGTCGGCATCGCGACCGTCATGTTGTTCTGCGCGCACAGCTGGAGGAAGCGCTCCGGGCGGGCGGACGAGTGGTCCGGGCCCTGGCCCTCGTAGCCGTGCGGCAGCAGCAGGGTGACGCCGGAGTGCTGGCCCCACTTCTGCTCGGCGGAGGCGATGTACTCATCCACCATGGTCTGCGCGCCGTTGACGAAGTCGCCGAACTGCGCCTCCCACATGACCAGCGAGTTCGGGCGGGTCAGCGAGTAGCCGTACTCGAAGCCCATGGCCGCGTACTCCGACAGCAGGCTGTCGTAGACGGTGTAGCGGGCCTGGTCCTCGGTGAGGTACTGCAGCGGGGTGTAGTCCTCGCCGGTCTTGCGGTCGATCAGGACGGCGTGCCGCTGGCCGAAGGTGCCGCGGCGACTGTCCTGGCCGGCCAGGCGGACCGGGTGGCCCTCCATCAGCAGCGAGCCGATGGCGAGGGTCTCGCCCATCGCCCAGTCGATGGTGTTGTCCTCGACCGAGGAGGCGCGGCGCTGCAGCTGCGGCAGCAGGCGCGGGTGGACGGTCAGCCAGTCCGGGTGGTTGACCTGGGAGGCGGCGATCCGCTTGACCATCTCCTGGGAGATGCCGGTCCGGATGGAGACCGGGAAGTCGGCGACCGGCTTGCCGGCGGTGGCGTCGGCCGGCGCCTGGGCCGCGTCGCGGACCTCGGCGAAGACCTTCTCCAGCTGGCCCTGGAAGTCCTGGAGCGCCTGCTCCGCCTCTTCCATGGTGATGTCGCCGCGACCGATCAGGCCCTCGGTGTACAGCTTGCGCACCGAGCGCTTCTTGTCGATCAGGTCGTACATCAGCGGCTGGGTGAACGACGGGTTGTCGGCCTCGTTGTGACCGCGGCGGCGGTAGCAGATGAGGTCGATCACCACGTCCTTGTGGAACTCCTGGCGGAACGCGAAGGCGAGCCGCGCGACGCGGACCACGGCCTCCGGGTCGTCGCCGTTCACGTGGAAGATCGGGGCCTCGATCATGCGGGCCACGTCGGTGCAGTACATCGAGGAACGCGAGGACGCCGGGGCGGCGGTGAAGCCGACCTGGTTGTTCACCACGACGTGCACGGTGCCGCCGGTGCGGTAGCCGCGCAGCTGCGACATGTTCAGGGTCTCCGCGACGACGCCCTGGCCGGCGAAGGCCGCGTCGCCGTGGATCTGGATCGGCAGCACCGGGAAGGTGGTGCCGCCCTGGTCCAGGATGTCCTGCTTGGCGCGGGCGATGCCCTCGACGACCGGGTCCACGGCCTCCAGGTGGGAGGGGTTCGCGGCGAGCGAGACCTTGATGGTCTCGCCGTCCAGGCCGGTGAAGGTGCCCTCGGCGCCCAGGTGGTACTTGACGTCGCCGGAGCCGTGCATCGACTTCGGGTCGAGGTTGCCCTCGAACTCGCCGAAGATCTTGCCGTACGGCTTGCCGACGATGTTGGCCAGCACGTTCAGGCGGCCGCGGTGGGCCATGCCGATGACGGCCTCGTCCAGGCGGTGCTCGGCGGCGGAGTCGATGGTCGCGTCCAGCAGGGCGATCAGCGACTCACCGCCCTCCAGCGAGAAGCGCTTCTGGCCGACGTACTTGGTCTGCAGGAAGGTCTCGAAGGCCTCGGCCGAGTTCAGACGGCGGAGGATCCGCAGCTGCTCCTCGCGCTCGGGCTTCGAGTACGGCTTCTCCAGGCGGTCCTGCAGCCACTTGCGCTGCTTCGGGTCCTGGATGTGCATGTACTCGATGCCGACGGTGCGGCAGTAGGTGTTGCGCAGCAGGCCGAGGATGTCGCGGAGCTTCATCATCTTCTGGCCGCCGAAGCCGCCGACCGCGAACTCGCGCTCCAGGTCCCACAGGGTGAGGCCGTGCGTGGTGACGTCCAGGTCGGGGTGCTTGCGCTGCTTGTACTCCAGCGGGTCGGTGTCGGCCATCAGGTGACCGCGGACCCGGTAGGAGTGGATCAGCTCCATGACGCGCGCGGTCTTGTTGACCTCGTCGTCGTGGGTGGTGGCGACGTCGGTGGCCCAGCGGACCGGCTCGTACGGGATCCGCAGCGACTCGAAGATCTCGTCGTAGAAGCCGTTCTCGCCGAGCAGCAGGCGGTGGATCTCGCGCAGGAACTCGCCGGACGCCGCGCCCTGGATGACGCGGTGGTCGTAGGTCGAGGTCAGCGTCATGATCTTGGAGACGCCCAGGCGGGACAGGGTCTCCGGGGCGGAGCCCTGGAACTCGGCCGGGTACTCCATGGCGCCGACGCCGACGATGGTGCCCTGGTTCTGCATCAGGCGCGGCACGGAGTGCACGGTGCCGATGCCGCCGGGGTTGGTCAGCGAGACCGTGACGCCGGTGAAGTCGTCCATGGTCAGCTTGTTGGCGCGGGCCCGGCGGACGATGTCCTCGTAGGCCTGCCAGAAGCCGAAGAAGTCGAGGGTCTCGGCCTTCTTGATGGCCGCGACGACCAGCTGGCGGTCGCCGTTCGGCTTCACCAGGTCGATGGCCAGGCCGAGGTTGACGTGCTCCGGCTTGACCAGGAAGGCCTTGCCGTCCTCCACCTTGTAGCTGTGGTTCATGCCCGGGGCGGCCTTGATGGCCTGGACCAGGGCGTAGCCGATCAGGTGGGTGAAGGAGACCTTGCCGCCGCGGGCGCGCTGCAGGTGGTTGTTGATGACGATGCGGTTGTCGATCAACAGCTTCGCCGGCACGGCGCGGACCGAGGTCGCGGTCGGCACCTCCAGCGAGGCGTCCATGTTGGTGGCGACGGCCTTCGCCGGGCCGCGCAGCTGGACCAGCTCGGGACCGGCGGTGGCGGCGGGCGCGGCCGAAGCGGCGACGGCGGCCTTCGGGGCCGGGGGCGCGGCGGGCGCGGCGGCGAGCGGGGCGGCAGCCGGGGCCGGAGCGGCCGGGGCGGCCGGTGCGGCGGGGGCGGGCGCGGCCGGAGCAGCAGCGGCGGGCGCGGGGGCAGCGGCAGGGGTCGGCGTGGGGCCGGCCTGGGTCGCGGCCTGGGTCACTGGGGTCACCTCGGTACCGGGCTTGTAGTCGGCGAAAAAGTCCCACCAGGCTCGGTCGACCGAGTTCGGGTCCTGGAGGTACTGCTGGTAGATCTCGTCGACGAGCCACTCATTGGGGCCGAAGCCAGTGGAGCTTGCCGAGCTGTTGGGGGTTTCAGGGGACTGTGGCGACACGGCGGCAACCGCCCTCTTCCGCTTCCTTTTGGGATGTTTGGACAGCGGGGATTAAGGCTACGCCCCTGACCAGTGATCGCGCAGTCCCCGGGGGCCAGGCGTCGCCCAGATCACAGTCCTGACCTGCAGTTTGGCTGAAAAAGTGCGTTAGAAAGCCGTATCTGAGGGGAACCGATCGGCGCCGAAGAGGCTCTATATGCGGATGAAATCGGACAAACCCCTACGATGATCCGCTAACGATCTTCGTATGCGTCTGTGTCGGATCTGTGACAAATGTCCCGGCCGTCGCCCTGGCGCTGCCCGGGCAGACGGACCTCGATCCGGCAGCCGCGGGGCGACTCGGCGACCGCGATCCGTCCGCCGTGCAGGTCCACCGCCCAGCGGGCGATGGCCAGGCCCAGGCCGGTGCCGCCGTCCGCGCCCGGTCCGGCGGCGGTCGCGGTGCCGCTGCGGCTGAACCGCTCGAAGACCCGGGTGCGGTCGGCCAGGGGGATGCCCGGGCCCTCGTCCTGGACCTCCAGCAGCAGGGCGCCGCCCTCGCCGTCGGGCCGCGCGCGCACCGTCACGGTGCCGCCGGGCGGGGAGTGCTTGCAGGCGTTGTCGACCAGGTTGGCGACCACCTGGTGGAGTCGCTCCGGGTCCGCCACGCCGGTCAGGCCTGCCGGGCTGACCTCCAGGGCGAGCCGGACGTCCCCGCGCCGGGAGAAGGCGCCGCCGGCCGTCGCGCCGTCCACGGTGACCCCGCGCAGCACGCCGTCCAGGAACTCGCGCACCTCGAAGGGCCGCGCGTCCAGGTCGACCACGCCGTCGTCGATCTTGGAGAGGTCGAGCAGGTGGGTGACCAGGCGGCCGAGCCGCTCGGTCTGCTCCAGCGCGGCCCCCAGGGTCGCCGGATTGGGCTGGACGACGCCGTCGACGACGTTCTCCAGGACGGCGCGCAGCGCGGCGATCGGCGTGCGCAGCTCGTGCGAGACGTTGGCGACCAGCTCGCGCCGGTGCTGGTCGGCGGCCTCCAGATCGGCGGCCATCCCGTTGAAGGCGGCCGCCAGTTCGCCGATCTCGTCGCGCGAGTTCACCTCGACCCGGCGGCTGTAGTCGCCGGAGGCCATCGCGCGGGCGGCGTCCGTCATCTCGCGCAGGGGGGCGGTCAGCCCGTGCGCGAGGAACTGCATGAAGAGCAGCGAGGCGATCATGGAGAAGACCATGATGATCCGGATCTGGGTCTCGGACCGGATCGCCACGACCACCATCCCGGTGGCCAGGAACACGGAGACGATCACGAGCAGGGCGAGCTTGCCCTTGATCGAGCGGACCGGGTCGAGCGGCCGGACGTCGGCCCAGACCCGGCGGGCGGCACGGACGGCCAGTGGCTGCGGCCGCGCGCCGTCGGATTCCCCGTTGCGTTGCTGTGGAAAGGTCATTGGTCCCCTGTGGTCCCCGCGTCTGTCCCCCGCGTGGTGGCAGGCGTCGTCCGGACACGGGCCCCCCGGTGGCCCGTCGCCCCGGACTCGCCTAGGAGAGCGGGGCCTCCAGTGCGTACCCGACGCCGTGCACGGTGCGGATCCAGCTGGCGCCGATCTTCCGGCGCAGCGCCTTGACGTGGCTGTCCACCGTGCGGGTGCCGGACGCGTCGGTCCAGTCCCACACCTCGGCCAGCAGCTGCTCGCGGGTGAGCACCGCGCGCGGCTGGGCGGCCAGGCAGGCGAGCAGGTCGAACTCGGTCGGCGTCAGGTGGACGTCG